>JAGUWJ010000204.1 GCA_020062425.1 Actinomycetota bacterium
CCAGGCCCGCGTGTAGCATTGAAACCAGCCTCCTTCCTGTTGCCTCTCGACTTTCCAATCAAGAGCGTAACACGGGAGGCTGCTTTTTCATGAAGTCAGTTGTAAGCGGAACTGAACTGGGCGGTCAGTTATTACTCGCGGTCGGCCAGCGCGCCCTCTCTCAGCAGGCCGCTCAGGTGCAGGTCCACGAACTGGCGTGATATGTCATCGAGGTCGTAGAGTATCTCTCCGGCGACCACGCTGGCCGCCAGGTGGAAGAGACCGCCGACGATGAATTCGGCGCTCAGGCGCTCGTCGACCGTCCTGACCACCCCTATCTCACGCCCGAAGCTGATGATCCTTACGAACTGCTCCTTCATGCCGCGTTGGAAGTCGAAGAACACGCGGGTCAGCTCGTCGTCGACCCTGGGTATTTCGACTGTGAACATCAGGGTCATACCGTCGTTGACGGATATGTAACCGAAGACCGATTTCATCAGGTCTACGAACGCCTGCCTCAGCGCATCGCGGCTGGGCCACTCCTCCTGCGGTACGCTGAAGGACTCCATTATGTCGTCGACCGCAGCCGTGACCTTGCCGAGAACAACAGTGTTGATTTCCTCTACGATGTGTTTGAAGAGCTCCCGCTTGTTGGGGAAGTAGACGTAGAACGTCGACCGGGCCACCTTGGCTTCCCTCAGTATCTGGTCGACAGTTGTGCCGCTGTACCCACACCTTGGAAACACCCGCAGGCCCGCCCTGGTTATGTCATCTACCTTACTGCTCATGATCACCGCTTTCGATATTCTCAAGCAATCTCCCGGCACACACTTACGTAGCAGTTAACCGCTGTTGTCAAGTTGTTTGGCAACAGAAAGCCGGGTGGGGTGAACGAGGGGACTCGAACCCCCGACCTCCGGGGCCACAACCCGGCGCTCTGACCAACTGAGCTACGTCCACCGCGACAGCTTCCCGACGGGGCGCGCATTCGCCCCGCAGTGGCCTTGATGCAATATAAAAGATAGAGCTTCGCGGCTCTCGTTGCAACGATGGGAGTGGCACCCCCGGCAGGACTCGAACCTGCAACCTGAGATTTAGAAGACCTCCGCTCTATCCAGTTGAGCTACGGGGGCGTCGTCGCCGGCGAGCCGGCATAACGTATTTTAACATCCCAACCCACCGTATGAGACGTTACATGCCGGTGGCACGCCCGCCTGTGGTGTATCATTTACACATCGAATAGTCCTGCGGGAGGAGAGGTCATGAGCAGCCAGGTTTCCAGATCGGTCCTGATGATTGTCGCTCCCCGCGATTTCAGGGATGAGGAGTTCCTCGAGCCGTACGGGATACTGACCTCCGCGAGTGTTGAGGTCACCGTAGCCTCCACCACCACCGAGAAGGCCACCGGCATGTTCGGCGCGGAGGTGACCCCCAGTGTGACCATTGGGGAGGTCGAGGCGGAAGATTACGACGCCGTCCTGTTCATCGGCGGCCGGGGCTCCTCCGTCTTCTTCGAGGACCCGGAAGCGCACAGGATAGCAAGGCAGGCCGTCGAACAGGGAAAGATACTGGGTGCCATCTGCATAGCGCCCGCTACGCTGGCCAGGGCCGGCGTGCTGAAGGGGCGTAAAGCAACCTGCTTCAGCTCTGTCTCGGGCGAGCTCAAGGAAGGCGGGGCGGAGTTCTCGGGCGCCATGGTTCAGCGTGACGGGCTGATACTCACCGCCACCGGGCCGGAGGCGGCCGACGAGTTCGGCAGGAGCGTGCTGGCCATGCTCGGCGAGCAGTAGAGCCTTGAAAAGCCGCCTGTTCCGTACGATAGTGTAATAGGCTACGAAAGCCCGGAGGTAATCGATTTAATGGCGCGGATACGCGGGTTTACCGACAGGATGTGCATAGTCTGCGGTCACAACCTCGGGCCTTACGGTCGGATATGTGACAAGTGCGGCTCCATTCAGCGGCCTGTAAGAGGGGACGGTATGCCCCTGCCGCCCGACCAGTTCAAGGCTTGCGCGAAGTGCGGCCAGCCCATGCCTGTGGAGATACCCGAGGATATCTGCGAGGAGTGCGCTGCTTCGCCTGACGTCGCCCCCATTATCTGGATCGAGGACGAGGACCCGCACAAGAAGCTCCGGGTAGCAGCCGCCATATCGAGTGTGGTGGCCGCTACGGCCACCTGCGGCGCGGCGGTCGCGGTGGCGCTGGTGGGGGCCAGTACGGCTCTAGTAGTGCTGCTGGTGCTGTCGACCGTCGCCCTCGGCGCCTCGGTCGCGTCTTATGTCATCATACGGAGGCGTCCCGCGCACAAGATAGACTACTACCCTCCCGTCAAACCGGGTCCACCGAGCTGACGGTCACTCGACGTCCTCCGCGTTCCTTCCTGTAATATTTCAACTGCAGCCCAGGGGGCCGAAGCCCGGTATCGCCGAACGCTCGCGGCCTTTCAGGAGTGCCTCTATGACAAGCCTCCTCGAGCGCCGCGAGCCCAGTACGCGGGCGATCGCCTCCAGCGCGTCCACTTGCGCGCGCAGGTCGTACCAGACCTCGTTCTTGAAGTTGAGCACAGACGCGAAGTTGCGCGTGAAGCTTGCGAACTCTTCCTGCGCCTTTTCAGGCTCAGCGACCGCGGTGGCCGCCACCTTTCCCGATACGAGGGCACCCGAGATGCCGAATCCCATCAGGGGGTCCATGCAGCCGGAGATGGTGCCGCACATTATCAGCTCTTCCCTGACGAGCCGGGGGTTATCCGGTTCTTTCAGCGGAATGACGCCGCCGATGTACTCCCAGTCTTCATAGTCCATCCCCCTCACACGCCGCATAAAGTCCCTGTATCGCTCAAGGCATTCCGGTTCGACCTCGCGTGCGCTGAAGAGGAGGTTGTAGTAGAGACCGTTGCAGAACGATATGTACCCGTATTCGGTAATGCATTCGTCCATCCATATCCAGGCGCAGTCCTCACTCTCCTCGAGGCCGCTCGATACCCACCCGAACCAGTCGATGCACGGCACCCTCAGATAGTCGTATGCAGGCCGGTTAAGTCCGCAGGCGATGATGGTGCCGGGGGGCAGTCCGCCGATGTCTTCCTTGCGAAGGGGCTCGTTGAACTGGAACTCGACACCAGCCTCGAGGCACTTCTCGTAGAGCATTGTGTCGATGCTGGTCGGCCGCGAACCGCGCTCGACGTGATATGACATCGACGCGGGCACCTTGACCTCGAAATCGTGGAGATACAGGCACAGGTCGCTGACCGGGTGGAACACGCCTGAGAGGTCCACCCCCAGGTACTCCGACGTCGCCCCCACGTCGAGCGGCGTGGTGTGGAGCGAAGGGTCGAACAGGCTCGAGCCGCCGTAGTGCGGCTCCCGCTCTCGGACGGTAACGGCAAAGCCGTCGCGGGCCAGGTTGAGGGCGGCCACCATACCTGACATCCCCGCTCCATATATCAGCGCATCACTGGAAGCCAGGGCGCATCACCTCCCGGGGAAACCGATTTCTACTTCTTCTCCTCCTTGGACAGGACGTAGACATGCTCCAGGGCTGTCTGAAAGAGCTCTCTGTCCTCAGCAAAGCCCGCGGGGTCTTCCCGTCGGAGCAGTACCCAGCTCTTCATGGTGTGCCTGCCCATGGGCTTGAACTCCGAGATGTGGTCTCTACCCAGCAACTCGGCGACCATCTCCGGTGGGACCTTGATGGCCGCGCCTTCCTCATATACGACGGCGAACATCTTCCCGTTTATATAGTACGCCGGCAGCCCGAACGCCTTTCCCGGTTCTACCTCTATGTTGTCGAGCAGGAGGGAGTCGATCGATTCCTTTATCTCAGGGTCGTAGCTGATCTTCGGCATTTCCGCCTCCGGGTCGATGGCATCACTCCGCGCAAGCGGCTTCGCGTGACAAAGGTTATCATACATGCATGAGGCTGCTTGTCGTTTACCATCCTGACTTCTACCACGGAGGATACCCGCCTCTCAAGGACCGGGTAGAACCGGCCTTTCTTTACCTCCGGAAAGAGGGCTGCCTGGACCGCCCGGGTGTCCAGGTGCTTGAGCCCGAACCTGTGCAGCTGGAGTTGGTGCGGCGCGTCCACACCGAGAGGCACATCGAGGACGTGGGTCTGTCCGGCTTCCTGGAGGTCTCATTACTTTCCACAGGCGGCGTGGTCGAGGCATCGAGGGTTGTCGCCGACGGCGAGGCCGAACACGCGTTTTGCTTTGTAGGAGCCGCCGGGCACCACGCCAGCCGCGAGGGGTTCTGGGGGTTCTGCTTCATAAACGATGTCGCGACAGCGGCCTTGGACCTGCTGAACAGGGGCCTGGTCAACAGGATCGCGGTAGTGGACATAGACCCGCACTATGGTGACGGCACGCGAGACATCCTGGGCCCTGACCCGCGCGTGCTGCACGTGAACTTCCACTCGTCTTACGGCGGGCTCGGTGACGCTTCCGGCCCTCACAATGTGGATTTCGGTCTTCCCCACGACTGCGGCGACGACCTCTTCATGGAGCACGCGGATGCTGCCCTCGACCGCGCCCGTGATTTTGAACCTGAGCTCCTGTTCGTGGTGTTCGGGTACGACTCTGCTATCGGTGATTACGGGGCGTTCAGGCTTTCGACCGATGCCTACCGCCGGTTCGCACGCGCGGTACTCGAGCGGTTCGAGGCGGGAACCTGTTTTGTCTTGAGCGGAGGAGCCGAAGTGGATATCGGCAAGGCCGCCAGCGTTTCAGTCGTGGATGTCCTGAGCAGTTAGAAGCCAAGAAAAGACCCCCGCTCACGCGGGGGTCTCGTTCATCTGTGTCATCCATGCGCGCCTAAGATATGTCACTCCTGGCCAGCCTCAACTGGAGCCTCCTTCGCGCATAGCCGGCCGCGAGAAGTGCAAGCCCCAGCGGCAGCAGCAACAGCGACGCGAGCATTATGCCCGTGAAGTCACCGCCGGTGACCGGAAGGACGGCCTTCACGACCTGCAGCACCGGCGTTACCACCGGCTCTTCGGGCTTCACCGGGATGAGAGGTACCGGGGCTTCGGTTATCCGAACCGGCGCGCTGGCGTTGCCCGTCAGCTCGGCCCCGTTGGCGTCAACCGCCGAAACAGCGGCGGCGTTTACGGTGCCACCTGCCTGGACCGCCTTGAAGTTGAGGGTGATGGAGACCGAGTCTCCGCTCTTCAAGCCCTTGCCTTCGCTCACGTCAGCCCACTTCAGGGTTCCGCTGCTCTCGGAATCGGGCTCGAGGCTCGCCGACACGAACGACAGGTAGTCGGTGTCGTAGGTGTCCTCGACGGCGACGGGTGCCGGGATAAGCGCCTGCCCGGTGTTCTCCACCTGGACCGTGAAGACCACGTCGTCGCCCTCCTGGACCGTACCGTCCGCGTCGTCGAGCACCTTGGTTATCTTGATGGCTCCAACCGGAAGGATCGGCGCTATCGTTATGTCCGTGGTGTGCTCCGCCTGGGCCGATACGTCTTCCCCGACCTCCGGTGTTCCGGTGGCGGTGGCGGTGTTGACCAGCGGGTCCGGGTCGTCGTCGGGAACGGTAAAGTCCTTGGTGAAGGTGTACGATTCCCCGACTCCCAGGCTCGCCAGCGTTCCGATGTCGCCCAGCACGTCATCGGTCACCACTATGTTGGTCAGCTCGCAGTCTCCGTTGTTGGTGACAGTGAACTCATAGGTCACGGTTTCACCGACCTCGGCGCTGTCAGGCCCGGTCTTCTCGATGCCGATCGAGGGGTGGATTATCCGCACGCTCGCGTCGGCGGTATCCGTGACCGGGGCGAACTGCTGAGCTGCGGCACCTATAGGAACCATGCCCGGAGTGGGAATGCCGCTTGCCGTGGCCGTGTTGTCCAGCGGGCTCACGTCGCCATCCTTGACGGTGTACTTGGGGGTGAAGGTCTTCTCCTCACCGACGGTCAGCGTCTCAGGGCCCCAGATGGGATTCGCGGCGTCCAGCATCGGGTCCTCTACTTCGACCTCGGTGAGCAGGACGTCCCCGGTGTTTCTGACCTTGAAGGTGTATGTCACCTCATCGCCTACCCTGTAGACAGCCGCATCCGGGTCCTTGGTCAGAGAGATGGCTGGATGGATTATGGTGACGCTGTCACCGGCCGTTGCGGTCACGTCCGGTCCGCAGCAGGGGGTGCCCGTCGCGGTGGCGGTGTTGGTGAGCGGGCTGGTGTCCGTGTCCTTCACCACGTAGGTCTCGGTGAAGGTCTGGGGCCCGCTGCCCTTGGCCAGGTCGACAGGCCCGTGGATGGGGTTGACCGGGAAGAGCGGGTCGTTGACCACTACGCCCTTCAGGTCGCAGTCACCGGTGTTCTCCACCACGAAGGTGTAGGTTACGGTGTCGCCGACGAGGGCATAATCCACATCCGCGCTCTTGGTAAGAGAGATGTCGGGACGGATTATGTCTACGCTGTCGGAGGCGCTGGCGGTGACCTTGAGCCCACAGCAGGGGGTGCCTGTCGCG
>JAGUWJ010000213.1 GCA_020062425.1 Actinomycetota bacterium
CGGCCGAAAGCAGGTGGATGTGCGCCCACATCTGCCCGTTGTGGGGCCCCAGGGTCACGCTGGCACCGAGGCGGCCCGCCAGCTCGTTCGCGGCAACCTGCGCTGCTAGAACGTCTCCCGAGCCGGCCCCCGTCATCTGTCCCACCGCGAACGGCACGCAGACGGCGCTGTGCCCGGTATGCCCCAGGAAGAGGTAATCGTCGTAATCGAGGGCCATGGAGAGTGAGCAGTTCTGAAGCAGGGCCGAGTGGAGCGACCGCGTTTGAGCCCCGGGGAAGCACGAGCACAGCCCGGGCTCGTTCCAACCTCTGACCGCCTCTACCACCGCGCGGCCTCCGGCGCAGCCCGCGCCGGCGTGTATCGCCCCCAACACCGATACCGCCTGGTTCCGGGCGACCTCGCGCACGCGCTCGGGGATATCATCTATAGAGAGCGCGGAAGCCCAGCGGGCCAGGTCATCGATAACGGGCAAGGTTCGCACCTCCATGAGAACGGGGAATAGCCCAAGGGCTTCCCCTTTAGTATTCCTTCTCCAGTCTCTTTATCTCCGCGAGCGCGGTGCCGATCTTGGCCTCGACCTCCAGGTTCTTGGCCTTGAGGCCTATGACCTCGCGCACCACGTCCATGAGCGAGCTCAGCTCGCCGTTGAACCGCTCCCAGGCGTCGGGGATCTCCTCTACTATCGGCTCGAGCTTCTGGCTGTTCCTTGGACGCACCACGGGGGACGACTCCTCGTCCGGGGCGGTTTCGTCGTCGGTCTCTCCGTCGGTCTCGTCGGCCCGGTTGCTGTTGTTGTCGTACTCCATATAGATGGTGGACTTACCCGAGGCCCTGGCGAAAGCGACCGCGATGCTGTTCGCGAACTGGAGCAGCTCCTGGTGAATGCCGTTGAAGACGGAAGGAGGCATCACGGTGCGGAGCTCCCTGTCAATGGCCGCGGCCTGCTCGGCCAGTTGCGCGAGCCCCGATGAGACGTCCTCCTTCTCTTCGAGGGCCTTGAGCGTATCGACCATCTCCGAGACCTGCGCGGCGATGGGGGCGATGTACTGCAGGTAATCGGCGAACGGCGTGGCCAGGTCGGCCAGCTCGCGGCCTTTGTCCACCGCCTCCCTGAGCATCCTGTCCAGTTCCCGGCAAGGCGCGGGTGAGTCGGTCGCGTCCAGCTTCTCCTGCGCCGCGGCGAGGGCTTTCCTGTAATCGGTCACAGCCTCGGGCATGCCACCCTGCTCGGCTACCGGCAGTACCCACAGCTTCTTGATATCGCCGGCCTTCGCGTTGATATCGGAGAGTATCTCGTTCGCCATGTAGGTGTAGCTGTTGACCGCTGCGGCTCCCCCGCCGCACCCCGCTGAAAGCTCCGCGACAAAGGCAGTGAGCAGGATAAGGATGTACAATCTCCGGCCTACCATCGCCCTCCTAGCACTCGCTCCAAGAAAAGGATTATCCCATCGGTATTATCGCACTTAACTCTGGGGACAGACACCGTAAGGTAAGCGAATTCACCTTTTGGGGGTCAGACCCCATGAGGTGAATTATTCAACCGTGGGGGCGGACCCATCGAGTCAAATCGAGCGTCTATCTTCCTGCGCGGCCTTGACGCTCGTCAGTCATCACCCCGACGGCATGGGTTATCATCATGTCGGACGCGGAAATGCCCGATACTCTCGAGCGAAAGCGAGGTGACACGAGAAAGATGCGAATAAGAAAAGGCCTGCTGGCCAGCGTTCTGGCCGGTGCTTTCTTCGTCATCCTCGTCGCGGTGGCCGCCACAACGGTCATTTTCGAGCCCGGCCGCATCTTCAAACCCCCAGACGGCGCCATCTCGCTCAAGCCGTTCGACATAGGCGACCTGCTCAACTTCCGCCTGAAGGTCGACCAGGAGACCTGCGGCAAGAAGGTGAACTCGCCCCAGCTCGATCGCATCGTCGAGCGCACCTCCGAGCTGCGCGGCCTGCCACTCAAGAAAGAGGTCGTCTTTCTTGAGTGCTCCGAGGAGGCCATCCGCTACCAGCTCATGAAGGAGTTCCGCAAAGAGAGCTCACCTGAGGAGCTCCAGGCGGACGAGGACCTGCTCACCGCGCTGGGCCTGTTCCCCCAGAACAAGGACCTGGAGAAGCTTCTTATCGACGTCTACACCGAGCAGCTAGCCGGGGCATACGACACTGAGACCAAGGCCATCACCATCGTTGCCGGCAAGGGCACCGGCAGCGCCATGGACGAGCTCACCACCGCCCACGAAGTCACCCACGCCCTGCAGGACCAGAACTTCGGCCTGGATGAAGAGCCCCTGGAGAGCGATTCGTACGACGGCGACAACTCGCTCGGCACACTGTCGCTGGTCGAGGGCGACGCCACGCTCACCATTGTCCTCTACGGACAGAGGTACTCGAACGTGGCCCAGCTGCTGCGCGAGCAGGGCGAGATGGAAGACTCCTCGGAGCAGCTCGACCGCGCCCCGCTCTACATCCGGGAGAGCCTGCTCTTCCCTTACACCGAGGGGCTCGAGTTCGCCCAGGCCTTGTACACCTCCGGCGGCGAGGATGCCATCGACACCGCGCTCGAGAATCCGCCCTTATCCAGCGAGCAGATACTCCACCCGGAGAAGTACCTCCAGAAACGCGAGAACCCCCGCGAGGTGAAAGTGCCCGATATCGCCACATCGCTTGGCGAAGGCTGGCAGAAGACCAACGAGGACTGCTTGGGTGAGTTCGACATCAACGTGTGGTTCGAGGAGTTCTTCCCCAAAGCCGGTCGTTCCGAGGTCGGCAGGGGCTGGGGCGGCAACACCATCCAGTATTACGACGGCCCCGAGGAAGCGCGGGTAGTGGTGATCGACACCGTCTGGGACAGCGCGGATGACGCTCGTGAGTTCTTCGACGGCTACGCCGACCTCATCGAGCGCCGCTTCAAGGGAGATGTGAAGAAGACGGCCGATTCACAGAACGCGTACGTCTTTGAAGCAGACGGCGAGCTCTTTTACTGCGGCATAGCGGGAGAGGCCACCTTCTGCCTTCAAGCTCCCAACCGGGCGACCCTGGACAAGGCACTCGCTAACTTCCCGGCATTTTCATTGGGGGCAGGCACTTAACCTAGAATTACTTCAGGAACAGGCCCTCAAGAACAAGCTGCAAAGGCATCGCCCTGCTGACCCACGCTTCACCTACCAGGAATTCTCGTCCTCAAACCCCTTCGCCAACATCAGCGCACCCAATGCTCCCCAACCGCCCGAGTCCGGAAACCTTTTATAAGCCTCCACGTAGGCCCTGTCCATCAAGGCCTGCTCGAGACGGCGAAGCAGCCCGTGGCGTACTTTCCTGATTTCGGCCTTACGTTCTGTATGCCTGCCCCCTGTGCTTGACCGCCAGCGCATAGACTATCCTCCGCTCATCGTCGATATCGTATCGAATCCGGTACACGCGGACGCGAATCCTGTACTCGCCTAGGTCTTTTACTCTAAGCTTGGCATAACCGGAGGATCGCGGCCTTTCCTGAAGAGATGATACTGCCTCGAAGAGCGCCTTGCAGTCCGGGAGCGGAAGCTTCTTCATTTCCTTCGCTACACTCTTCGGGATTCGAACGGAATAACCGCTATTCCCCAAGCTGCAGGAACTCCTTCAGCTCGCCGACGTCAAGAAGCTCTCCGCTCTCTATCTCTTTCCTGGAGCGGGCAACAGACAATAGCATGTTCCGGTCGTGCACGTCTTCCAGGTACTCCATCATATTTCCCTTTGGGGTCAGGCAACAACGTAATTTTCCGGCGGAATCATACTAGATTCGATATGCCTGCCCCCTGGGCTTGACAGCAAGAATGACAACTATCATTTCTTCGTCATCGATGTCGTAGCGAACGCGGTATCCCCGCACTCGAATCCTGTACTCGCCAAGATCCTTCACCTTGAGCCTGGCATATCCGGGAGGTCTCGGCCTTACCTTCAGAGATGATATAGCCGCAAACAGCGCCTTGCGGTCATTGAGGGGAAGCTTTTTAAGCTCTTTCGCCACGCTTTTAGGGATTCGAACGGAATAGCCACTACTCCCCAAGCTGCAAGAACTCCTCTAGCTCGCCGACGTCCATGAATTCACCGCTCTCAATCTCTCTGCGCGAGCGTGCCACCGAGAGGAGCATGTTCCGGTCGTGCACGTCCTCAAGGTACTCCATCAGAGCTTCATACTCTTCGATTGGAATACACACGGCGTCGGGCTGCCCCCTGTCGGTGACGATTATCTTCGACTTCTTCTGCCGGGCCTTCTTGATGTGAGCGGTCATGTTCTCCCTGAACTTGCGGCGCCCGACGAAGATATCCGATGAACTGATGGTGTAACTCATGATCCCACCTCCGGAATCATGATAACACAATGTGGAATCATATGTTACACAAAAGAGCTACTTCTTTTCGCTCTGGTTAGTCCACCCCGTAGCCTGTCACGTTGTGCCCGCCGGTGATGGCATCGTTGTACTGGAAGTACATCGGCCGTTCGATGACGATGGGGAACGACGCGGTTATCGAGCCGCTCACGTTCGCCTCTTTCTGTATGGCATCCCTCACATTGATGGTCAGCCTCGAGTGCGGATCGATGACGTATTCAGACTCCTGCACCGAGCCGTCACCGAAGATGTACTGGATCGACACGTTGCACCCTTCACCCCTCGGGTTGGCGAGCGTGTAGAACGTATCGAACCTTGAGATGGTGGTCCCTTCCGCCAGGAAGTAGTTGGTGCTGGGCGCCGGGTTGCCCACCGCCGACTCCCCGCCGTTCCAGTTCTTCCCGCAGTCCATACCGTATATGAAGTACATGGGGCGCTCGGCGATCACCGGAACATCCGAGGCGATGGTCGTGGAGACGTCCTGGTTGTCCCCCACCTCCGAGAGAACATCTACGGTCGCCCTGGAGCGGGGTTTGACCTCTTTCACTACCCTGGTGGTCTTGCCCTCCCCCGTCATGTAATTGAGCGTGCACTCGGCCGTTACGTCATTGGGGTTCTGAACGGTGATCCACTGCTGGAACCCCGGCCTGGTACACCCCTCCGCGAACGACCAAGACTTCGAGGGTCCGGTCGCGCCCACAACATTTGAGCCGTCGTAAGAGAAACCGTGATAGTTGAAGTACATGGGGCGCTCGGCCGCGATGGGAATGTCGGAGACGACCTTCGCCGAGACGTCCTGGTTCACACCCACGTCTTTCTCTACCTCAACCGTGTATCGCGAGTGCGGCGCTACCTGATATACCTTCTCCACATTCTGCCCGGTACCGAGCATGTAAGTGATGACCACGTTTGCCGTCCGTGTGTCGGACGGGTTCATCAGGCATATCCACTCCTCGAAGGCGCCGTCCACTTCGTTCTTGCGGGTGGTGCCCTCCGCGAAGTACCACTCGGTTTGCAGTACGTTGATACCCATCACGTTGTGCCCGCCCTTCCACGCGTAGGCAGGCTCACCCTGCTTGTAGACGAAGTACACCGGGCGCTCCGCGACCACCGCCTGGGTATCGCAGTGCACTTTCGCAGAGACCCCGGAATGCGGTTCGCCAATATAGTCTTTCACCCTTACAGTATCGCGCTGGTGCGCCAGCATCGACCTCTCGAAAGTGCGGACCTCGCCGTTCTCGAGCATGAACGATATCTGGTAGCGGACCTCCCGGTCACCCGGGTTCAGCACGCAAAGCCACTCGTCGAACTCCGGAAGAGTATTGCCCTCGGCGAAGTACCAGTCCTTGGCGACGTTTCCTACGTAAACGTTCTTGGACGTCCTTCCCGGGTTGCCGGCGGCGTCCTTTGCCTTGATGCCGATGTTATGGACGCCCTCCTTCACGCCCTCCAGGCTCCAGACGAAGGCCATGTTGAAGTTGCAGGTCGTCTCGTATTTTTTCACGTTGTCAACGTAGATAGCAGCCCATGAAAGACCGTTCCTGTCGGTCGCGGTGCCGGTTATACGGAATGATTCCGAGGAGTAATAACCGGTCTGGATAGTATCTTTCGCGGGCCTGCTCACCGACGGAACGGGAGGCGTCCTGTCAACCGACAAGTCCGCTTTTCTACTGACCTCGACGTTCCCGGCGCGGTCCTTTGAGTAGAAATGGACCCTCCACCTGCCTTCATCGAGCTCGAACGGCTTCGAGTAGGTGGTCCAGTTCGAGTCGACGGAACCGGTCAACAGGTTCTCCACCTTGTAGTAGGTTGTGACCGGAGTGTAATCTTTCACCTCGAAAGAAACGTCGACATCCGAGACATAGAAGCCGTTCGAGCCGGCGGTCCCATCCCTGGCGAGCGTCGTCTCCGGCGGATCCTTGTCGATGTATATCCACGGGGATATCCACTCGGCGGTGTTGCCCGCGGTGTCGGTGGAAGTGGTCTTTATCTTGATGCAGCGCTGGTTGAGTGATTCAGTGTCGACAGTCTTGTTGAACGGCGCAGTTGTCGCAATGCTGTTCTCGCCTACACATGGCATCGTAGTCCAAGTGGCTTCATTCGTTGTGAAATGGTAGGTGATATTCTCAAAGCCATTCGAGAAGTTCTTTCCACTGCCGATGTCTGTTCCGTTCACATCAAAATCATCAGCAGCCCCTCGGCATTCGACTGGAAAATCGTTATTGGAATAGAACGGTTCAGCCCCCGTGAAACTTGGTTTCGTGAGTACGGCACTAGTTCCAGTCAAATCTTCGCGTCTTATCAGGACTTTTCCGTCAGAAGTCGCAGCGCAAGCATAGTGTAGTGAGCCATCATTTGTATGATCTTTCGATGCGACCGACACTGAATGCCCTCCGCTTGCAATAGTCTCAGCACCAAGGAAGTCGGTCACTGCATTCCACTCAGAAAGCCGATTGCTGGCATTTCGAAAGAAACAGTCCCCAGCTGAAAACCCAACAGTCTCTGGATATGTTGCGACAGATCCGGTGTCAACCTGTTCGCTTTGCGCGGTCGTTCCCGGTGTCCAGTCAGCCCCGAACGGGTTAAAGAAATACCTTCCGAAATAGTAGTGATTGTCATTCACCACCTGGCCCTGGTAGACAAGCACCACGTACTGGTCCTCCCAGAAGACCGACGGGCAGCACTGACGGTAGTCACTGCTATAGGGAAGCACGCCAGAGCCCGGCGCGCTCCAGTTCTCCCCACTGTCCACGGTCCGCTTGCAGACCAGGTGCTTGCGGCTGTAACTTCCGCCGGCTTCATCCGTCCAAACCACGAAGGCGTCAGCGTTCCCGTTGCACGCCACAACCGGTTGGTGACTCTGTATCCCGTCCGTCGCGCTGAGGGTGCCGCCGGTCGTCACCGAACCATTTGTATGTATCTTGCCCCAGCGTATCTCCTCCGAGCCGCTCGAATCGTCGACAAAGCTGTAGAGGATGACGTTGTTCTCATCCCACCTGCAGGCGTCGTGCCCACTCTTGTTACTGTCGCCAGTGGAGTGCCAGCGCTGAGCGCTGGGGAATGTCGCCCCCCAGTCGGTGCTTCGCGCGATCCAGGTCTGGAAATATCCTCCACCGTCCCGCTTGCCAGGCCATAGAACATAAACGCTCCCGCTGCCCGGACTCCCCACGACAACGACAGGCGGTTCGTTATCATATGCGCCGTTCTCCACGACTAACCCGGCGCTCCACGTAGCCCCCATGTCGGTCGAGCGCTTGAAGACGATGGCACCATCGTCCCTTTCCCATGTGGCGAATACGTACTGCCCGTACGCGTCGATGTCACAGTTCAGCGCTCCAGAACCGGTGATCTGACGCTGGAGGGTCCAGCCGTCCGGGTAGGCTCCGGCCTCTCCTGAAAGACAAAGAAATAGCGCCAGTGCAACCGTTGCCGCAAGCATAACTCCTATGGGAACACGTTTATCCATCCTCCCCACCTTCCCCGATCAGATCACCCGCACGCTCATGGTCGCGCTGGCGCTCCCCCCTCTTCCGTCCGTCACGGTAACAGTTACCGAGTAAAGACCCGGTGCGTTCCAGCATCTCGTTGTAGTGCTGCTTCCCCAGCTGAAAGTAAGGGCATCCCCATCGGGATCAGAAGCGTTCGCTGAAAAAGCTGCAACCTGGCGTGCTATGACCTGCGAGGGGCCGCTGATGCTCACTCCCGGCTGTCGATTAGAGGTCGGCGTAGGTGCCGCTTCGATGGGGACTTCCGTGCTGTCACCTGAGACCTGATCACCCGGACCTGCGCTAGGGTCGCTGCTCTCATCGACCTGTACGGGAGCCGACACCTGCTGCGCTGCTTCGCTCGAAAGCGCGGCTTCACTCGAAACCGGCGGAGCGGAATCGCTTGCCTTGGGCACCTCTGCTCTTCCCTCGACGGAGGACTCCGCCTCCACTTTGCGCAACCCTTTTCGGTCATCCTTGCGCACCCCGCTCGAAGACAGAGGTCCATTTGTGAACACCCACAGGCCGGCAGCCGCCAGCAACAAGGCCAGAGCAGCGATCCGGTACCACCAACTGACCGTCCCACTTGACCGTCGAGAAGACCGTGTCTGGAGCGGGAGGTCTTTCTCCTGCTGGCAGGCCCTGGTGTGCAGTCCCGATACTTCTTCATGAGAACGTTCACCGAGATCCTCATGCTCATCCGTGGTCTTTGATGCCTCTCTGTGATCCTCATAGACATCAGGCCCGGGAGCGATACGCAGGACTTTCACCTCTTCGCCCCGCGGGCGTTTCAGGTGCGAAAAGATGTAAGGAATGTCTTCCTTCACCCTGTCTCTTTTCACGAACGTGTCAACGTTCCACGCTTCGCAATCTTCCTCATCGTTGCCTGTCAACAGGATGCGACCACTGGGCGGTGGAAGTTGCGGATCGTGGCTCAAGTGCTCGAGAAAGGCCCGCGCGTGCGGGGTGTCGGCGTCAACGAAGAAGTAATCGAATTCGTTTGCCACCACTTCTTTTAGCGCCTGGTTGACGTCCGCCGCATAGACGACGTCACCGTGCCCCAGCAATGCCCTGGTAATGGGCCGATATCTGCTGGAATCAAGGTAGAGAATGAGTTTCTTCAAATCGGCTCCCCGCCGCCGTCTCCATCACCGTCCCCTTTCCCGCTGCCAAACGGTAAGTAGATTTTGAACTGCTAATATACTCTCTGTCAATTAGCTATTCGGGTGAATGCCATTCCGACCTTAGCATCGAACATTACAGTAAGCGATAGGTTAATAGGACAATATATATATTATTAACAGGACATTATAAAATGTCAACAGGAAGATTCCGCAAACAGCGGAGGCTTTGTTATTGCAATATATAGCCATATATGGCATATTATTACTATGAAATATCACGACCTGCTCGAAGTAGTCGGAAGCGAGCCCTTGTTCGAGACCGGCCTTCTCCTCGCGGGGGAAGTGGATCCGGCGGACGTCCGCAGGCAGCTCTCCAGGTGGACGGCATCGGGCCAACTCGTCAAGTTGAGAAGAGGGCTTTACGCGCTCGCGCCTCCATTCAGCAAGAACACTCCGCACCCGTTCCTCATCGCCAACAGGCTCGTACCCGCATCTTATGTGAGCCTGCAGTCAGCCCTGGCTCACTACGATCTCATCCCCGAATACGTACCCGTGGTAACAAGCGTGACCACCTCACGCCCCCGCCGCTGGGATACCGATCTGGGGGCCTTCGATTTCAGAGGTGTCAAACGAGAGTTCTTTCACGGCTTCCAACCGATCAAGCTCACTGATACCCAGTCCGCACTCGTGGCAAGTCCGGAGAAAGCCCTGCTCGACCTTGTGTATCTGGAGGCAGCTTCCGACAACCGGGCGTTTCTGGAGGGGTTGCGTCTTCAGAACCTGGAGCAACTCGACCCTACCAGGCTTTCCATCCTGGCGGACGACTCGAAGAAGGCCAAGCTGCGGCGAGCCGTTGATATCATCAATGAGCTTGCGGCTGAAGAGGCGGGGGCATACGTTTCGCTATGAAAGCATATCTTGAAGAGCTGGCTCGAGAGTCGCCCTCGGCGCAGCAGGCTCAAAACGAGGTAAGGGAATACATCCAGGCGCGTGTCCTGGGAGTACTGCAACGTAAGGGCGCAATGATCCCTCTCGCCTTTCACGGTGGCACCGCACTTCGCTTTCTCTACTCGTCTGCACGTTACTCCGAGGACCTCGACTTCTCACTCGATAGAAGAGATGCAGGCTACGACTTCCACTCATATCTGAAGGCGATCGAGGCAGAATTCGCAGCGGAGGGATACGATGTCCAGGTCAAATTAAACGATACAAGAACTGTCAACAACGCCTTCCTGCGATTCCCGGGGTTATTGAGTGAACTCGGTCTCTCTCCCGACCAGCGTAGGAAGCTCTCGGTGAAACTCGAGGTCGATACCAGGCCGCCGGCGGGAGCCGTGCTCTCGACTTCGGTAATCCGTCGTCACCTCCCCCTCCAGATCCAGCACCACGACCAGGCCACGCTCCTGGCGGGCAAATTGCACGCAGTACTTCAGCGCCCGTTCCTCAAGGGACGAGATGTCTATGACCTAATCTGGTATCTGAGCGACACCGAGTGGCCTCCACCGAACATGGAGTTTCTCAACAATGCCTTACTTCAGACCGGCTGGGATGGCCCCACTCTTGACCTGAACAACTGGCGAGGCGTCGTTCGTGAGAAAGTGAAGGACGTCACCTGGGAGAAAGCCGCGCGCGATGTTGCACCATTCCTTGGGCCTGGTGTCGACACCTCTATCCTGACAAGCGAGAACCTGTTACGTCTCCTCGGTTAGAAGCTCGTCATCTACAAGAGCTTCCCCGCATGCGCTTCCGCGTCGTACTTTCCCTCCGACACCACCATGGTGCCGTTCACGATGACCTGCTCGATGCCGTCCGGGTAACGGGCCGGGTCCTCCCAGGATGAGTTGTCGCGCACGTTCTCGTAGTCGAAGACCACGATGTCGGCAGCCGACCCGGGCCTTATGACCCCCCGGTCAGAGAGGTTGTAGCGCGAGGCCGCCATGCCCGTGCAGCGGTGTATCGCGTTCTCGAGGGTATAAAAGCCCAGGTCTTTCACGTAATGGTCGAGAATCCTCACGAAGCACCCGTAGGCGGAGAGCGGAGGCGCTCCCTTTTCGGGGAAGAGGCTGTCCGCCCCCACCGAGAGCCGGGGGTGCTGCTGCACGCTCATGAACACCTTCTCAACCCAGGGGCCGGGTGAGAGCCCCATGAGGAACAGCACCATCCCTTCCTCTTCCACGGTGAGGTCCGCCAGGAAGTCGAAGGGGTCCTTGCCCGCCTCTTTTGCCAGCTCGGTCACCAGGCGGCCCTCCATGTGCCGGTTCTCCTCGCTCCCGACAGAAAGTATGCGGAACAGCTTCCATCCGAGCGACTTCACGTAGTTGTCAGACCAGGAGCCCTCCTCCCAGTGGGGCCACTTCTGGGTGAGCTTACTGATGTCCCGCTTGATGCGCTCGCGGGTATCGGGGTCAGCGAGGCGCTTCACCAGGGCGTCGGTGCCACCGATGTTCGCCCAGGGCGGGAAGAGCTGGGTGACGGTGGTGTTCCCCAGCACGTAAGGGATGAAGTCCATGCCGACATCCAGCCCCTCGTCGAGAGCCCTGTCTATGTTCTTGACCGCTTTCTTCAGCGCCCGGTTGGGCCACCCGGGCAGCGGCACCACCTTGTTCACGCTCTCGAAGACATCCACGCCGAAGTTCACGATGTGCTCGAGCCCGTAGAGCTTGGGAACCGACATCAGGTGCGACACCTGCAGGGGGCACCCGCTCGCCCGCGCTATATCTATCGCTTCCCCCACCGCACGGTCGAAGGTGCTCGAAAGCCCCCGCACGTGCGTTGCGTAAGTTCCTCCATACTCGGCGCAGACTTTAGCGAGTTCCTTTATCTCGTCTGTGTGAGCGTACATGCCGGGAAAGTAGGTGAGCCCCGTGGAGAAACCGCGGCAGCCCGCCTCCATCGCCGAGCGCACCTCGCTCTTCATCACCTCCAGCTCCTGTGGGGTCGAGAAGCGCGCGCTGTCCCCCATGGCGGCTATCCGTATAGGCCCGTGCGCGGCGAGCGGCACGAAGTTCATGGGAAGACCCCTGGTCTTCAAGTAGGTGTGGAACTCAGCCTGGCTCTCCCAGCTCTGCCTGAACTCCTTCGAGACGCCCATGCTGCGCAGCGTGGCGTGCATCAGCTCCGGGTAGGCGGAGGGCCACGGCGCGGGCGACCAGCCACAGTTGTTTGCCACGCACGTGGTGATGCCCTGCCTCAGGTACGGCTCGAAGAGCGTCTCGAAGTCGTCGCGGATCACATAGAGGTCGTTGTGGGTGTGAATGTCGATGAACCCGGGGCAGACCACCTTGCCGGCGGCGTCGATGACCCGGCGTGAGCTGGTCTCCCCAAGCCTGCCCACCGCCGCTACCTCGCCGTTCGCCACGGCGACGTCGGCTACCTCACCCGCCGCCCCGGTGCCGTCGATGACCGTGCCGCCCTTGATCAGCATGTCCAGCATCCCGACCCTCCCTTTTTAACACGCCTGCAGCCTCGGGGGCGCCGCCCGCCCGGTGGGATTATATACCGCGGATAACACCGAAGTCTCAAGCTCGGATAGGCTCGCTCGGGCCGGTCCGCCCACGCTTATTCATTTTTCTATTGACATCTTTGTCATCATCAATAGGATTCTGGTTAAGCGGTAATCGAGGTTAATCATCACCTGGGTGGGACGGGAACGGGTTGCATGGGGGTTACCATGGCTTTTAGGCAAACAAGAACGGGACCGTTGGGTGACTGCGCACGCCTGGTCTGGCTAATACTAATAGCGGCGATGCTCGCAGTCCTCCTCTTCTGCCTTCTGGGCCCCCCAAGGGCAAAGGGCGCCGAGCCGGTGGTGCCTTCGGACCTCTACGGCAGGGTCCTAACCCGCTACTACCCCTCCAGCGTGGACGGTACCCCCATCCCCTGCCAGATATACATCCCCAAGAACAGCACCACCACACCCCAGAAGCTGCCGGTATGGGTGGACCTGCATTCCTTCGGAAACCTCGGCAACATCATCCTGCCTTACACGCTCTGGGCGAACACGATGAACATGATGGTGATAGTCCCGGAGGGAAGGAACTACAGAAGTTTCTTCATGGACGGCAAGGAAGACCCTTCCGGCACACCGACGCCGTACATCTACGACGACTTCGCGACCGGTTCTCAATACTGGGTTCCCGCCACCGGCACCTGGCAGGCCTCCGGAGGCGTCTACGCGCAGTCAAACATGACGGACACCTGGAAATACACCACCAGGGGCCTCTCATCGGGCGCCGCATACTCGGCGAGCGTCGATGTGACCACTCTGGGGGTCTCCGGCGACGATGCCAACCTCGAGTCCGCTGCGGGGCTGGCGGTGCGGAAGCAGGCGAACGGCGACTGCTACCTGGCAACCCTCGTTCGAGACGGTGCGGGCAAGATCTGGGCCCGCATCCAGAAGCGCGCAAGCGGTATCCTGACAACTCTCTCCAACATCCAGCTCACCAGCGTCGATGTGGCGAAGAAACACACCATCAAAGTCACCGTATTCGAGGACATGATCGAGTTCTTCGTCGATTACATCAAGCGGACCGCCAGCATCCAGGACGGGACCTTCCCGGAGGGCGAGGTGAGCCTGGTCAGCTTCGGCGGGTCGCACCAGTTCGACGACGTGCGCGTCCAGAACGAGTGGCTCTACGGCGAGACCGACATAATGGACTGCATCGACCAGGCCCTGGAGGAGACGAGCATCGACACCCTCATCCGCCCCGACTGCTCCAAGATATTCATCTCGGGCGTCTGCATGGGAGGGATGGGCGCGTGGAACCTCGGCCTGAGATACCCCGACATGTTCGCCGGCATCCATCCGGCGTTCGGGGCCACGGACTTCGCCCACAACTACAACTGGATAAAGACCTGGTACCCCGACGGTGACGGCGTCAAATACAGGGTGGAACAAGACATGCGGAGCGCGGTGTCCGCGCGGGCGGTGATGGACGGAGCCGAGCCCGACTCGTCCGCGACGTGGGTCAAGAACACCATTCACGCGAACAGCGCGCGCTACATCCTGGAGAACGCTCTCAACACCCCCGCGCGGATAGAGATGCCCGAGTACGACAGCATCATCCCCAACACCACCAACCCCATGACCATCAAGTGGAAGACCCCTGCCGGCAAGATCGTACTGGTTTACGGCGGAACCTCGAGGCCGCGCTCCAGCTACGCCCACGGGCAGGGAATCTGGAAGACCTGGGCGGAGAACCCCGGCCTCTACAAGCCAGTGCCGGAGACAAACCTCTACGATTACCAGACCGGCGTGCCCAAGCCGGTCACGGAGACGTACGGTATATGGAACAACTACGACTACAGCGCTCTTATGGGTTACTTCTACGGGGCGCACGTCACGGCGACGACGTCGCAGGTCGGAGATTGCGACGACTTCTACTATCCGGGCAAGATACTCACTTCCTTCAAGCGCCTGAACGCCCTCTACGCGCCCCTCCACGACGACCCGGACGATGTAGCCTACCGCGCCTACGATAACGTGAGGAACCGTGCCTGGTGGCTGAAGATGCAGGTGGCGTTCCCCGACCAGGACAATCCGGGGCTGGCGCGCATCCACCGGGACAGGGCCGGCAACGCGGCAGGAGTTCACGTGAAGAACACCGCGGTGACCACGCTGGACCTCATGCGAATGGGCCTCGATACGTCTGGTAAGCCCCTCACCGTGATGGTGGACAACCTCACCGCCCCGGAGGCTGAGTTCAAGGTCAGCGATACCTACGGTAAGACCGATCTCGAGCTCATCGGCCAGTGGGACCCGTCCAGGAAGTCGGAGTACCAGGTGAAGCTGGGCACAAGCCCGGTAGCCTTCGAGATGACAGGCTCCGCGCTCACCGTGAGGGGCATCGTGACCAACGCCGGGGCCAAGACCCTGACCGTGACCCCGCCGGGGGGCCTCACCAACCTCCTCTCGGGGTTGAACCCCGGCTTCGAGTCCGGGTCCGCCGGTTGGTCCCCTTTCATGGCGGGGACCCTGAACGGGCTCTTCGAGGCGGGAAGCGAGAAGTACTACGCCCACAGCGGGAGCGGGTCTTTGCGGATAAAGAACCCGCGGGCCACCGTGGCGCCGTATGAGGGCTCCTGGCAG
>JAGUWJ010000153.1 GCA_020062425.1 Actinomycetota bacterium
CGCGCGGAGGCAAAGACCGGGCCTCGCTTCAAACCGGCATTTTCGTGCTGAAGCTTCGCGACCTTCGCGCCCGTCTCCCCCGCCGCCGACCTCACCCTCTCCATTTCGACGTCCAGCTCCAGGTGGGCGTCCCGCAGGCTTTCATACCCCCTGACCAGTTCCTCAATCTCCTTTTCCTGACGCCTTATGAGCGCCGCCCGGCAGCCGGGGACATCGCCGCCCGGAAGAGGCTCTTCCCTCCTCCGGTAGAGGAGCGAAGCGAAGTCCGACGGCAGTGCCCCCTCCTCCACCAGCATCTCCTCCAGCTCCGCCGCCAGCAGCAGGAACGCAAGGTCCGCCTCGTCGGACTCATCGTAGTTCTCCAGGGTCCCGCCCAGCAGGGGGTTCAGTATCGTCCCGCCCAGCTCCCGGCTGGAAACCGGTTCGAACCAGCGCTCGATCACCTCCAGCATCTCGTCCGAGCGGATCGCCTCGGAGGGGTCGCCTGTTACCATTGCGCAGATGTCGGGCCTCCTGACGAACGGCGCGTAGCCGGGCAGCGTGTGGTTGAAGCGGTGCCCTGGCGGCAGGAACGAGTAGATGGACGATACTATCTCGAGCTGCCTCTCGGTCCACTGGAACCTGGCAGGCCCTATGAACTCCATCATCGCGAGCAGGCCTCCGTCCTTGAGGGCCGAGTGCAGCTCAGCGAGGCAGAACTCGAGATCCCCGATGTGGTGCAGGGCTCCGGACGCGAGTACGATGTCGTAGCGCTCAGCGGGGAGGCTGTCGCTCTCGAGGTCCATCCTGCGGTACAGAACGGGTAGACCGGCGTTCTGGGCCCTCGCCACCTGGAGCGCCCCCTCCGCGATGTCGATGCCCTCGAGCGCCTCGCAGACCCCTTCTTCCAGGGCTTCCTTCTCTATGAGGCCGGTCCCGCAGCCGATGGAAAGTCCCAGCGCCAGGGGCTCGCCCGCCACCTGGTCCTTGAGCCAGCAGATCCAGTTGCGCTCCGCCGACCCGGAGGTCCTTCTGTTGATGACCCTCAGAACTGCGGGGGACACCGACCAGTCGACCTTCAGCGGGCTTGCGGCGACGCGCCGCTCGGCCTGGTCAGCCCAGAACGATTCCACCCTCCGCGTCCTGGCGCCCTCGTCTTCAGCACTCGGGGTTTTGTCTTCTTCGAGATGTTCATACATCAGATAGGCTTCCTGCATCGAAACGGGCGGAAGCGAAAGCTTCCGCCCAATACAGAGCATGCTAAGCCCGCATCACTTGCGGTCTCGCCTGCGACCCCGGCTTTCTCCCGAGGAAAGCTCTTGGATGCGGCGGTTCAACTCGGCGATCTCGCCCGCGCGCTCGTTCTGGGCGGCCTCGAGCGAGGCGATATAGGCGTCCTTCTCGTCGATCTTGGCCTCGAGCGAGCGGACGTAGTCGCCAACCTTGTCCAGTTCCACCCGCGCGTGCTCGGACTCGGCTCTCACCCCGTCTGACTCAGACCTTATCTTCTCGGACTCGGCTCTGACCCTTTTCATCTCTTCCTTGACCCTCTCGAACTCCTCCAGCTGCTCGGTAAGCTCCCGGAGCTTGCGCTCCGCCTGCACCTTTTCCTCGGACAGCTTCTGCACCCGTTCCTCCTCACCGGCCGGGAACGCCTTTATCACCCACTGGAAAGCAACGGCCTCCCAGTGACTGAACGACTTGACCACTTCCTCGAGGTTAGAGAGCCCCAGGGGATCCAGGACTCCGCGGACCCTCTCCTCCGTGACCTCTTTCTTGACCCAGTCCATAGACTCCACCATGTACCGGCAGCTCTCCAGCAGGTCGGCGATGCTCTGCCTGGTAAAGTACTTGAGGTGCGTATCGTCCAGTATCCCGGTGTCCGAGTAATCGAAGCGGCCCTCCAGCAGCATCAGGCGGATGTTCGCATGTGTTATGTTGGGTACCGATACCACGATGTAGCCGCCCGGGTTCAGGAGGTCGCGCATGCCTCTCAGCACGCGCTCGGGGCGAGCGAGATGCTCTATGACGTCGCCGAAGAGGCCTACGTCATACGTCTCACCTTCCAGGAGTTCCGCGAGGTCGGCCTGGTCCAGGTCGGCGACGATCACCCGGTCGCATGTCCCTTCCGCAACCCTGGCGGCCTGGGTATCCCGCTCGATGCCGGTGACGTAACAGCCGCGCCGCTTGAGCTCACCTGCCACGAGACCCGTCCAGCAGCCGAAATCCACGACGCGCTTGTTTCGTCCTATGAGGTCCAGCTCCATGGCGTGGGAATCGTTCGGGTCCCCGAAATCTATGCCCTTTTCATAATCTTTGTCCATCGCGCTTCGACCTTCATCGCCGTGCCGGCTTCCGGGAGCCGGCCCGGCTCATGACTCATCGTGAGGCGCCGTCCCCGGTGCCCCGCCTGGTCACCACCGCGTAATCGCTGTGGCTGAAGAGCAGGCGGTTCAACTTCCCGAAGTTGATGTTGACCTGGTTGAAGAGTTCCTGCTGGCGCGGATCGAGCAGCGCGCCGCTCGAGGTGAGCTCGAGTTCCTCCAGCTGCTCCTCCGGCGGCAGCGGGTTCAGGAACATGACCGTCGGCTCGACGAAGCCGTACGTCACGCAGAGCAGTCTCAGTGTCTCCGGGTGCAGCGGGTGGACCTGGTCGGACTCCTCCAGCGCATAGCTCGCCACGGTGTATAGAGAGAACGGGTTGGGCGTCTCGATGACCAGCACCGCACCGTCAAGCAGCTTGCGGTTGCAGAGATTGAGCATCTTTATGAGCCTGGCCGGCGGCTGGTGGCCCGCGAACCTCGAGAGCACTATGCCGTCGAGCGAACCGTCGGTACACGTCTCAAGGTAGTCCACCGGGTCGATCCTGCTCACCTCCAGGTCGTTATCCCGGCAGTACCCCACCAGGGTGCCGTTGGTCTCGGTGCCCCTGGCCGGTATCCCTTCCTGCTTCAGGAGCTGGAGGAGCTCACCCCGCCCACAACCAACCGCGAGGACGTTGCGGCAGCCCCTGAAGTACTGCAGGTAGACCCGCTGCCTGTCCTGGACAACGCGCGGGGATCCGTGGATCCTCTGCTCTAGCGAGAGTACGTCGAGACTGGAGATAATATCCTCGCCGTCTCCTCCGCCGTTGCCCGCTCTTTCCTCGACCACGACCCCAGGGCCGGCGGCTTCCCTGCGCTTCGCGAGCGCCAGCTCTTTTTCGAGGTCCTTCATTCGGCGCTCGAAGTATTTGTTGAGGTAGAGGATGTTGGCCCGGAAGAGGGCCAGGTCCCGGTGCATTATGGTGGACAGGATATCCTCGTTTATCTGTATGTGATCGAGGTAGCGTTTCATCTCGTTGATGCTGCGGGTGATGTAGGCGTTGAAGTGCCGCTGGCTCTCCAGCGACGGTACGAGGTACCAGGAAGAGATCCTACGCACCAGCCGCTTGAGCACCGCGAACAGCGGGCCCAGAACCCTGCGCTCGGAGGCGGGCTCGCCCGGCATGTTCTTGTCGTAGTAGGCGTTGGCGAGGTGGAGGTGCTCCATCAGGGGGCCGTCGTCGAACGATTCTATCCTGTGCCCGTTCGGCGACTTCTCCCGCAGCTGCCTGCTCAACTCCTCCAGAGTAGGCTCTTCAGGATCGGGGGCTTTTCCGCCCTCTTTCTCGACCTCTTCCCTCGACAAGGGTCCCCGCCTTTCCAGGATCATACCGCTTGAATCCGATTATACAGCGTTTCAGGCGCCTATCTCGATCAGCCGCTTCTTTATACGCTGAGCGGCGTGGGTCCAGGTGAAACGCTCGCGCGCGCGAACCGACGCGGCCTGTCCTTTCAGCCGCGCTTCCTCGCGGTTCTCGTAAACGTGCCGCATGAGCGAGGCGAGGTGATCCACGTCCGGGTCCGCCCATTCGAACCCCTCGTAGTAGGGGCACTTGGCCACAGCGGGGATGAGCCGCTTGACTTCCACGGGGTACCCGACCTCGGCGTCGAAGAACTCCGTCTGCGCGCTCCAGAGGGTGCTGATGACTGGGAGCCCGCAGGCCATGGCCTCCAGGGTAGGCATCCCCCACCCTTCCCCCCTGGTGGGAAGGACGAAGCAGTCGCTCGCGCAGTAGAGCGACCCCATCTGGTAACTGGGTACGCTCTGATTGAGGACCACCACCACCGGCGCCCTATCGCCTCCCAGTCGCATCGCCTCTACCTGCCGCTCGATGTTGACAGCGGGATCGGTGTTGGTGACCTTGAGCAGCAGGAGAACATCGTCGTCCGGCCCGAACTCCTGGTTGTAAGCACGGAGGAGTATCTCCGGGGCTTTGCGCTCCCCCCATTCGAATACCGAGAGGAACACGAAGCGGTCGTCGAACCGCCTGGTCTCCAGGAACGGATGGAAGTGGCTGGTGTCCACACCGAGAGGCATCACCTCGATGGGGCTCGTGACCCCGCTCGAGGCGAACGTCTCCCGGTTGAAATGCGAAGGCACCCAGATCTCGTCCAGGGCGTTCGCCTGCTCGACCCAGTCCGGGGGGATGCCGGTGACCTCCAGCATCGAATAGCCTATGCGGTAAGCGCCGCTGTTCTTGAAGAAGACGTCCCCCTGCCCGTAGACTACCTGCGCCACCTCCAGGTCTTTGGGCTTGCGGCGGACCTCCATGATGCGCTCGTCCTCGTTGGGGGGCTCCTCCACACCGTAGACGAAACCGTAGCGCACGTCCACGTCGAGCTCCTCCATGGCCAGCACAAGGTATTGTGACGATACGGCGTAGCCGGTGGGCGCGTTTATCCAGGAGTGCCACATGACCCTGGTGTCGTAGCGCTCGCGGTATCGGTCCTCCCACCTTCCGCAGAACTCGGAGCGCGAACTCTCGAGCCGGTCCAGGCTGGCGGGGTCGCCGCCCTCGAGGCCCCGGGGAATGACCACCCGCACACCGCCCGCGCAGACGACCGGCAGCCCCGCCTCTTTCACCCTCAGGCAGAAATCCAGGTCGCCGTATGCGGAGTCCAGGCCCTTCCTGAAAGGCCCGGCGGATTCCGCAGCAGCCCTGGTCACGAACATGCATGAGCTGTCTACTCCCTCGACCCGGCGAGTGTAGAAGTACTGGTTGATGTCCCTCTTGCCCCCTGCCACCGGGTACAGCTCGCAGCCGGGCTGGATCACGTGGTAGCCCACGTTCACCATCACGCCGCTCTCGTCGACCACGCCGCACCCCGCTACGCCGGCGTTCGAGCCACTTGCTTCTTCGCGGAGCCTGACCAGCCAGCGCTCGTCCGCCGGCCTGGCCTCGCATGAGAGGAGGAAGACGTCGCCGGCCGTGTTCTCGATGCCCAGGTTCTTCCTGTCCCCCGGGGAGGCCGAATCGGGCGCCTCCAGAACATCGAACCCCAGGGGTGGGAGGATCTCCCGCGCGGCTGCGAGCTGTGAAGCGGAGACCACCGCCAGCCTCGCCAGTGGCGAGGCGGCGTCACTCCGGGCGAGCGAGCGGGCAAGCGGGACCG
>JAGUWJ010000161.1 GCA_020062425.1 Actinomycetota bacterium
GTAGGCAAGAAACCCGGGTTCACGCTTCGGCCTGCGGCCTCTCGCTCCATACCGGTAGAAGGCCGTGCCCCCGGTGACCTACTCAGGTTTTACACGAACATCGGGTGACTCTGCGCGGCGGCATACAATACCGCAGCGTGGCGTCCGGTGCGCCGGCGAGGGCCCCGATGATACACTCATACCCGGTGATATATGAGTTTCGATCCCAAGGTCCTCGAATCCATACGCAGGTACAGAAAGCACGTTCGGGCGAGCCGGATCATGCTGCTCACGCCCTTCATAATCGCTGTAACGGTGGGAGTGGCCATGCTCGCCTTGACCCTGCTCCTGCGCCTGCAAGTCCTCGATATATCTAACGTTTCAGGGGCCTGGGAGGGGTCGGACTGGATGGCGCAGGCCGCCGCGCTGGTCAAGCTCTTCTCGGGAGTGCTAGCCGTGGTGGTTGTGGGAGGGCTCGGGTACAGCTTCGTGACGGCGGTGAGGTACGCCCGTGCCAGGTTCCGTCTGTTCCTGGAAGAGCAGTCCCTGGAGTTCGAGCAGTTCCAGTTGAACAAGTTCACCGGGGCGCTGGAGGGGGCTTCCATCGCGGCGGATGTGGAGGCGCCGTACGTCATCGTGCTGGACGATCCTTCCGCTAACGCCCTGGCCTTCGAGCAGCCGGACGGCGGCCGGGGTGTCGGTGTGACCGTCGGCCTGCTGGCGGCTGACATCCCGGTCTCGGAGGCGGACGCGGTCATGGCGCATGAGCTGGCTCACCTGATCATCGGTGAGAACGTCCGGGAGCCGGCGCTCACCGATCTCGAGTACCAGCCGAGCCTGCTGCTGCTCCTGTTCTGTATGCTGGCGACAGCCTCTGTGTTGCTTGCGCCGAACGACATCGCCTATATCGGGGTGCTGGTGTTGTGCACAGCGGTGGTCCTGCTGGCCATGACCCTGATCTACCGGTCAAAGGCTTTCATCATGAAGCTGCTCGACCTGGGTCACCGCCAGGACGATATCCTAGCCGACTCGCTGGCGGCCCTCATCACCAGAGACCCCGGCGCCTTGATGAGCGCCATAACCAGGATCGAGGAACTCGCCCGCGCTTGTGGCAGGGTGCCCGGAGGCACCGTGCTCGCGCGGTACCTGTTCGTCACCCCGCCGACCGCGGCGGGCGATTACTTCAGGTACACTTCCAGGACCGCGGGGCAGATACTGGGGAGCGTGCGGCAGCCCCGGACCTGGATGGTCTTCGAGAAGCCGCTGAACCGCGGCATGGCGGAACTGCTCGAGCTGGAGAGGAGCGTTACCCGGGACAGGTTGATAAACCTGGACCTCATCGAGCAGGGAAGGTGGCGTACCCTGGAGGACTGGAGCCGCGACTAAACCTGGGGACGGACCCCTTAAGTTAAGTCGAACGGGGTACACTGATCAACGCTTCTCCGACTTAACTTAAGGGGTCCGTCCCCAAAGTTAGATCGTGGTGGAGCCGGGGGGAATCGAACCCCCATCTCGTCCGCGCGAAGGACGCATCTTCCCATTGGACCACGGCCCCACGTCCGCATAATTCTAGCGCAAGGAGGAAGCGCCTTCAAAGCGAAGCCCCCGGGAACGATGCCGGCTGTATAATCAACTTTGCGTATTTATCGGGAGAGCTACTGGTGAGCGAAGTGCAGGACAACAAGAACAGCGAGAAAGCGCCACCCCGCCGCGGCCGCACCGCTATCCTCGTCGCGACGGGCCTGCTGTGCGTCGCGCTGGTCTTTCTCCTGGGCCTGTACCAGTTCCGCACCCGTGCGCGCGAGCCTATAGACAGGGTCCGCAACCTTTCCGTTCCGGGTACGGATACCACCATAGGCGAGGGGATACTCGAGTTCCTCGATGAACACGGCGTCGCGGTCGCGGACGAGGGTTTCAAGCCATCATGGGGCGCGGAGGAGGTCGATGAGGGGGAGTGGGTCGTCTCCTACGTGTTCGAGGTGAGCAGGCGCTCGGTGTGGGTCTCCTGGAGAGTGGGACCGGGCGATGAGGAGGTGGTCCCTCTCGATGACCTGGCACGGCAGCTGACACCGTAACGGCGCCCTCATCGGCAGAAAGTATGAAGAACCGGCCGCTTATCGGGTGACTGTTTCCACGGGGACTTGAGATATAATGAAATCCAGGTAGGATTGATGCACCTTTTCTAGAATCTAGGCTGGTGCGGGCGGAGAACGGAGGTGTCCCCAGGTGACTAGAGGAGCACACGGTCACGAGAAGATCGGCGAAGAAATCCTCAGGGTAAGATGCCACAATTGCGGCAACAGGGTCTCCTTCGATCCGGGTGAAGACGAGGTCAAGTGCCCGCACTGCGGTACCATGCTGAAGAGGCCCAAGCAGAGGCCCTCCGGGGACAAGTAGAAGTCCTCTGGAGGACCACTCAGAAGTAGCGTGGGCGCGGCCAGGGGGGGAAACTTGGAACTCGAAGTCTCGACCAGGGACATAGGTGATCACACCGTAGTGAAGCTCAAGGGCGAAGTGGATATCTACACGGCCCCCTCGCTTCGCGAGACCATCGTCGACGCAGTCGAGAAGGGGCGCTACAAGATAGCGGTCGATCTGGACGAGGTCGATTTCCTGGACAGCACCGGCCTGGGGGTCCTGGTCGGGGGCCTCAAGCGCGTCAAGCAGCACGACGGCGAGCTGGGCATCATATGCACCCAGGAGAAGATACTGCGTATCTTCAAGATCACCGGCCTGACCAAGATCTTCAAGATGTATGAGAACGCGGACGGATTCTGATCCCGCGGGCTTTTACTCGAGGCTGGTACGTTGAACTCTGATATATCCAGAGGCGGACCTCGGTCCGCCTCGCATCATGTCCGGCCGCGATATCGATGAGCAGGGGGGGCACGTGGCGCGATCCGACCCGGACGCCGAGTACTACCTGGGGCTGCGAGAGGCGATGGTGAAGAACCAGCTCGAGGCCCGGGGCTTGCGCGATCCCCGCGTCCTGGAGGCGATGGGGCGGGTACCCCGGCACATCTTTGTCCCCGAGGGCTTGCGCTCCCGTGCCTACGACGACACCCCACTCCCGGTGGGCGAGGGGCAGACCATCTCACAGCCTTACATGGTGGCCTGGATGACCGAGCTCTTGAAGCTCGGGGGTGATGAGAAGGTCCTGGAGATAGGTACCGGGACCGGCTACCAGGCCGCCGTCCTAGGCTTCCTGGCGAGCGAGGTGTACACCGTCGAGCGGATTGACGCGCTCGCGGAGACCGCGGCGGAGAGGCTTCGCATACTCGGGCTGGATAACATAACCGTGGTGACGGGGGATGGTAGCAAGGGCTTGCCTGAACAC
>JAGUWJ010000180.1 GCA_020062425.1 Actinomycetota bacterium
CGGCCCCGGGCGCGAATCGAAGAACGTCTACTTCGCCGGCTGCACCGCGAGCTACGTGGAGCACGACATAGGCTCGGCGTCGGTGAGGCTGCTGGACGAAGCGGGGGTGGACTTCACCTACCTGGGCGAGAAGGAGAACTGCTGCGCCACCCCCATGCTGGTGGCCGGGAAATGGGAGCTCTTTACCCAGACCATGAAGAGGAACATCGAAGCGGTGAAGGCTGCCGGCGCCGACACGGTAATCTGCTCGTGCCCGGCTTGCGACATGATGTGGCGCAACGTATACCCTGAGTGGGCGAAAAAGCTGGGGCTGGATTACGGCATAACCGCGAAGCACTACAGCGAGGTCATGGCGGAGAAGCTGGACTCTGGCGAGTTCGACTTCGGTGAGAAAGAGGCGCGTCCGACCAGGGTCGCCTTCCACGACTCGTGCCACATCGGCAGGGTATCGGGCGTTTACGAGGAGCCGAGGAAGCTGATCGAAGCGGTCCCGGGCGCAGAGCTGGTCGAGATGAGCCATAACAGGGAGGACGGCCTTTGCTGCGGCTCGGTCCTGACCCTCATAAAGGAGCCGGACGTTGCGGCGGATATAGGCGAGGAGAGGCTGAGCGAGGCTGTCGAGGCCAGGGCCGAAAAGGTCCTGGCGCTCTGCCCCTGCTGCGAGTTCCAGTTGAGGGTGAGCGCGGACAAGAAGGATGTGCCGTTGGAGGTGGTCGACCTGGCCCGCTTCAGCGCAGAGGCGCTAGGCTATGAGTTCCCAGACCCCAACCCCGAGGTCAAAGCCCAGTGGGCGGTCTTCGAGGCCATGATTGAGCTGATGACCCCGCAGGGCTTCGCCGACCTCATGGGTACCATGTAGCCGGAGCTGATCGACGCAATGCCGCTCGGCATGGGCCGAATGATGAGGCTCGCCGGCAAGGTGCCCCACGCGCTGGAGCTCATGAAGCCGATGTTCCCGGTATTGTTCCCCAGGCTGCTGCCTCTGATGATGCCGAAGGTGATGCCGGTCATGCTGGACAGGGTCGCCGGGCGCGTCCCCATGCCGGACTACATGCGCGAGCAGATGCCGGAGATCATGCCGCTGGTGATGGACAACCTCATGCCGCACATGATCGGTGACGTCGTTCCCCTGGTCACTGATCCGATGATAGAGTACCTGAAAAGCTCCTGACAGCTCGGACGCGCATACACCGCCGGGACAAGGCTGGGAGGCCTACGGCACCCAATCCATGGGATCATACGTATCCGCTTTTGAGCGCGTGACGCTTCCGCTCCCGCCGCAGAACGGGCAGACGTACCTACCGTCCCCTCCTTCGATGGTTCCCACACCACCGCAGAGCGGGCACGTCACGTACTGGGCTTGCCGGGCTTCCTCTTCGAGGCGCCGCTTCTCGGCCTCCAGCCTTGCAGCCTCAGCCTCCGCTGCCTGCTTCTCGGCCTCCAGCCTTGCCGCCTCCGAAGCCTGTATCTCGGCAACCTTTGCTTCCACCTCGGGGGCTATGTCCTGTGCGAAAGCGAGTACAGCCGGATCGAACTCCGTGCCGGTCAGCAGCTCGTTATCGCCGATGAACGCTTCGGCTGTGTCTTTCACGTTATCAGCCAACTTCTGCATATCCGCGAGAATGGCGTTGAGCTTGTTAACGGCATCGGGCACCACCAACTGGTTGTTGGCGATAGTCCAGATGAGTGTGTCCACGAACTCGGCCACCTTGCTCAGGTAAGCCTCGTAGGCCTTCAGAGCTTCCTCAAGCTCACCGGCCAGCATATCTCTCCTGGAGGCGCCCGGTGGCTGTTCCCCGCTGCGGCGCCTCGCCTCGGTGCCAGCCGTTCTGGCCAGCGTTCTCTGCAGGGCCTCCACTCGCTCCTGTGCTTCCTCCAGGTCCCCCTGCGCGGCGAACAGCGAGTCGGTGTTCGTCATGCTTATCTTAGCCAGGGTGGAGCCGTCATCTTCTAGGGCTTCCTCGTACTCTGACCACACGTCCATGGTGGCGGCGTCGGCCTTGTTTCCGGAATCATCTTTGACAAGGAAGAATATGCCCGTGGCAAGCCCGCCCAGGACTACGATGCCCAGTATCACCACCAGGGCTATCCCGGCGGGGGAGCTGAAGAAACCGGCCCTATCTCTAGCGGCCTGCTTTTCAGGGGCTTGCTCCGCGGGAGTCGCCATCGGGAGCTGGTTCCCGCATTTGTCGCAGAACCTGCTGCCTTCCTCTGCCGGTGCGCCACATTTGTTGCAGAACATGACAGCTAACCTCCCGATTTCCGGCGACCTCAGACCGGTATCACCGATTATATCCTACCGCCGGTTTTGTCTCCATGCCAACCGGAAAACGGAGGTGAGGTCATGAAGCGGTGCTCACAATCTGAAAACATCATCCAGTCCAACTATGGATCCATGCGGAGGGCACTGGCTTTTTCCTTTTCGCCGCTCTCCTGGCGGGCGTTGCCCTGCCTGCGCTGAGGCTGCTGGGCTCCCGGGACGCCGGGGCGCAGTCCAACCCGGCGGGCGACGTGGTCAGGGACCGCACCGGGGCGCACCTGATATGGCTCTGGAAGGAGGACGAAGCGACAATGGAGAGGACCCTGGACAAACTGGCCGCCAGCGGCGTCAAGTGGCTCCGGACCGACTTCCACTGAAGCATTTTCGAGCCGACACAGTACCAGTGGAACTTCGCCCGTCACGACCTCATGGTGGAGAAGGTCAAAGAGCACGGGATAAACATCCTCGGCATCCTCTCCAACACGCCGAACGGGGCCAACGGAAAGACCGGGACCTTGGGGGAAGCCTATCCCCCCAGTGACGCCAACGACGACACCTGGAATATGTACGTGCGCGCCGTATGCCAGCGCTATGGCGCCGACGTATCGGCGTGGGAGATATGGAACGAGCAGAACATCGCGACCTTCGCTGTCGATTCGGGTAAGGACAAAGAAGCCGAGTACATGAACCTTGTGAAGCGGGCTTCCCAGGAGATTCGGACCAACGACTCCGACGCAACAATCGTGCTCGGCGGTGTGGCCGGGTACGACCCAACGTTCATAGAAGAATGCATGAAGAAGGACAACGTGCCCGGTGACGAGGACGTCAACGCGGGGGCGGTTGATTACGTGGACGCCGTTGCGTTCCATCCTTACCCGTTTGTGCAGATCGGGGTCTGGACGAACAACCCCCACCCGCACGAGAGTGAGATGCGGACCAAGCTCGCTCAGCTCCGCAATATACTCACAAACCCGGCGTACACCTCGGGGAAGCAGTTGGAGATGTGGATTACCGAGGTGGGGTGGCCCAACAGCAAGGAGTCATCTTTCACATGGGAGGGGGCCACCGTGGGCGTTTACGAGCCCACCCAGGCGGCTTACACGCTTCGCAGTTTCCTCAACTATATGGACGATTACCTGACAGACACCCCAGGCGATTGTACGGTCGCCCGGACTTTTTATTACAACCTGAGAGGCCAGTACGACAGGGAACAGGTCTTGTACAAAACGGGGGATGGCGGACTCAACTGGGCGTATCAGGCTTCCGGAGATTACCGGCAGGACGGGACCTGCGGCCCGCTGGGCATATCCGCCCTGAACGCTCTCAACTGCTGGGCGGTAGGAGATGGAAATCCGAACTCGTCTCTGCTCATTCCCGTCCTGTGCGACGCCGCGGCTACCGCGAACGGTGGCACGAACTGGTCAGCTGCCATAACTGATCCGGCTTACCTGAGGGCGGATTGTGTCACTGAGCGGCGGAAACGTAACCGTATTCGCCGTGGGTGAAGGCGGCGTCATCAAGAAGCACGTTGGAACTCCCGCGCCGTCGATGACATCCTGGACCAACGTGACGTCTCCCACCAGGCAAAACCTGAACGGGATCTTCGCCCTGAGCCCGAGCGTGATGTGGGCGGTGGGCAACAGTGGGACCATCATCAAGAGTAGCGACGGCGGCGCCACATGGGCCACCAAGACATCGGGCACTACCGAGGGGCTCATGGGGGTCACGGCAGCAGTTGACGGTGCGAACACGATCGTGTGGGCGGTGGGCACGAACAGCACAGTGCTGAAGTCGACAAACGGCGGTGAGTTCTGGGCCAGTACCACGCCGACGACGCGCCATCTGACGTCGATAACCGCCGCCAGCCCCAGCGTTCTCTGGAAGGCTGGATTCGACGGCACTATCCTCAAGTCAGTCAACGGTGGAGCGAGCTGGACCTTGTAGACGTCCGGGACTACATGCAACTTGAACGGGATATCCGCCGCGAGCCCGGACGTGGTCTGGGCTGTGGGGCAGGAGGGGGTCATACTCAAGACCTCTGACGGTGGAAGCAGCTGGGCCGAGCAGACAAACAACTACAACCCGCCCGCGGCCTTCCGGCCGCCGGACTGGGTCCTGGAGGACGACAAGTCGAGCTACCTGTCTGCGGTGGACGCCGTTGACGCTAACACCGTCTTCGTGGCTGGGTTCAGGCCTACCGATGCGCCGGTCCAGATATGGGACGCGGGGTACTGCAACTACGTAAGAGGCCTCGAGTAATACGGCCTCTTGCACAGTACCTTCGTGGAGAAGGATGCCTTCAAGTACGTGAGCCGCCTGGGGGACGCGAACGCATTCAGTGACTCGGTGGCGATTGCGTCCGGCTATCTCTTTTCCTCGACGAACGCACCGACGACTCTGGAGAAGCATCTCTTCAAGGCACCGGATGGGAGCGTACTGCTCGCGCTGTGGAACTCGTACAATGTGAACGCGAACTCGTTCGATCCGGCAAACGACCCCGATGCGGTCCTATCGTTCACCTTCAAAAACCCTTCAGGCAGTTCCACCAACACCACGTTCGACAACCCGGCCAAGGTGAACCTGCTGACAGGGGGGACCTCCTCAGTCGCTATCGTCACCCGCGACGCGAGCGGGAACATCAATGTCAGTAATTTCACCGTCGGCAAGGATCCAGTGGTGCTCAAGTTCGCCGCGCGAGCCGGCGCGCCGGTTGCCGCGTACTCGGTGAAGCCGGTCCAGGGCGCCGCCGGGACCGAGCTTACCGTGGA
>JAGUWJ010000063.1 GCA_020062425.1 Actinomycetota bacterium
ACGTCCAGGACGCTCTGCCCGGGGCCGACCTGTGCCAGTTCGAGCACAAGGCGCCAGAGGCGCTCGTCCAGCCCGAACAGGAGTGAGCAGCCCAGGTCGTAAGTGCGTGCCTTGCGCATGGTGAGCCCGGCGGTCTCGGGTGCGTTGCGGTGGGATTCGTGGTCAGATCTCAACTATGCCTCGTCTCCGGTCTTCGCGGCGTGACGTCCGGGGTGTGACCCTGCGCGAATACCAAGAACCCCGGCCGCCAGCGCGACCGGGATTCCGAGTGATGAGCTGGTTGCCGGAACTGCTTTTCTATGCCTTACCCGTGATCTTGAAGATCTTGGTGCCGCACTTCGGGCAGGTGCCCTTCATAGCCTTCATCTTGTTCTTCATGATGACTTCTTCGGGCTGCTGCATCTCGCGTTTCTCTTTACACTTAACGCAGTATCCTTCCGCCATGTCTCCTCCTTTGCTCGGGCCCGGCGGGCCGAGGACGTGAGCCCCCGTTTTATACTTAATCCTGCTGGCTCTCCTCCGTTTATATCTAGGTGTTTCGCCGAAGCCCCCTGTGTGACCTTCGTGCTTGACTTCGTGCTCACCTTCGCAGGGAAGCGGGTGTATACTCCCGTTGTGCGCGACCTGAAAGGAGCAGTCATGCCCGAGTCATTCGACGATGTACGCCGCGGTTACTACGAGAGCCGCTGCGAGACGGCGGTGAAAGCGCTGGAGAAGCGCTGGTTCGACGCGAGCTGGCACTCCTCGGCGACCCATGCCGTGAAGGCCATCCTCGACCTCATCCCACCCGGAGCGAGCATCGGCGCCGGCGGTTCGGTGACCTTGCGGGAGACGGGGCTGCTGGAGAGCCTGGAGGAGCGTGGGGACACCATCGTCTATCACCGCTCCGACATGGGGTTCGAGGAGAGCCTGGAAGCGCACAAGAAGGCGGTGATGTGCGATTACTACCTGTGCTCGACAAACGCTCTCACCATGGATGGTGAGCTCATCAACACGGACGGGGTGTGCAACAGGATCGCGGGCATGGTGTTCGGGCCGAGGACAGTGGTCATCCTGGCGGGGGTCAACAAGCTCGTCGCCGACCGTGAGGCGGGCATCACGCGCATCCGCGAGGTCGCGGCGCCGGCGAACGCGCGCAGGCTGGGCATCGACGTCCCATGTGTGGAGAAGGGGCGCTGCGTGGACTGCCGCAAGCCGGCGAACATCTGCAGGGCGACCACCATCATCAGCTTGAAGCCGATTCTGACCGACATGAAGATAGTGCTGGTGGCGGAGCCGCTGGGGCTGTAGCCGCCGGGACGCTGAGGGTGGGCATCAAGGGGGACGACGGTACCACTGTATGAGCCGAGCGAACGGCGGGTAAACGGCGCGGGCCGCGGTGAGACCTCCCGCTACCTTGCCCGACCTGGGCGGGATCATGGGCCGGGCTCGGCGCATGGCCTCGAACCACTCCTCGGGATCCGCGCGGTCGAGCACCCCCTCCAGGCTGTAGACGCTGATGTCACGCACGCCGGCGGCGAGGGCGGCCTCGAGACCTGCCATGAGCTCCGCGGGATCTTTGAATGCGGGCTCGCCGAGGAGTGGGCCGGAGCCCGTCAACCCAAGCGAGACACCCGCACGGCTGCCGAACTTCCCGGTCAGCTTCAGGCAGGAGTCGTAGAGCAGCCAGTTGGCGTCGCGCGCGGTCAGGAAGCCGTCCGTGGATGCGACCAGCATGGTCGTGTAGTGCATGGGGCTGATAACGTCCCAATCGATGCCGGAGGCCGGCGATTCGCTCAAGTCCTGCAGGAGCTCGTGGCGTCCCTCCAGCTCGAAGGCGACCCACGGCATCACCGCTATCATGGTGCGCGCCCCCTGCTCTCGGGTCCAATCGTTGAGCTCTTCGAGTACCGCTTTCGACCTGTAGTAGCGCTCCCTGTCGAGGTTCTCCCGCGCGATGCCCATCGCGCCTGATGCTTTCCTGAAGAACCCGCGCGGCGGTTTTTCCAGCCAGCGCATCTGCTCGAGGGGCAGCTCCAGGTCGAAGATGACCAGGTCGGGGACGATGTCGTTCTCGCGCGCCCATTTCATAAGGCGCCGGACCTCGCGGCTGTAGGCCTGCGCGTTGCGCTCGTTGGGGAAGTACCCCTCGCCCTTCTCCAGGAGAGGCCAGAAGCCGAACTCGACCCCCTCCTCGCGCAGGCGCTTGAAAGCGGCCGCGTTCTCGCGGGTGAGCGAGACGGGGTACATGGAGACGGTGACGCCTACCCCGTGACGCGCGAGGAGCCCGAGGGCTTCGTCCACGACATCGTGCGGCGTCATCGTCTCCGACCAGAACCGCAGCGCGTAATCCATGAGAAGATTCTACATCGGAGTCCGAATATTTCCCTTGGTCGGAGTCGAATCAGAAGAAACTTCCGTTGGTGTCAGGCACCAAGGGAAGGCAGGCACCAAGGGAAGGCACTTGTTGTAAAGCACTTCGCAGAAAATCCTACCAGTGCTTTCCGTTGGTGCCTGACACCAACGGAAGTTTAGGGGTTCGTCCCCTACGTAAATCAGAAGAGGGCGCGGGCGTAGTCTTCCGCATCGAACGGGCGCAGGTCGCGCATCCCTTCGCCCACGCCGATATACGAGACCGGTATCCCCAGCTCCTGGCCTATCGCCAGCACCACGCCGCCCTTCGCGCTCCCGTCCATCTTGGTCAGCGCTATCGAGCCTATCTCCAAGGCCTCGCCGAATATCCGGGCCTGGGTGACGCCGTTCTGCCCGGTGGTCGCGTCGATGACCAGGATCGCCTCCGGCACGCCGCCCAGCCTCCGCTCCGCCACGCGCCGCATCTTGGCGAGCTCTTCCATCAAGTTGGTCTTGGTGTGCAGGCGACCGGCTGTGTCCACTATGACCACGTCTAGCCCTTTCGCCTGGGCGGATTCGATGGAGTCGAAAACGACCGCCGCGGGGTCGCCGCCGGTCTTGTGGCGCACCACCGGCGCCCCCACGCGCTGGGACCACATCTCCATCTGCTCCACACCCGCCGCCCTGAAGGTGTCCGCCGCCGCGAACAGGACTTTCTCGCCGCGCTCCTTCATCTGGAAGCCTATCTTGGCGCAGGTCGTGGTCTTGCCCACCCCGTTGACCCCTACCACAAAGATAACGTGCGGCCGCTCTTCCGGGCGCGCCGGCGGAGAGCCGAACGACTCGAGCATCTCCACAACTTCCTCGCGGAACACTTCCTTGAGCCCCTCCAGCTCGTGCACCCGGCGCGCCAGGATCTTCTTGCGCGCCCGCTCAACTATCAGGGTGGCGCAGGCGACCCCGGTGTCCGCCGCTATCAGTGCCTCCTCCGCCTCCTGCCAGAACTCGGGATCGATGGCGCGCCTCGTCGCAGCGCGGGTGAAAGGCTTGGAAAGCACACGCCGCGAGCGGAACAGGCCGCGCCGGAGCTTCTCCTCTTCCTCACCGTCCTCCACTTCCTCACCCTCAGCCGGCTCTTCGTCAGGCTCCTCACCCTGCTCCTCCGACTCGAGCTCCACCGGCTCGAGGATGATCACCTCATCGCCGGCCTCCGGCGCGGGCGGGACCTCGGGTTGTGAAGGGATTTCCGGCTGTGGAGCTGGAGGGGGATGCTCTTCGACCGGCACTTCGGCGGTCTCTTCCGCCGGCTCTTCAGCGCTTTCTCGAGCGGCCTCGGGGTCTCGCGGCGGCCGGGCGGCCTCCGCTTTCTCTTTTCTCCTCGAGCGCCGGCTGGGGCCCTTCTCGCCCGGCTCCCTCTTCTGGCGCTTCTTCCTCGATCCAGCCCCCATCAACTCGCGACTTTCTGGGAGACCACCCGGGAAACGCCGTCGTCCTGCATGGTGACCCCGTACAGGATGTCTGCGATCTCCATGGACCTCTTCTGATGGGTTATCAGGATAAGCTGGGACTCGCCCTTGTACACCTTGACCAGGTCAAGGAACCGGTGCAGGTTCACGTCGTCCAGAGCCGCCTCCACCTCGTCCAGGAAGTAGAACGGGCTCGGCCGTACCTTGAACAGGGCGAAGAAGAAGGCGATAGCCGTGAGCGAGGTCTCTCCGCCTGACAGGAGCGAGATGCGCCTCAGCCGCTTACCCTCGGGCTGGGCCATTATCTCGACGCCCGAGCCCAGTACGTCGTCAGGGTCGGTCAGCCGGAGTTCCGCGTTCCCGTTGGGGAACAGCGTGCTGAATATCTCCTTGAAGTGTTCGTTGACCGCGTCCAGGGTCTGCTTGAACCTATCCTCGATCTGCCGGTCTATCTGGCGGACAACTTTGCGGAGCTGGACCTTCGACTCCTCGATGTCCTCCATCTGGTCTTTTAGGAACTCGAAGCGCTCGTCCAGCGCCTCCCTCTCGGTGATGGCCTCGGGGTTAACCGGCCCTATGTGCTCAAGCTTGGATGCGAGGGTCTCGACCATCTCCTCCAACTCCTCGCTCGGCTCCTCGTCGGCGTACTGCTTGAAGGCGAAATCGAGCGGCACCTGGTGCCCGTCGACGATCCTCTCCACCAGCTGCTCGACCCTTATCTTCAGCTCAGCGCTGGACAGGTCCTCGCCGTGCATGCTCTCGCGCAGCTCCTCGTGCTTGTCCTGGAGCAGGTTGATCTCCTCTCGCAGGGTTCTGAGGGTACGCTGGGCCTGCTCGGAATCAGTGGCCCCCCGGTCGAGCTCGAGTCTCGCCCTCTCGCGGACGCCGCTCACCAGCCCGACCAGCCGCTCGTGCACCCTCTCAAGCCTGCCCTCGGCTTCCACGGTCTTGTCGTCGGCGGGGAACAGCGCCTCCTCGGAGGTCTCACCGGCCTCACTCAGCGCTTTCCTCGCTTTTCCAAGCTTCTCCTCCCCGGACTGGATATCGGCCTCGAGCCTGGCGAGCCAGGTCTCGGCCTTGGCGAGCGACCCTGCCGCGTCCATCCTGGCGCGCTCCGCCTCAACCAGCCGGGCGGATGCCTCCGACTCCTCGGCCTTCAGCTCCTCCAGCCGGCCGTTCATCTCATCGATGTCCACGCTTTCCGGGGCGGTTCCGTCCTCGCCTCCCTTGCCGGTCAGCCAGCGGATAACCTCCTCCAGCGCAGCTATCCTGGCGATGCACGAATCGCGTATGCCCGTGATGCGGGCTATGGAAGCACGGGATTCACTCCACCCGGCCCGCGCTTTCTCGGCCTCCCCCTCGAGCTCTTCCGCTTCCTTGTCGATGGCGGCTATCTTGAGCTGGGCTTCCTCGACGCGGGCCCGGCAGGCGTCCAGCTCGTCCTCTATCTTTGCCCGCCTGGAAGCGGTCATCTCCAGGTGCGCCGGGTTGACAGCCTCGCTGCCGCCCTTGAAGAGCGACCCCCCTGAAACGACGTCGCCTTCCGGGCTGAGGAACACCAGGTCGGGGTAACGCTCCGCCAGGGTGAATGCGCCCTCGAGGTCACCGGCTATGAATACGCCCGCCAGAAGGGAGTCCAGCGCCCCGTCGAACCACTCGGGTGCCCGCACAACGTCCCGCGCCGCCACGGTCCCCTTGGGCGCGGCGCCTCCCGCCATCCTCACCTGGCTTTCCAGCACGTACCTGAAGAAGAGCCCCTGCCCCAGGTCGCGCTTCTTCAGGTGCTTCATGGCGGCCAGGATCGACTCTGTGTCCCTTGCGATGACGCCGAATATCCACGGCCCGAGGAAGCTGATCACCGCCTTCTCGTTGCCGGGCTTTATCTCAAGACCCTCCACCAGGGTACCGCCAAGGCCTCCGGCCGCCGGGTCGTCGCGCTTGAGTGAAGCTACCACGTTGGCCACGCTCCAGGTCCTGGTGTCGAGACGGCTCAGCAGTTCAAGCGTCGCGACAAGCCCGGCCTGCTCGCGCTCCAGCGCGAGCAACTCCTCTTCAGCATGCAAGCGCGCGGCCCGTGTCTGCTCCAGGTCACTCAAGAGGAGCTGGACGCCGTCGAGCCTCACCGCCGCCTCGTCGTCCAGCTCCGCCAGCCTCCCCGCGAGCGCATCCTTCTCCTCGAGGGAGTCCGCCAGCTCGCGCTCCCTGTCCTCGAGCAGCTTGGGGACCAGCACCCCCAGCTCGCCACCCGCCGATCGCAGGACCTCGATGCGGGCCTCCAGCACCGCGGCCTCGCGGGTCACCTCGTGCAGCCGCGAGCTGAGACGGGACACCTTTTCGGAGAGCTCAGCCTCCTCAATCTTCAGGCGGTCGGCATCGGCCGAGATCTCCTGTCTCTTTATCTCCATCTGGTTGTTCTCCGCCTTGAGAACGGCGATGCTGTTCGCGTCCAACGCCTGCTTGGCCACCGTCCGCTGCACCTTCCTGGTCTCCCTCCACGCCGCGAGCATAGCCTTGAGCTGCTCGTGTACCGAGACCAGCCGGTACAGGTCGCCCCGCAGGCCGGCTTCCCTGGTGCTCCACTCAGAGAGGCCGCGGTCGAGCTCCAGCGCCTGGCGCGTCTTCGCCGCCAGCTCCTCATCGAGGGTATCCAGCTTCTGCGCGCGCTCGTCCTGAACGCTCTTGTGTCCCTCCCACTCCTTCTGGAGCACGCGCAGGCGCCCCACGTCGAGACGGAGTTGGGCCTCCGACAGCTCCCGGTTGAGGTTGCGGTAGCGCTCCAGCCGCGTCGCCTGCTGCTGCAGCGGGCGGAGCTGCCTGCGGACCTCCCGCATGACGTCGCCGGTCCTGACCAGCTCCTCCTCCAGCCTCTCCAGCCGGCGCACCGCCTTCTCTCTGCGCCGCCGGTACTTGAGGAGGCCGCCCGCTTCTTCTATGTAGTCGCGCCTCTCCTCAGGCCTGCAGGACAGAACGTCGTCGAGCTGCCCCTGGCTTATGACCGAATTGAGCGAGCGCCCTACACCGGCATCGGAGAGGAGCTCCTGGATGTCTAGAAGCCTGCAGGAGTTGTTGTTGAGGCGGTACTCGCTGTCACCGCCGCGCACGACGTTCCTGGAAACGGTTATCTCGGAGTACTCGAGCGGGAACTCGCTGGAGGAGTTGTCGAGCGTGAGGGCCACCTCGGCCAGGTTGACCGGCTTTATGCTGGCGCTGCCGGCGAAGATGATGTCTTCCATCCTGTTACCGCGAAGCGAGGTCGGGCTCTGCTCGCCCAGCACCCACATCACCGCGTCAGCGATGTTGCTCTTGCCCGAGCCGTTGGGCCCCACGATTATGGTGACCCCCGGCTGGAACTCCAGCACAGTCTTGCGCGCGAAGGACTTGAACCCGCGTATTGTCAGAGCCTTGAGAAACAATCGCCCCCCCTGTTTCTATGAGCCCCAGGACTTTTCGATACTACTTCGCTTATTCCTCGCTCATACCCTCCCAGGCTATGGCGGCCGCGCCTATGATACCGGCGTCGCCGGCCAGAGTCGAGAGCTCTACGCGCGCGTCCCGGACCAGGCACGGGATACCCTGTTCGCGGACGGCCGCTCGCACCCCGTCCAGCAGGAGCCCGCCGCTCCTGGACAACCCACCGCCGAGCACCACCATCTCGGGGTCGAAGATGTGGATGATGTTCACGACCCCCGCGCCCAGGTGCCCCGCTATCAGCGAGAATGCCTCCAGCGCCGCAGCGTCTCCTCTCTCCGCCGCGTTCGAGACCGTCTCCCCGGTGATGGCGTCCGGCTCGGCGGCCAGCGCGTGGAGGGCCGAGCCCTCATCCGCGAGGGCCAGCCGGGTCGCCTCGCGCTC
>JAGUWJ010000024.1 GCA_020062425.1 Actinomycetota bacterium
GCGCCCACTCTACCGGGCGGACGACCCGCGCGCCGTGGCGGCGGACATGCTGCGCGACGCGGGGCGTGAGGCCCCGGGGGAATGAAGCGCAAGCCTATGGCGGGCGGAAGGTGAGGACGATGGCAGAGGAGCGCCGTTTCGACATCGAAGTTGAACTCGAGCGCTGCGGAGCCCTGAAGAGGGGCCATTTCAGGCTATCTTCGGGGCGGCACAGCGATACTTACATCCAGTGCGCCCTCCTGCTCAGGGACCCTGAGAGCGCTGTACGGGCCGGCCAAGCCCTCGCTGCGCTTATCGAGGGTGAGGTAGACCTGGTGTTCTCGCCCGCGGTCGGTGCGCTGCTGATCGGCCTGACCACAGCGCTCGCGCTGGGCCGCGAGATGATCTTCGCCGAGAGGGTGGACGGCGCCATGAAGCTCCGGCGCGGTTTCACTATCGAGCCGGGCTCCAGGGTCCTGCTCGTGGAAGACGTGGTGACCACGGGAGGCTCGGTCGCTGAACTGACGGCCGTGGTCGAGGAGGCCGGCGCCAGTGTCGCTGGACTTGCCTGCCTGGTGGACAGGGGTGAGGCCGCGGGGCTTATTTTCGAGCCGAATTCGCTCCTGAAGCTGGAGGTCAGGTCTTACGAGGCTGAAGAGTGCCCCATGTGCGCGGAAGGGGTGCCGCTGGATACCCCGGGGAGCCGTTTTTGAATCAGACAATAATATTGTATTTACCGGCACGTATCCGTATAATTTCGATGTTTCAGCCAGTAACGAGCATCGGGCTTGCCGGGCCGGGCGCCGGACCAGACACGGATGCCGCTTTATGAGCGAGACTGGAAGACTGTTCGTGGTAGCCGGGCCTTCCGGCGCGGGCAAGGATACCCTTATCAGTAAGGTCATGAAGGCCGGCGGGGTGCACCTGTCGGTATCCGCCACAACCCGGAAGGCGAGGGAGGGCGAAGAGGACGGGAGGGATTACCGTTTCCTGACCGATGAGGAGTTCGACCGGCTGGTGGAGCAGGGGGCGTTCCTGGAGTGGAAGGAAGTCTACGGCAACCGCTACGGGACACTCAGGGAAGAGGTGGACGAGGCCATCGCCTCCGGCAAAGACGTAATACTCGAGATAGACGTGAAGGGAGCACTGGACGTAAAGGCAAAGGCTCCGGAGGCCAGACTCATATTCGTGATGCCTCCAACCATGGACGAGCTGGAGACCCGGCTGCGAGGACGCAAGGCCGACACGGAAGAAGAGATAGAAGTGAGAATGGAGACAGCGCCCTGGGAGATAGAGAAGGGACGGAACGAGTTCGACCACCTGATAGTCAATGATGACGTGGAAAGAGCCGCCAGAGAGTTGGCGAGGGTAATGGGAAGGTGAAGGGCTGATATGGAAGAGAAGACCACGATAGTCAACCCGAGGATCGAGAGCCTGCTGGAGCACTCCGAGAACAAGTTCACGCTGGTGATAGAGTCGGCGAAGCGGGCGAGGCAGATCACCAGTTTCCAGAAGAGGCTAGGCGAGGGCATCGGGGGTGTGGCCCCCATGCGGCTCGAGGATATTTCGAAGAAGCCACTCTCCGTCGCGCTCGAGGAGATCGCTGACGGTAGAATAGAGTACGACAGGCCTGATCCGGACGAAGAGGAAGACGAGGCGGGAGAGTAGGTCATGTCGGATCTCTCCGGCAGGACGGTGGTACTTGGCATAACCGGCGGGATCGCCGCCTACAAGGTCGCTGAGCTGGCCAGGCTGCTGGTCCGCGCCGGCGCCCGGGTCAAGGTCATCATGACCGAGTCGGCGCAGAAGTTCGTGACGCCGCTCACCTTCCGAACCATAACCGGCGAGCCGGTCGCCACCACCATGTGGTCGGACCCGGCCTCGCCGTACCCTCACATATCCATCAGTGAAGAGGCGGACCTGATCGTCGTAGCTCCCGCGACGGCGAATATCATCGCCAAGATGGCGCGGGGCATCGCCGATGACCTGCTGAGCACGACCCTGCTGGCCGCGAGGGGCACGGTGCTGATTGCTCCCGCCATGAACGCGCGGATGTACCTGCACCCCGAGACGCAGGATAACCTCGCCCGCCTGCGGGAGGCGGGTGTGGTGCTGGTGGAACCGGGAATGGGAGAGCTGGCCTGCGGTGACGAGGGGGTCGGGCGTATGGCCGAGCCGGCCCGGATAATGGAGGCCGTCACGGGCGAGCTCGCACTGGCCGCCGACCTGGAGGGCAGGAAAGTCGTAATAACCGCCGGTCCCACCAGGGAGCATTTCGACCCCGTGCGGTTCATGTCCAACCCCTCCACGGGGAAGATGGGCTATATCCTCGCCGGCCGCGCGGCCAGGCGGGGCGCCGCGGTGGTGCTGATATCGGGGCCGACCAGCCTTCATCCTCCAGCAGGTGTATCGACCGTCGATGTGGTCTCTGCCGAGGAAATGGCCCGCGCCGTGAAAGAGAACATCGAAGGAGCCGACGTCCTTATCATGGCCGCCGCAGTGGCCGACTACCGGCCGGCAGAGAGGCTTGAGACCAAGCTCAAGAAGCGCGGCGGCGTTCCCGAGGTGACCCTGGAGCCGACCGAGGACATCCTGAAGTCGGTCTCGGCAGCGAGTCGGGGGTGCCTCTTGGTGGGGTTCGCAGCAGAGACGGATGAAGTCATCGAGAACGCCAGGTCCAAGCTGGTGGACAAAGGCCTGGACATCATTGTCGCCAACAAGGTCGACGCCCCTGATTCCGGCTTCGGGACCCCGACCAACCTTGCGGCCGTCATAACGGCGTCCGATGAGGAGGTCGAGCTCGAGATGACGTCGAAAGCAGTACTGGCCGACACCGTGCTCGACCGGGTAGCCGGGATGCTCGGGGGCTGAGCGGCACGATCCGACCGTCTATATTGCCGGTCAAGGCGGTTCGGGGGTATGACGACATATAATAAGGTGACGCGGGGCCCGGGAGGGAGAAGCCGGTGAAGCAGAAGATCTCCGGAGTCGTGAACAACGTTTCGACGAATCCTTTCCAGACGTTCTCACGTAAGAGGGCTACCAACTCCAAGATGCTGAGCTTCGACATCAGCTTCGACCTCTGCGACGAGGACGGCAAGGTCGACCACGTCTGGTTCCAGAGGTCCTTCAGGTTTCCGCCGGAGCTCGAGGACGGGGATTTCATCGAGGTTGAGGGGCAGCAGGGCCACTTCTTCCGCCTTCTTGGCCGCAAGAACTTCTACGCGGTCCGCATTATCGACAAGAAGCGCCAGAAGGAGTACACTCCGTGGCGCAACAGGGACACCGGTTTGACGGCGGGCAAGAACGGTGCGCCGGACCACAGCACCCAGCAGGGGACCTGAATTCACCTTTTGGGGTCAGACCCCACGGTTGAATAATTCACCTTTGGGGGTCAGACCCTAAAAGGTGAATTTCTAGAGGATTCACTCTAGTCGGAGTGGCGGAATTGGTAGACGCGCTAGGTTGAGGGCCTAGTGGGACATAGTCCCATGGGGGTTCGAGTCCCCCCTCCGACACCACTTAACCCCCACAGATTCTTCTTACCCTCAACCTCTGGCCCAAAAGGGGAGGCCACGTCCACAGAGACAAATACTGTGTCCATTTGGCAATCGTAGGTGGCCTTCAGGTCAAATGCGCTGAAAAGCCTCCTCTTCCCCTCGGGAGTTGCTTGTACCAACGACTCTGACAGGTCGGGAATCCTCGCGAGGTGTTCCTTGAGGCCCATCACTTGGTCTGGTGAAGGTATCGTAGCTGTTTCTGCTTCGATTTCCTCCCGCACCTGTTTTCGTTCAGCGGCCGCTTCGTTGATCCACATAACGAGGATCTCAGGATCAGCGCCCTCTTCTTTCAAGTCCCGATAACCTTCGATCTTTCTCTCAATTCTTTCGAGTCTTGCCTTTAGAGCGCCCACATTTTCTGCCCGCTCCCTCTCCTTCATTTGCATGCCATGTTCCAACTGAACCTCGAACAGGTCCAACCGGGCACTCCCGAAGACACGCTCGTAGAACCACGATTCGATTTCTTCTAAGAGTACGTCCTCCCTAACGAACACGTTCTTAGGATGCCCCGTTTTTTCAATTCCTGCATCTCCGACCTCGGCATGGTACCGGCACCGGTAATAGACGTTGTCGTGTGATCGATGTGGCTGCATGAGCTTCCCGCACAGGCCGCAGCGTATCATTCCCCTGAACAGGTGGATCCGTCCGTCCTTGGCGTTGCACTTCTCGGTGGTGCCCCTCTTCCTGCTGCCAATCATTTCTTGGGCCTTCTGGAAGACCTCAAGGGAAATGATAGGCTCATGAACCTGCTCGTCTGACCAAATCCAGTCTTCCACAGGGCATTTCCTGCGCTTCTTCTTCTCCTTCAGTGTCTCCGGGTCAATCAATCGAAAACGTTGCGTTCTTTTCCAGATTAGTCGGCCGGTGTATATCGGGTTGCGCAGGATTGCGCGTACGGTTGATTGCGTCCAGACCGGGAAGGATAGGGCTCCTGCGCGCCAGCTTTTTTCCACGCGTACCACTCAGGTGGATCTATGCTGTCTTCGTTCAGGGCCGAGGCAATTGACTTCTGGCCATGTCCCTGGAATACGAACATGTCGAAGATCCTGTTCACAATGGGTCCCGACTCAGGATCCACTACGAACCGTATGTGTGGCTTCTTTTTCGGATTGCTGCGAGGAATCTGGAGTTCCGCATACCCGTAGGGCACACGGCCGCCGTTCGAGTACCCAAGCTCCTTTAGATTTAGTCTCATCCCCGCGCCGCTTCGGATAATCATCATCTTTTTATCGACACCTGCCGAGACTGCCCTGAAATCCCTTGAGATGGCAATACCGGGGTTTCGCGGATCGCTCCTGTCCAGGGCTTCAAAAATCGCAACTCCGGTTGGAGCGAGTATTCTATTCACAATATCAAGTATCCCGGCGCCTCTTGACATGCGGTCGATTGCGAAGACGATGATGTGATCGAAATCACGGTCCTCTTCCAACGCCTCATACAACATCCGCTGAAGATCCGGTCGATGTAACTCGTCGCCGCTGAAACCCTCGTCGACGAAATCAACAACGATTTCAGAGTCCGGGTAGGTCTCGGAGATGCTCTTGATACATTCAGACTTCTGGTATGGAATGCTGATTTCGGGGTTGCCGAGTTCGTCGTCACTCAGCCTGCCATAGAATGCGAATTTCATCCCTGTTCGCCCCCTGCGTGGTTGCGTGATGTCGGATACCAGTCTCCCGTCCCCTGGCTCCCGAGGTCGTTGCTGTCCATGGCCTCAATGATCTCTATCCCTTCTGGCTCAATCACCTTCATGAACACGTCTAACAGTCCCGCTTCACGTGAGATGCGCGAGATGTCGAAGACGATGACATGGTCGAACTCCCTATTGGGATCCAGCGACGCGTGCAAGAGTTTTCTGAGAGCTGGCCTGCGATAGTTATTTCCTGCACATCCCACATCGACGAAGTCCGAAACGATACGCGACTCGGGGTAGTAGTGTGCGAGTTTCTTCTCACACTCCGCCCGCTGGTATGCGATGGAATTCTCGGAGATGCGTCGTCTGTCGTTCGCAACCCGACCATAAAATGCGAACCGCATTTCAATCACCTCTTCCTGGTTTCTGGATTGTAGCAGACGGATTTGATGAATCCCGGCATTCTGCTCTTTTAACCCGATCAACTTGCCGAGGATTTGTCTCTGTCTGGTTGTCAACAACCAGGTCAAGCACTGCGGCAATTTGTGCCGACAATAACCCGTCGTAGGAAGGATCATCCTCTGTGACAATCGTCTCCTGAAACTGCACTTCCATTTCCAACCTCCCTTTCCCGCAGCGCCCGGTGCGCTGCGCAAGGAGGAGGTGGTTGTTTAGGAGGGGGCCGTGGCCACCGGGGAGGCGGCCACGGCTTTCTGGTTAGTGCAGGCGTAACCAGTTGCTGATCCAGGTAGGAAATGCGAGGAGGAGGCAGAGTTACTCCTCGGGGGGAAATATCGAGTCCGTCCGGTCCCGGTAAGAGCCAGACGTCAATTAGCCGGACTCACCTGAAGGATACGTGGGCCAACATCCGAGATTGACGGATCCCACGTAAGTCACGGCTTGGTGCATGTGGCCTCTCACCGGCGTGAGGAAGTAAATCACGAACAGCGTCTTCGTGGGCTTGTCGTAGTCGAAGGCCTTACCTTCCTCCATGAGGAAATGATAGTAAGCCTCGGCCGTTTTCTTGTCCCTGCACACGACTACAACCTTGGGCTCAGCGCTGTCCACGTATTGTTCAGCTTTTATGCGAGCGTCATTCTTCCGAAGAGCGGTTTCGGCTTCTACGGGTACGAGCTCTCCATCCCACCAGCCGACAAGATCGGGCTTTATCTCCTTCTTACCCTTGTGCCATGTGCGAATGGTGTGCTCCTTGGCGCCGAAACCGTAGTACGTTGCTACGACCTCGAAGCATCTCAAGGTGAACGCGATATAGTTCGTAAAGAGGTGGTGGTAATGCTCACCCTTCGAGAGGATGTACCTGCACGGCCTTGTCCTTCTGTGGCCGTATTTACGCCTACAGTACTCGACTCCCGCGTCGGAAAGGGTGATGATGCCTTCCCCTGTTTGCGGAAAGAGGAAGTTCTTCACCCGGGTCCGTTTCAACAGACCAGCATCGGAATTCTCTCTGGACTGATTGTTGGCCTCGGACTGCGAGATCTTCATGGCGCAAGCAAGAATCCTCTCGTTGGAAACAACCAACCGGTTTGCCCATTGCAGGTTATCCTCGCGGGGTGCTCGTTTGATGCCGGATTTGATCGCGAAAGTCTTACCCTGGCTCAGTGGGTGATCTCTTGAATGGGCTTCGGTTATCTTGTGAGCCCAAGATAGGATTTCATCGATACAGTCTATCCAGATGGACACGGACATCTTCTTTCCGGATTTCACGACTGACTGCAGGTTGAGTATGGCTGTGTTCAGCTCGTTCAGCAAAACAGGTGACTGCTCGATATGCCTGTCTCTGCCATGACGCTGCATGGCGACCTGCCGGTGAGTCAGATCTTCCGCCGCCATTTGGAGTATAGAGAACGCAAGTTCCACGGCGAGATCGGCTAGATACTCTATAGCCGACCGCGCATCCTCGGGTTTGAAGCTCATGATGCTCCTCCTTTTCTTGTCGATGGTTCCCACGCCGATCCGGGTGCGAGTGAAGGGATAAGCAAGTCGTTGACACAACTCCCTGGAAACGTTGGTAAGACCGACCTATTGCCAGAATCAGCCTGAAATATCGACGAACTCCCACCAGATTTGAGGGGATGCAGGGCTCACCATGGAAATCCTGGAAAAGCCCGGTATCATCACTCGTAACACTTCCTTCGGGAACCTTCTCTATTAGTTGTTGATTCAGGAAGAGCACTTTTGCGATGTTGGTTTGCCTCAAACCCGGTGAAAGGCAATGAGTGTATGACAGAGGCGCCTCGGAGGACGCCTCTGTCATGGGATGGTTCTTAGGGAAGCTCCCCCCTCACTCGACGAAATGCGCAGGCCCAGGTGCCGAGCTGCGGCATCCTGCACTTCGTGATTTCTCCAGGAGAAACCCAAGTGTCCTGTGTTGATTTCGTGCCTGTTCCGTACCGCTGCGGATAGCAGACCTTATCGGCACATATTGTGCTTGAATCTGCTACCCTCGCTGCAGCAGCCCGGATGTGTGCGATGGGGGAGGAGTCTCTCGTATCCCGCGCACATCGATTACTGCGGGTTCTTCGCGAGGAAATGAAAAGCCACATGAAATCCATACAGACGAGGGCCAAATGGCTCTCTCGCTGCGATCGGACCTCTGGGGCTTTTCAAACATGCGGGCGTCGGTCGTAACCTCAGCCTAGGAGCATATTGTAACTCATTCTCGAAGAATTGCCAACTATTGCCATTCGCGTACGCAATGTCATTTCAATCAGATGAGCTGGTTGGACAGCGGGAATGGAACGAGGGCGATGTCGCAGGTTAGTGATAGAATCGCCACGTACCCGCGATGGCATTTCCATGGAGCGGTGTTGGCAGTATTTGGGGGTTGATTATCAGATATGACCGACGGATTTCCTATTATCCCTGACCAGATACTCAAGGGGCCTCTGTTTAACGAGCCCGTACGCGTCGTGACCGTTCAACCGCACGACGATGGCTCCTGGACGGTCGGCGTGTGCGGTGTTCAGACAGAGAAATTCCGGCGCGTCGATCTTACCCTCGCGCAGCTGGATGCGCTCTCAGTTGTCGATTCAGGATGCACTTACGATGCCGACGGCGAAATCCTGAAGCTCGGCCTACAGGCGCACTTGCTGAAGACCGCCTACGAATATGATCCCTATTTCGGCCTATCGCTGTCACGTGTGGATCCACTCCCACACCAGCTCGAAGCCGTTTACGACTTTCTTCTAAAACTCGCTCGTGTCCGGTTTCTGCTCGCGGATGATGCTGGTGCGGGCAAGACCATTATGGCCGGACTGCTCCTCAGGGAATTGCAACTGCGCGGTCTCGCTGAGCGGGTACTCGTGGTATGCCCGGCGAACCTTGCGTTCCAGTGGCAAAGGGAATTACGCGAGAAGTTCGATGAGAAGTTCGTGGTCATGAAAGGCCAGGACATTAGGTACCAGTACGGGGTTAATCAGTGGCTGGAGAAAGACCGCATAATTACGTCACTCGATTTGGCGAAACGTGACGACATACTGCCAGGTCTCGAACAGGTTGATTGGGATCTTGTGGTGGTAGACGAAGCACACCGAATGTCCGCTTCCGACGAGAGCCATAAGAGCCAACGCTACAGGCTCGGCGAGATGCTCCGCGACAGGACGGATCACATCCTGCTCCTAACCGCCACGCCCCACAAGGGAGACCCCGTAAACTTCAGCCTCTTCCTCCAGTTGCTCGATCAAGACGCGTACGCGGATGTCAGGTCGATCAACGAGGCCATGGAAAAGAGACACGCTCCTTTCTACCTAAGGCGCACGAAGGAGGCTATGGTCTACTTCCCCAGGCAGATGGACGACGGCTCCTGGGCCGCCAAGAAGATATTCACCAAGAGAATCCCACATTCCGCCGGTTTCAACATTGATGACGCTGAGTTCGAGCTTTACCGGTCCGTAACCAGTTTTGTGAAGAGGCAGAGTATTCGCGCTGCAGAGATGGACGAGAGCGCGAGGGCCCGCGCCGTTGGTTTCTTGATGGCCCTCTACCAGAGAAGGCTTGCCTCCAGCACGCGGGCGATGCGGCGCTCACTTGAAAACCGCGCGAGGCGCCTAGACGACAGCCTGTCCCGCGCCCAAGAGCTTGCTGAACAGGCCCCACCCACCATCCCCGATCCTGAAGAGTATGAGGAGATGGAGGACGCCGACCGCGAGCGCCTGGAGCAGATACTCGAAGC
>JAGUWJ010000206.1 GCA_020062425.1 Actinomycetota bacterium
AGGCGCTTGGATACAAGACGCCTGCCGAGTACTTGCAGTCCTGGAACCAGATGAGCAAGGATAAGGGGCGAGTGTCCACCATGTAGTGAACCAGCACACCGCCTTGACGGAAGCCGACCCATAATCTATGCTTTGCACAAGCGGGCACAATGGGGTGCCCGGGCATGAGACGGTGTCGTCCCGACGGCAGTCGTCTCTTTTTAATTCATAACGTACACGGGCGTACAGCGGTTAGACAGCGTCGTCTTGACGGCAGCTGTCTTTCTTTTTGAAGGAAGTGGATTATGGCTAAGACCGCGGAGGACATGGCCGGATTCGTCACCGATCTCGTCGACCGGCACGGTGCAGAACGGAGCCAGCTGTCGTTTGTTCTTCACGAGATCCAGGAGAAGTACGACTTTCTCCCCGAACAGGCTCTTCGTGATGTGGCGAGACTGATGGAGATACCGCTGACCGACATCTACGGTATAGCGACCTTCTATACGTCTTTCTCGCTAAGTCCGAAGGGTCGCAATATCGTCACCGTCTGCATGGGAACAGCCTGCCATGTACGGAACTCGAAGGGCATCCTGGAGGAGATATGCAGGTTCCTGGGCATCGGCCCTGGCGAGACGACAGAGGACAAGGCTTTCAGCCTGGAGACGGTCAACTGCCTGGGCGCCTGTGCAATGGGACCTATCATGGTGGTCAACGGCACTTACCACGGGGGGATGACAGCCGCAAAGGTGCCCCAGATCCTCAAGAAGTACGAAGCCGGGGAGGCCCTCCAGGAGGAGGAGGAGACCTACAGGTTGTCTTCACCCGCCGAGCTGGCCGCATACCGCGAGAAGATGCGTCCGCTCAGGTACCCTGACGCGCCAAGCGTATCCGTGTGTGGAGGGACGGGGTGCAAGGCCGGTGGAAGCGCGGAGGTCATCGAGGCGATGAGACTCGAACTCCGGGGTGCTGATGAGGATGGGAAAGTGATCCTGAGGGCTACCGGTTGTCACGGGTTCTGTGAGCGAGGCCCCCTGGTCACAATCGGACCCGACAACATCTTCTACCAGAGAGTCTCTCCCGAGGACGTCCCCGAGATAGTATCCGAGACGGTGCTGAACGGGCGGGTGGTCGAGAGGCTGCTCTTTCAAGACCCTAGATCTGAAGAGAAGTCCGTGCACAAGGAAGAAGTGCCTTTCTATGCGAGTCAGATGCGTCAGATCCTCGGGCCGAACGGCGACCTCGATCCGTACGAGATAAAGGACTATATCGCGCGCGGAGGGTACAAGGGTCTCGCAAAGGCCCTGTTTGAGATGGAGCCGGAGCAGATAATCGACGAAGTCGACAAAGCCGGTCTCAGAGGCCGAGGTGGCGGAGGTTATCCGGCAGCGAACAAGTGGCGAGCCTGCCGTCAGGCGCGAAGCGTTGACGGCGTCAAGTACGTCCTCTGCAACGCGGACGAGGGTGATCCCGGAGCGTTCATGGACCGCTGCCTGCTCGAGGGCAATCCACACAGCGTCATCGAGGGAATGATCATCGGCGCCCGCGCCATAGGCGCGACTCATGGCTACATCTATGTGAGGAATGAGTATCCTCTGGCCGTCAGGAGTGTCATCCAGGCGCTGGAGCAAGCTCGGGAGAGAGGCCTGCTGGGGGAGGACATCCTGGGATCGGGTTTCGACTTCGATGTCTCGGTCAGCAAGGGTTCCGGCGCGTTCGTCTCGGGGGAGTCGACCGCCCTGATGGCGTCCATCGAGGGACGTGTTGGAGAGCCGCGGGAGAAATACATCCATACAGCCATCAGGGGCTTGTACGTGAGGCCCACCAATCTCAACAACGTCGAGACATGGGCGAATGTGCCACTGATAATCAACGAGGGTGCGGGGAAGTACGCTTCTGTAGGGACCGAGAAGAGCAAAGGCACGAAGATATTCTCACTGGTCGGAAAGATAACCAACACGGGCCTGGTGGAAGTGCCCATGGGGATAACACTGCGGGAGATAATCTTCGGCATCGGAGGCGGGATTCCGGACGGAAAGAAGTTCAAGGCTGTCCAGACGGGCGGGCCGTCCGGCGGCTGCCTGCCGGAATCACTGATAGACACACCGGTTGATTTCGACCGCCTCACCGAAGTTGGTTCCATGATGGGTTCCGGCGGCATGATAGTGATGGACGAGGACACCTGCATGGTGGATGTAGCGCGCTATTTTCTCGAATTTCTCTGCGACGAGTCCTGCGGGAAGTGCACGCCGTGCAGGGAGGGCTTAAAGCACATGCTGGACATCGTGAACGATGTCACCGAGGGCACGGCGACGCCGGAGCAGCTGGACCTGCTGGTCGAGCTGGCGGAGGTCGTCAAGGACACTTCTCTGTGCGGTCTCGGCCAGACGGCCCCCAACCCCGTCCTTTCAACGATCAGGTACTTTAAAGAGGAGTACCGGGAGCATATCGAGGATAAACGTTGCCCGGCAGGGGTCTGTAGAGCCCTGGTGACCTACCAGATCGACTCTGAGGCCTGCACCGGCTGTACCAGGTGTCTGAAAGCGTGCCCGTCCGGGGCTATCAGCGGAGAGAAGAAAGAGCCGCACTTGATAGACGCGATGAAATGCGACCGGTGCGGCATATGCCTGGAAAAGTGTGAGTTCGACGCCGTCATAAGGAAGTGATGAGCCGGTGAAAGTGGTTATCGACGGACAGAGCGTCGAGGCGGAGGAAGGCTGGACCGTGCTGGACACCGCGAGGTACTACGGGGTGGACATCCCCACGCTCTGCCATAAGGAAGGCCTTTCGCCTTATAGCGCCTGCCGCCTGTGCGTGGTCGAGGTTCGAAGGGGCGAGCGAAGCAAGATGGTAGCCTCCTGCTCGTGCCCTGTCGAGGAAGGGATGCAGGTGATCACCAAGTCCGAGCGGGTGCTGAAGGCCAGGCGGATGATCCTGGAGTTGATGCTGGCCAGCACTCCCAACTCCAAGACGCTGCAGTGCCTTGCGTCGAAGCACGGCCTTACAAAGGTAAGGTTCAAGGGCGAGAGCCGGGATTGCATACTGTGTGGTCTGTGCGTGCGCATGTGTGACGAGCAGATGATGGGCGGGGCCATTGCTTTCGCTCACAGGGGAGTGGAGCGGAAGGTCTCGATGCCGTTCCACAAGACGCCGGAGGCGTGCCGGGAGTGCGGCGCGTGCCTTTACATATGCCCGGTATGCGAGCTTCCATGCCAGGGGCCGATGGAGCCCGGGGAGCTGTGCAACGCATGCCTGGACGAACTGCGGCTGGACCCGTTCCCCTCGGGGGACTAGAGCAAAGGAGCTTTACTATGGCTATGACAAGGTTGAACAGGTCTGCGGCTACGCTTTCCAAGAACCGCACCCCAGACAGCATAAGCCCGTTCAGCGGCATGTGCGCCACCTGCGTGGAGGGATGCGTGGGGATGTGCGAGATCGGCAAGTCCGCCATCAGGGGGCCGGAGTGCATCTACCCCCAGCCTTTCGGCATAATGACCGCCGCGTCCGAGAAGGAGTACCCGGTGGACCTCTCCCATTTCAACGTGATGGGCAGCGCGGTGGGGGCCTACGGCGTACCTGCGGACAGCGAGCACGCCGTATTCCCCGCTGTAGATCTGGAGACCACCATCGGGGACCGGAATCCCCTGAAGCTCAAGCTCCCCTTTATCGTTCCGGGACTGGGCTCGACTTACGTGGCCAAGAGGAACTGGGACGGGCTCGCCGTGGGCTGCGCTATCTCGGGAACCCCTCTGACTATCGGAGAGAACGTGTGCGGCATGGACGACGAGTCTGTGATAGAGAACGGCAGGATCAAGCGCTCGCCGGACATGGAGTCGCGCATACGGACCTACCGCGATTGGCAGATGGACGGTTACGGGGACATAGTGGTCCAGTTCAACGTTGAGGACACCAACCTGGGAGTTCCGGAGTACGTCCTCCGCGAACTGGGCGTCGAGACAGTGGAGCTAAAGTGGGGGCAGGGGGCCAAGGACATCGGCGGCGAGGTAAGGCTGAAGAGCATCGACAAGGCCCTCAGCATGAAAAAGAAGGGATATATCGTCCTGCCGAACCCCGAGGACCCGGATGTGGTCGAGGCGTATGACCTGGGTGGTATCAAGGATTTCGAGAGGCACTCGCGACTCGGCATGGTCACGGAGGACGGTTTCGCCGAAGCGGTGCAGGACATGCGCGACATGGGCGCCAAGAGGGTCTTTCTCAAGACCGGCGCCTATCGACCCGTCGACCTGGCCAGGGCGGTCAGGTACGCCTCCGATAACCGGATAGACCTCCTGACGGTCGACGGCGCCGGCGGCGGCACCGGCATGAGCCCCTGGCGCATGATGAACGAATGGGGGGTGCCCTGCGTCGAGCTCTGGACCCTGACTTTCCAGTACGTCGACTACCTGGCCAAGCAGGGAAAGTACGTCCCCTCGGTGGCCTTCGCCGGCGGCGTGACGCTCGAGGACCAGATATTCAAGTGTTTCGCACTGGGCGCGCCCTACGTGAAGGCGATCGGTATGGCGAGGAGCTCGCTGGCGGCGGCTATGGTGGGTAAGACCATCGGCAACAGGGTGATGGAGGGAGACCTGCCCGTATATATCGAGCGCTTCGGGACCACCATGGACGAGGTGTTCGTGACGGGTGTGCACCTGAGAAAGGCCTTCGGCGAGCAATTCGAGACGCTGCACGCGGGTGCTATAGGCGTATACACCTATTACGAGAGGCTGGCTCAAGGCCTGCGGCAGTTGATGGCGGGCGCCAGGAAATTCTCGCTGGAGTTCATCGCGCGCGACGACATCGCCGCCCTGACCGAGGAAGCGTCAAAGGTCTCCGGCATTCCCATGGTGTCCGATCTGGACCGGGAAGCCGCCTGGGAGATAATCAGGGCATAGGCGAACGACAAAACCGGGTACGACTCGGGGGGGCGGGCTCAAGATGCCCGCCCCCTTGTTGTGTGCAGGATGGCCGGTGGCGGCATAGAAATTATGTATTGAGCCGTGAAGTCACGACCAAGGAGAGCATGGATGTTCAAGAGAAAGGGCAAGAAGAAAGCGTCGGAGATAACCGAGGCCGACAGGGGCCTGGTCTGCGAGAACTGCCGGACGCCGATCCCAGGCAACATCAACCTCTGCCCGAAATGCGGGTTGACGCCGGGCCCTCAGACCATCACCGACATAATGCCGGACAGGAAGAAAGACAGGAGTGAT
>JAGUWJ010000036.1 GCA_020062425.1 Actinomycetota bacterium
ATCTTGTCCCCTACGCGGGCGCAGTCCACGTCCGCGCTCTTGGTAAGAGAGATGTCGGGACGGATTATGTCTACGCTGTCGGAGGCTTGCGCGGTGACCGTTCCACCGCGGATAGTCGTACCCGTGGCGGTAGCCGTGTTCACAAGCGGGCTCGCATCGCCGGACAGAACAGTGTACGTCCTCTGGAACGACACCGGCAAGCTGTTCGCTGGGAGGGTCGCGGGACCCCAGATGGTGCCGCCTAGCTTCGGGTCCGACACAGTCACATTAGTAAGTGCCGAATCCCCCGTGTTAGCCAGTGTAAAATCGTAGGTGATGGTTTCACCCACACGTGCGCAATCAACCCTCGCCGTCTTTGTGAGGGATATCGCCGGATGTATCGGGATAGAGAGCGAAGCAGTACCATAAACGATGATATCCCGGGTGTTACTGTGATAGGTGGACTCAACCTTGACAGTATTGACCAGGAATTCGTTTTGGGCGTCACTGGGCTGAACAGTATATTTGTAAGTATAAGTGCCGCTTGATTCCCCGGGATTCAAACTTCCCGAAACATACTGCGTATAGCCCAGCTTCGGGTCCTTGAAGACGATGCCGGTCAGCTTGACGCCGCCTACGTTGGTGACCACGAACGAGTAGGTGATTATGTCACCTACACTGACCTGGGTCACGTTCGCGGTCTTGGTAATAGCTATCGCAGGCTGGAGAATATTGATCTGGCAGGAGTCGCTCGCCGAATAGGTCTGTCCATCGTAAGTCACTGTTGCCGTGGCAGTGTTGGTCATCATCCCTGCGGCGTCTTCCAGCTGCACCGTGTATTCAGGGGTTATCTGCTCTGACCTGGTCTTGTTTATCGAGTAAGGCCCGTAAGTGAAAGTCTTGGTACTGCCGTCGCTGAACGTCAGGACATCCTTAACTGTGATACCGGAAAGGTCGACGTCTCCAGTGTTCGTGACGATTATCTTGTAGTTGATCTTGTCATCAACGGGGGCTTCCGTCTTGCCGCCCACTATGCTCTTGTCAACGCTGAGCCCGGGGGTTGCCTGTAGAGGCTGAACCTGCTGACCCTGCAGAGAGGGCCGAGTCGTTTTTAGGGCGGCCGGTTTCGACGAAGGCGTGGTGGGTTGCGCGGTCTCCTGGGGGGCAGTGGAACCGGCAGGGTCCTCCGTGGCCGGTTTCTCGTCGGTCGGTTCTTCGGCCACCTCTTCCTCGGTGACCGCAGGCTCCTCCTCGGTGACCTCGCCTTCAGGCGGGTCTTCGGCAACCTCTTCCTCGGTCACCGCCTCCTCGCCGCCGGGATTCGAAGGTTCAGTGACCTGTGTCTCCGGCTGACCCGTTGTGCTGTCGTCGGCGACGGCCGGACCGAACGCCGAGGCAGGTAACAGCATCAGGCTCATCAGCACGATGAGGATTACGGATAAAAGCCTGCCCGCAGCGAGATGCATGCCACCACGCCGATTGGTTCTTGCAGACCGCCTTTTCATTTTGTGCCCCCCTGCGTCGCACTTTGAAATAACCGCCACCCGTCCGCGGGAAAACGAGCCTGCGTCCCCGGGGCGGTGTTGCCGTTTAACCCATTTTCGCGACCGCTTGCCGTGCGACATGCGACGCTGAATGTGTTCGAGCCTTGCGAAAGACCCAGTTAATATCGTGCACCTAACACTCTTGTATGTGGAGTATGAAAAACCCAAGCGAGCAGATACTAGCATAAGCGCAGTATAAATAGAATAAACGATATCTGTTTTCAGTGGAATCCGTCACACGGAACAGCAGCCAACAACAATGTCAGTTCTGTCACTCGACGATGAAGACCGGCGTGCCGACTTTGACCTGGCTGTAGAGGTCTGCCGCACCCTCCTCGGACATCCGGATGCAACCGTGAGAAGCCTGCTCTCCTAGCGACTTCTCGAACGGGGTCTCGTGTATGCCGAGGCCGCTCCCGAGATCCATCCAGTAACCCCCCAGGGGGTTGTCGGGGCCGGGCGGCTGGGGGATGCCCTGCTTGTCTTTGGCCCACTCCGAGGTGGGAAGCCAGGTGGGGTTCTTCTCCTTGAAGTAGATGTGGAACTTGCCAGTCGGGGTCGGGTAGGCGGGCATGCCTACCGCAACCTGGTAGTCGGCTACGTACTCTTCCCTGTCATAGAGGTACAGTGTGAACTCGCTCTTGTCTATGATGACTATCTTGCCGACGTCCTTTTCGGTGAGTTCGGGCTTGATGTAATCCACCGCGAGGTCCACCCGGCGGTCCTCGGAGGACAGCCTGCCCGCCACCTCCTCTTGGGAAGCACCCACCTTCGTCTTCACCCCGTCCTTCGATGGCACTATGTCGGGGCTCCCTGAAGCGATGCTGATGCTCACGCTGAGGGGGTCTCTATCCACCGCCTTCGCTATCTCTTCCACGCGCTTTTTTAACGCTGCCTCGTCATAGGTAAAGACAACCGGCACATCCACATCCGAGCTCATCCCGAAGAGCCTCTTGAATAGCCTAGCGGGAGCGAACCATCCCCGCCCCTCGAGGTACGCCATCTGGACCATCGCCTCCGGGTTTGTACGGAAGTCGATGGACTTCATCTCCACCTCGTAGTCGTTGCCCTCGAACGAAACCGTGACTGGCCCCTTGTACCTGGCTACGGCCTGCTTCGCGGTCTCAAGTGCTCTGGCCTTGCTCATACCGCCCACGGCTTCTCTGTCTATCTTCACACCTTCAGCCATCTCACCGGTGGAGGCGATGTCTTTCACCACGGCAACCACGAGCAGCACCAGGAGGGTGAATACGAGAATCACAAGGAGCAAGCGCACCCTTGGCGGGATGCCCTTCCGCTTAGGCTTCTTATCCGGTTTTCCGGGCTCGTCTCTGACTGCGCTCACCTGTCACCCTGAATAAGCGTGGTCAAGACGGCCCGGCGAACCCGCCTTCAGCCGATATCGATATCCGGCTTGGTGATGCCGGCGATCATCTTGACCAGGTCCTTCTTCTCCTGCATATTGTACGTTCGCAGTATAGCGATGTCTTCCATGATGGGGGAACCTCCCCCGTGTACTCCCGCGTACTGCAGCACCCCCGCGATGCCGCTGCAGGAGTAATCGCTCACCCACGCGTACAACCTGTAGACGTCCTCGACGCTGACTTCGTCCACCCTCTTGAGATATTTCCTCACCAGCTCCCCCACCTCGGGGCTCAGGAACTCCTTGTCGTACGGCAGGGTGGCGGGAAGGCCCCCCGCTATCTCGCAGAGGAGGTCGTACTCGTGGTAGATGTTAACGCCCGCATGCTTGCGGGCTACGTTGCAGAAGACGATGTCGGGGACCTGTGTGCCGGAGGGCATCTTCGTGGACTTGACCGCTCCGGCGATGCCGCACCCGTACACCAGCTCCGCGGTGCTGATGAACTCGGCCAGTTTGGAGCCTACGTGGTCCTCCTTCTCTATGCCGCTGTACTCGGCGATGAGGGCGGCCGCGCCCATGAGGACGTCGCTTATGGCCGGCTTGCAGCCGGTGTAGGAGTGGCGGTGGAACAGCGAGAAGAGCAGCGCCATCTGCCCGCCGAACTCAGCCTCCCCGCAGAGGAACACGCGCTCCCAGGGGACGAAGACGTCGTCGAATATCGTTAGCGACTCTATCTCGCCCTTGCCGGAGTGCAGGCTCGCCAGCTCCGGCGCCCGGTCGCGGTAACGCGCCCCCCGGCACACCAGCTTCACCCCGGGGTGGTCGCCCGGCACCGCAACCGCCACCGCCCAGTCCCCCTCGTTCTCCCGCAAGAACCTTGTGGGGATGGCGATTATCTCTTCCGCCAGGGGGGCGAAGGAGTTGTGCGCCTTCGCGCCCCTTATGACTATGCCGTCCTTCTTCTTCTCGACGACCCTCAGGTAGAGATCGGGGTCTGCCTGCTCTGAAGGCCTGCGCAGGCGGTGCCCCTTGACGTCGGACTGCGCGCAGCAGCCCACCAGGTCGTTCTTCTGGAAGTTCTTCATGTACTCCTCGAACCGCGGGAAATACTCGGTGCCGTGCGCCTGGTCGCACATATAAGTGATGACGGAGAGCGTGTTCAACGCGTCGATTCCCATGCAGCGCGCGATGCACCCGCCGACCATGCGCGCGCTGATGCGCGTCATCTCCTGCTTGGCCATGAGGTCTTCAGGGCTCTGGTGTATATGGCAGAAGCGGTTTATCTTTTCGCCGGTGAAGTGAGAGGTCGCTGTCGTGAGGTGTTCGTACTCTGGCACGTAAGCGAGGTCGAAAGTGAGGTCGAGTATGTCCCGCCCCGGGATGTCCGCCCTTCCAAGGACTTCGCCACCCATGTAGATATTCGGTCGCATGGCCTCCAGGCTCGCGTGGTACTCTTCCTTAGTGCGCATCGTGCCCACCGTCCTTTCGCTAACGGTTTATTCCTGCGCCGCCGGCGTGGGATTCCTTGTTCTGCTCGGTAGCGGCCACTCCAATCCGAGAGTCACTAAAGGATATTGCCCTGCGATTATAGATAAATTACAATTATCGTGTCAATTTCCTAATGGCACTATATTTCTGGAGTGATTATGAGTGATAACTTCAAGCAACGAGATAAGAAGTCCGGCATAATCGAGGCGGCGCTTCAGGTTTTCGGTGAGAAGGGCTACTACAACGCCACCATCGCCGAGATAGCGCGCGGCGCCGGGGTCTCCGAGGCCACCATCTACGAATACTTCGGCAGCAAGGAAGACCTCCTCTTCGCCATCCCCGGTGAGATAACCAGCACCGCGGTGCAGTTCCTGGAGGGGATGGCCCCTTACATCAAAGGTGCCGAGAACAGGATAAGAGCCATAATCTACGGTTACTACAACCTCTACAGGGACAACCCGAACTACTCTTCGCTGGTTCTTCTCGACCTCAAGCACAACCGCAACTTCATGGAGACTGAGAGCTACCAGACCGTGAGGAAATCGGCCGGGATGATCCTCGCCTCCATCCAGGAGGGCATCGACTCGGGCGAGTTCAGGGAGGACATCGACCCCCAGCTGGTCCGCTCCATGCTGCTCGGCACTATAGAGCACATCTTCTTCCGCTGGCACCTCATGGGCAGGAAGGATGATCTCGAGGATTTCGTCGACCCCATGATAGATATCATCATGGACGGTGTCAGGCGTGAGAAAAACCCCCAGGCCTACCAGATAAACATCCAGCTCCCTCCACAACAGGGGTAGGTTCGCGATAGTATATCCTTGGCCCGCACGGGGTACCTCAGCCGGGGGGCGGCCTGCCCTCCGGGAATTTGTTCATAACCCGGGCAGTCTCTAGTCGGGAGCGCGCAATGGAAGAATACGACGTCGTCGTGGTCGGAGCGGGATTCGGCGGTCCGGTAGCCGCGAAGAAATGCGCCGAGGCAGGCTTTCGTACGTTGATGCTGGAGCGCGGCGAGCGGGTGGGCCAGAAGGTCATCTCAGGTCTCACCATACCTTTTTACGGCTTCCTCTTCGGTCCCGCGTTCATAAGGGACGGCAACCCACCCATCGAGAGGCCGGCCGACGGCATCATCAATTACATCGTGAAGGACATCGAGAAGGGGGACATCGACATCGACGACACACTGAGGGTGCCGAAGCCGCTTTCTCCCGTGCTTGCCTTCGGGTACAACGCCTACTGCCAGCCGTTCTGCGAGTGGGAAGCCGACCGGGCGGTGGAGTCCGGCGTCGAGCTTCGGACCTCCACCGTTGCGGTGGACGTGATAAAGGAAGACGGCTTCGTGAAAGGGGTCGTCACCGACGACGGCAGTCGGATAGGCGCAAAGATAGTCATCGACGCCGAAGGCTGCCAGGGTATCCTCGCGATAAAGGCCGGGGTGCGCGAGAAGTATACGCCGGACGCGATATCGCTCGCTGACGTCTACGATTACGAGATGTCCAAAGAGGACGTCGACCGCATCTTCGGCAGCACGCTCCGGTTCTGCTGGGGCTGGGACGAGCAGAGAATAGCCCCTCCCCTGGGTTACGGCAACGGTCTGATGGTATGGCCTTACAGGGAGAGCCTGCACTTCATCCAGGACCAGTGCCTGGTGACCGACGCGGGCCGCCTCCCCAGCCTCAAGGATTTCGACGAGTACCACCGGAACATCACCGGCGGGCTCGACTGGTGGCAGGAGGATATCGCCCCCAGGGTCAGGCTGAGAGCCCGCGTCTGGGACGCGTTCGAGATATTCGTAGGCCTCGATGAGCGGCTCAAAGCCATGCCCAACCACACTGACGGGATGATACTGATAGGCGATGCCGCGGGGCTGGAGAGCACCGAGCTCTGTGACGGTGTGCCGGCCGCATGGTTCTCGGCCGAGATGGCGGCGGACGTGGCGATCGACGCCCTGCGCGCCGGCGATACCTCCTCCTCTTTCCTGCGAAGGTACGACGAGTTGATAAAAGCGCACCCCATAATACAGTGGTCCATTTCACGTACCAACAGGCACGATCTTCGCTACGCCCAGCAGACGCACGACGAGAAGCTCCTCAAGAGATACATCCACGACGGCTGGGGCCTCGGCGGGTTCAAGCACGTGAGCACCCCGCTCATCCGGACGATACTGGACTCTATCGCCGAAGAACCCGGCATCCTGACCAGCTGGATAAGGATGTTCTTCAGGTACTACAACAACTGGCACCATCAGCGCTTCGACGGCAGGACGGAAGCGGAGAGCGAGCCGGTCGCGCGGACGCGCGGTGAGCGCGTATTCAAGGGAATCACCGGCGCCCTCGACAGGGGGCTCAAACGGTTCGGCGGACCGGTCAAGACGGTCGCAAGGTTTCTGGCGCCTGCTTCAGCCGCGGCCAACCCGGTGATGAAGGTCCTCCTTCCGGTGATCGAGCCGCTCTACCTGTGGCTGTTAAAGGTAACCGAGGCGCCGGCCGGACGATTGAGCGACAGGCTGGTCCGGTTCGTCGCAGACGCGCACCCCTCACTGTTCGAGCGGCCCCCCACTGAAAGGAAATGAGATGACCTGGACTGCTGAAGAGTTCCCGGGTGTCGAGTGGGTAGAGGGCTCGGGAGATTTCATACGCTTCGACCCCGACCGCTGTTCCGCTTGCGCGAGGTGCGTAAAAGTTTGCCTGGGAGACTGCTTTGAGATAGCGGAGAAGAAAGCACGCGTCAAGAGCCTCGAAAAATGCCTCGAGTGCGGCGCGTGCTGGTTCGCCTGCACCGACGGCGCAATCGATTTCTCGTGGCCCCCGGGGGGCAAAGGCTACCGCAGCCTCTGGGGTTGAGACGCACGGGAGGACGAATGAAGAAGACGAAACCGGATGATGTCCTGGAAGACCTTTACCTTCAGGTCGCCCGCATCCGGCATTTCGAGGCGGCCTTGCACGAGCTGTGGACCGCTGGCCTGATACCCGGGGAGATGCACCTGGGGACGGGCGAAGAGGGAGTAGTCGCAGGGGTAGTGGCGAACCTGGTCGACGGCGACGCCATGGCGCTCGACCACCGCTCCACTCCCCCGCTGGTCGCGCGCGGGGTGGACTTGAAGGCGATGGTGCTGGAGATGCTCGGCTCCGAGAAGGGTCTCTGCGCCGGGATGGGCGGCCACATGCACCTCTTTTCGAGAGAGCACCTGGCGGCCTCGTCCGGCATCGTGGGTTCCTCCGTTCCGATGGGAAGCGGATTTGCGCTCGCGGCCCAGCAGTTGTCCCCCGGGAAGGTAGCAGTAGCTTTCCTCGGAGAGGGAGCCATGAACCAGGGCATGGTGCTGGAGGGGCTGAACCTGGCGGTGACCTGGAAGCTGCCGCTGGTCATAGTATGCAAGGACAACGGATGGTCAATCACCACCCGCACCCGCGGGGTGACCGGAGGCGGCCTCGTTCAGAGGGCGCGAGCCTTCGGTATGCGCGCGGTCCAGGTTGACGGCTTCCGGGTGGATCGCGTCTGTAAGGCCGCCGGCGCAGCTGTCAGGTCCGCACGCGCGGGCCGGGGCCCGACCTTTATTCACGCGCGCTGCATGCACATCCACGGTCACTTCATAGGCGACCCGGTACTTCGGATATACGGCGACCCCATCGGAGAGCTGAAGCCCATCGCGTGGCCTCTTGTCAGAGCGATATCCTGCCGGCCGGGCGCCGGCATGCCGCACCGGGTGGGAAGCCTGACCGGGATAGGTGCCACTCTCGCGGGTCTTGGTTACAGGACTTACGTCAGCAGGAGAGACCCCTACAAGATCGCCGGAAGGCTTATCGACGCAAGCGCGCAGGCTGCGCTCGATGCCGAGGCGCGCGATGAGGTCAGAGGCGCCGTCGAAGCCGCTATCAGCGAAGCGGGGGTGAAGAACATTGCCTGAGACCAGTTTCTCTCAAGCGATAGAACTAGCTCTCGAGGAGGCCATGGCGGAAGACGAGCGGGTGATCATCTTCGGCGAGGACGTCCGGCTGCTGCGCCGCAACCTCTATGTCAGGTTCGGGGGAAAGCGCGTCCGTAACACCCCCATAAGCGAGTCGGCGTTCCTTGGCGCGGCGGTTGGCGCCGCCATGGCCGGCCTGCGGCCGGTGGTGGAGATAATGCTGGTGGACTTCATCGGGGTGGCGTTCGACGCCGTGCTGAACGAGGCGGCTAAGGTCGGAGCCTTCTCCGGCGGGAAGTGGAACGCGCCCATGGTGGTCCGCTGCGCATGCGGGGGAGGCTACGGCGACGCGGGCCAGCACGAGCAGTGCCTGTGGGGCCTGCTGGCGGGGATCCCCGGAATCAACGTGGTGGTCCCATCCAACCCCGCGGACGCGGCGGGTCTAATGCTTTCCTCGCTCGAAAGCGAGGGTCCCGTCATATATCTCGAGCACAAGCTGCTCGCCGACTACTGGCTCGATTACCTTGGTGGCGGTTGTCGCGATAACCTGGAATTCAACGTGCCGTCGGCCGGGGCGTCAGGCGAGGTCGCGAAGCGGCCTTCGCCCGTCCCGCTGGGGAGCGCGTCGGTCGAGCGCGAAGGCTCGGACCTCGCCATCATCACCCTGGGCGTGAGCGTGCATC
>JAGUWJ010000044.1 GCA_020062425.1 Actinomycetota bacterium
CCCGAGATTCGCCAGCCCCAGCTCCAGCGCGGAAACCTGCGACACTATGTCGAACGTGTCGAAATAGCCTACGTGACCCAGCCTGAATATCTTCCCCTTGAGCTTGCCCTGGCCGCCTGCGATGGATACTCCGTACTCGTTGCGCATGAGCTTTACCAGGTCTCCCGACTTGATCCCGCCGGGCGCCTTCACGCTGGTGCAGACGAACGCCCTCGACCTGTCGCTGGCCAGGAACTCCAGGCCCAGCGCCTCGACCGCCGCCCAGGTGGCTCGCGCGAACAGCTCGTGTCTCGCGAAGACGCTCTCCAGCCCCTCCTCCCTGAACATATCCAGGGCTTTGTCCAGGGCCTGCACGAGCGTTATGGCCGGTGTGTACGGTGTCTGCGGCGGGCTCTTGGTCTGAGAGGCGCGCGCTGCCTTGAAGCAGAAGTAATAGCGCGGCAGCGTGGCCGTATCTACGGCCTTCCAGGCTTTGTCGCTCACCGCGACGAAGGCCAGGCCGGGAGGCGTCATGAGGCCCTTCTGGGAGCCGCTTATCGCGAGGTCGACACCCCACTCGTCGGTCCTCATGTTTACCGCCCCCAGGCCGCTGATGGCGTCCACCAGGAAGAGTGCGTCCGTCTGCCCCACTATCCTGCCGAATGCCTCCACATCGTTTACGACGCCCGTGGAGGTCTCGCTCTGGGTGAGGAACACACCCTTGGTATCGGGGTTGCGCTCGAGCGCCGCCTCAAGGTCCGCCGGGTCGGCGCAGTCGCCCCACTCGTGCTCGATGACGTCGGCTTCGAGCCCGAAGTAGCTTGACAGTTCGGCCAGCCTGGAGCCGAACTTCCCTCCGGAGAAGACGACCACCTTGTCGCCGGGTGAGAAGCAGTTGGTTATGGCCCCCTCCATCGCCCCCGTTCCGCTGCTGGTGAGCAGTATCACCATGTTTTCCGTCTGGTAGACGTACTTCAAGCCCTCCAGCACCCTCTCCAGGGACTCGCCGAACTCGTCCGTGCGGTGATGAACCATGCCCACCTGGGCGAGCGCTACCTCCTCCGGCACCGGCGTCGGTCCCGGGGTGAAGATGTATCTCTTCTTCACGGCTTCATCCTCCAGTCGTGTTCTCTACTCCTGCAGCCAGGTCATCATCGAGCGGAGTTCTTTGCCCAGCGTTTCGATGGGATGGGCGGCCTCGCGCCGCCTGAGCGCCTCCATGGTCGCCCTGTTGGCCTGGTTCTCCAACACCCACTCCGTCGCGAAGGCGCCGCTCTGTACACCCTCCAGGATACGCTTCATCTCTTCGCGAACGTCCTGGTCTATCACCCTGGGGCCGCGGGTCAGGTCTCCGTACTCGGCCGTGTCACTCACGCGCTGGCGCATGCCGCTGATGCCATGATAGTGGATGAGGTCCACTATCAGCTTCAGCTCGTGCAGACACTCGAAATAGGCTATCTCGGGCTGGTAACCGGCTTCCACCAGGGTGTCGAAGCCAGCCTTGACGAGCTCCGAGCAGCCGCCGCACAGTACGGCCTGCTCGCCGAACAGGTCGGTCTCAGTCTCCTCCTTGAAGGTGGTCTCTATGACGCCCGCCCGGGTAGCTCCCAGGCCTTTTGCGTAAGCAAGCCCGCGCTCGAGCGCAGTGCCAGTGTAGTCCTGGTAGACCGCCACCAGGCTGGGGACCCCTCCGCCTTCCACGTACATCTGCCGCACCATCGGCCCCGGCCCCTTGGGGGCTACCATGACCACGTCGATGTCCGGCTGCGGCACTATCTGGTTATAGTGGATATTGAATCCATGGGCGAAGAAGAGTGCGTTTCCGCTCACCAGTCCCGGCAGCACCGACTCTCCGTACACTCTCGCCTGCACATCGTCCGGTATGAGCATTATCACTATGTCGCCAGCCTTCGCGGCGTCCTCCACTAGCGCCACTTCGAGGCCTGCGGCCTTCGCCTTCTCCACGTCCGGGTCGCCGTCCCTCAGGCCGACCACCACATCGAGACCGCTGTCGTTGAGGTTCTGGGCATGGGCATGCCCCTGGCTGCCGTAGCCGATTATCGCTATCTTCTGCCCTTTGAGCACTTCGGGCTTGGCGTCCTTGTCGTAGTAGATCTTCGCCATCTCTTTCAAACCTCCAGTCTCTCAGCCCCGGGGAAGGGCTATGTTCCCTGTCCGGACCAGCTCGACCACCCCGTAGGGCTTGAGCAGATCCTCGAACGCACTCAGCTTGGATGAAGGACCGGTCACCTCCATGCTCAGCGAGCCCTTTCCCACATCCACTATCTTCCCGCGGAATATCTCAACTATTTCTATTATCTCCGCCCTGGTCTTGGCCTCAGCCTTGACCTTCACCAGCACCAGCTCTCGCTGGACGCTGTTCTCGTCCGGAAGGTCCACCACCTTTATCACGTTCACCAGCTTGTTCAACTGCTTGTAGACCTGCTCGAGGGAGTGCTCCTCGACATCGACCACCACGGTCATGCGACTTATCTCAGGGCGCTCGGTTACGCCGACCGCCAGGCTGTCGATGTTGAAGCCCCTCCTCGCGAACAGGCCGGCAACGCGTGCCAGTACGCCGGGCTTGTTCTCCACCAGGACCGAAAGGGTGTGCTTCACCGTCTAACCCCCAATCATGTCGTCGAGCGACGCCCCGGGCGCTACCATCGGAAAGACGTTCTCCTCCTGCTCGACGATAAAGTCGATCAGCACCGGTCCGGCCTTTATCTTGAACGCTTCCTTGAGTGCGGGTTCGACCTGGTCCGCCTCTGTGACCCTCATTCCACGCGCGCCGTACGCCTCGGCGAGCTTCACGAAGTCGGGAGACTCACCCCGGCGCAGGTGCGTGTGCGAGTAGCGCTTGTCGTAAAAAAGCTCCTGCCACTGGCGCACCATGCCCAGGTAGCCGTTGTTGATTAGGGCTATGGTTATGTCCAAGTTGTTCAGCACCGCGGTGGCCAGCTCCTGGGAGTTCATCTGCAGCGAGCCGTCCCCGGCGATGTTGATCACCCTCTCTCCCGGGACGCCCAGTTTGACCCCTATAGACGCGGGTAGCCCGAAGCCCATGGTGCCCAGGCCGCCAGAGGATATGAACTGCCTTGGCCTCACCGTCTTGTAGAACTGCGCAGACCACATCTGGTGCTGTCCGACGTCGGTCACCACGACCGCCTTGCCCTTGGTCAACCTGTATATCTCGCTCACCACGTATTGAGGCCTCAAACCCCCTTCGGGCACCGTCAGCGGGTACTCTTTCTTCCACTTCTTTATCTGCTGCTGCCACGCCTTTATATCCGGCGGGCCGGACTCCTTGATCCTGGGTGCAAGATTCCCCAGAAGCTCGCGCAGCACCGTCTTCGCGTCACCCACGATGGGCACGTCAGCGGGCACGTTCTTGCCTATCTCGGCCGGGTCTATGTCGATGTGTATTACCTTCGCGTCCGGGGCGAACGTATCGAGCCTGCCGGTTATACGGTCGTCGAACCTGGCGCCCACCGCGATGATGAGGTCGGTCTTCATCATCACGTAGTTCGCGTATGAGGTCCCGTGCATCCCGAGCATTCCCAGGCTCAGCCGGTGCGTCTCGGGGAACACCCCTTTGCCCAGCAGAGTGGTGGTGACGGGGAAGTCGAGTAGCAGTGCGAGCTCCTTCAACTCCTTCGCCGCGCCCGACGTCGTCACTCCGCCGCCCGCGTAGATGACGGGCTGCCTGCTCGCCATTATCATGCGCGCGGCCACTTTTATCTGCCTCGCGTGGCCAGCGGTGGTGGGCTTGTATCCTGGAAGGGACGTCTTCTTTTCCGGGTACTTGAAATCTATGTCCGCTCTCGACATGTCAACAGGCATATCGATCACTACTGCTCCCGGCCGGCCTGTTGAAGCGATGAGGAATGCCTCCTGCACGACTTGCGGTATGTCGCTCGGATCCTTCACCAGGTAGTTGTGCTTAACCACGGGAAGGGTGATGCCGGTGGTGTCGGCCTCCTGGAATGCGTCGGTCCCGATGACGTGCGTGCCTACCTGACCGGTTATCGCCACCAGGGGTACCGAGTCCATGTTCGCTGTGGCGATGCCGGTAACGAGGTTGGTGGCCCCCGGGCCGCTGGTCGCCATGCAAACGCCGACTTTCCCGGTCGCGCGGGCGTACCCGTCGGCGGCGTGAGCCGCGCCCTGCTCATGGCGGGTAAGAACGTGATTGATCTTCTTCGAGTCGAAGAGCGCGTCGTATACGGGCAGCATCACCCCGCCCGGATATCCGAACACCAGTTCCACGCCCTCTTTCTCCAGGCTCCTGATAAGCGCCTGCGCTCCGTTCATCTTCACGTCCCCCAACCCCTTCTACGCGCTTCCGTCGGTAAGATCGATGATGGCGCCGCTCGAGGCGCTGCCTACCATCCGGGTGTAGACAGCCAGGACACCGCGGTCGTACTTCGGCGCTGGCGCGGTCCACGTTGCTCGCCTGCGCTCGAGCTCCTTCTCATCTACCACCAGGTCCAGTTTCCGTCCGTCGACGTCTATCTGGATCCGGTCGCCCTCTTTCACCAGCGCGATAGGTCCTCCAGCAGCAGCCTCCGGAGATACGTGACCCACAGCACCGCCCCGGGTACCTCCGGAGAAGCGGCCGTCGGTTATCAGCAGTACCTCGTCATCGAGGCCCATCCCGGCTATCGCGGCAGTCGGGTGCAGCATCTCCCGCATGCCGGGACCCCCTCGAGGACCTTCATACCTGATGACTACGACGTCCCCGGGCTTTATCCCGCCTCCACGGATGACACTGATGGCATCGTCCTCCGAGTCGAAAACGCGCGCCGGTCCTCTGTAGAAGCGCATCTTCTCCCCCATGGCGGCTTCCTTTACCACGGCACCATCGGGCGCGAGGCTTCCCCTGAGCACCGCCAGGCCGCCCTTGGGCGAGTAAGGGTCCGCAGCGGTCCGGATGACCTCGTGATCCAGGCTCCTCGCACCGGCGACGTTCTCACCCAGCGTATGGCCGGTGACTGTCTCACAGGTGAGGTCCACGGCGTCTATCTCAGCGAGCTCGCCGATCACCGCAGGTATGCCTCCCGCTCTGTGCAGGTCCTCCATGTGGAACCTGTTCCCGCCGGAGGGTGCGATCCGGGCCAGGTTTGGCGTGTGCGAGCATATGTGGTCGACCATCCCGAGGTCGAGCCTGATGCCCAGCTCCGCGGCGATGGCGGGCAGGTGCAGGAGCGAATTAGTGCTTCCCCCGATGGCCATGTCAACAGCCAGTGCGTTGCGGAACGCGGTCTCCGTCAATATGTCTTTCGGGATGACGCCGCTCTCTACCAGCGATACGGCGGCACGACCCGCTTCTTTGGCGAGCTTCGAGCGCTCGGAGCTGACGGCGAGGATAGTGCCGTTTCCGGGCAGCGCCATGCCCAGGGCCTCTGAAAGACAGTTCATGCTGTTTGCGGTGAACAACCCCGAGCAGCTCCCGGGTCCCGGGCAGGCGCACATCTCCATGCGCTCGAGCTCTTCGTCGCTCACATCGTCTGAGTCGCAGGCCTCCATCAGCTTCACCAGGTCCATGCTGTCCGAACCGTGGCGACCGGCCTGCATGGGGCCACCGCTGACCACCAGGGCCGGCACGTCCATGCGCGCCGCGGCCATGAGCATCCCGGGAACCACCTTGTCACAGTTGGGTACCATCACCAAGCCGTCCAGGGCGTGCGCACGGACCATTATCTCCACGGTGTAGCTGATTATCTCCCTGGAGACCAGCGAGAACTTCATTCCCTCGTGCCCCATGGCGAGACCGTCACAGACCGCGATGGTGTTGAACACCAGCGGCGTGCCTCCCGCCTGGTGGATGCCTTCAGCCACCGCTTTGTTGACGGTATCGAGGTGTATGTGCCCCGGCACTATGTCGTTCGCGGAGCCGGCAATACCGATCAGCGGCCGCTGCATGTCTTCGCTGGAGAGCCCCGCGGCCCGCAGGAGCGAACGCTGTCCCGCCCTGTGCCGCCCCTCTTTCATCACGTTGCTTCGCATCTGGTTACACCTCAACCGTCGTGAGCCTCAATACATTATCCCCGTAGCCCTTCCCCCTTCGCCAGGCGGAAGAGGGTTTCCTACAGTTCCTCTATGACACCGATGATGGCGCGCGCCATCTCGCTGGTCTTGGCGTCGCCGCCGATGTCGTAGGTCACGACCTTGCCCTCGCCGATGACCTTCCTCACACCCGCGAGCACCCGATCGGCGACATCAGCCTGACCTATGTGTTTGAGCATCAGGTAGCCGGAGAGTATTTGCGCGGTGGGATCTACCTTGTCCAACCCCTTGTACTTCGGAGCGCTGCCGTGGGCGGGTTCGAACACGGCCAGCTCACCATCTCCCAAGTTGGAACTGGGGGCTATTCCTAGGCCGCCGATCAGGCCCGCGGTCAGGTCGCTCAGGAGGTCACCGTAGAGGTTCGGCATGACCATGACGTCGTACAGCTGTGGCTTCTGGACGAGCTGCATGCACATGTTGTCCACGATGCGCTCTTCGAACTCCACGTCGGGATACTCCTCTGACAGGCGCCGCGCCGTATCCAGGAAAAGCCCGTCTGTCATCTTCATGATGTTCGCCTTGTGCACCACTGTCAGCTTTCTGCGGTCGTTCTTCCGGATATACTCGAAGGCGAAGCGGACTATCCTCTCGGAACCCTGCCTGGTTATCACCTTGACCGATTCAGCCACGTCGGGGGTCACCATGTGCTCTATCCCGGCGTAGAGGTCCTCCATGTTCTCACGGATGACGACAAGGTCTATGTCGCGGTAAGGGGTCTTCACGCCGTCGATGAAGAAAGCGGGCCTCACGCACGCGTAGAGGTCGAGCTCCTTGCGCAGGGCCACGTTCACGCTGCGGAACCCGCTTCCCACAGGCGTGGTTATAGGGCCCTTGTAGGCAACGCGGTTCTCACGTATGTTGTCGAGCACCATTTCCGGGAGCGGCGTGCCGTACTTGTCCATCACGTCGGCGCCCGCTTCCTGCCGGTCCCATTCTATGTCGGCGCCGGCGGCCTCGATCACCGCCAGGGCGGCGTCCACCAGCGACGGCCCTACGCCGTCACCCGGTATAAGCGTAACTATCCTCTTTGCCATCTCTTCCTCTCTCTAAACCGTGGGGACAGACCCCTTGGGTTCAGTCAGCTGACCTTCAGGCTGCCGTGCCTGCTCATGTACTCAACCAGCCCGCCCTCCGAGAGTATGTCCAGCATCACCTTGGGCAGGGGGCTTGATGCTAGCTCGATCCCCTTCGTCACGTCTCTCACCATGCCAGCTTCGAGATCTATCTCGAGTTCATCTCCGTCTTCTATCTCGGTCGTGTCGCAGACTATGGCGGGCAGGCCGTTGTTTATGGAGTTCCGGAAATATATCCGTGCAAACGAGCCTGCAAGCACCCCGGCGACACCGGCGTGCTTCAGCGCCAGCGGCGCCTGCTCCCGCGAGGAGCCACAGCCGAAATTCTTGCCGGCCACGATGAAATCGCCTTCCTGGCACCTGCCGTAGAACTCGGGGTCGAGATCCTCCATGACGTGGCAGGCCAGCTCGTCCATGTCGAGCGTCTTGAACTTGTGACGCCCGGAGATTATGTAGTCAGTGTTCACGTCGTCACCGAATCGGTGCGCTTTTCCCTTCAACAGCATGGCCTCTCCAGCATGCCTTTCCAGCTTTTCCTCACATTCATGGGAGGTACTCCCTGGGGTCTGTTATCTTCCCCTCGATGCAGCTCGCCGCGACCGTGGTCGGCGAGGCAAGGTAGATGAACGCCTCGGGGTTGCCCATGCGCCCCTTGAAGTTGCGGTTCGCCGTCGATATCACGTTCTCACCGTCACCGGGCACGCCCTGGTGGGTCCCCACGCAGGAAGCGCAGCCAGGGCACATCACAGCCGCGCCGGCTTCTGTGAAGATCTCTATGAGCCCTTCACGCAGCGCCTCCAACATCACCTCGCGGGACGCCGGGGCCACTATCAGCCGTACCCCAGCCGCCACCTTGCGGCCTCCCAGTACAGCCGCTGCGGACCGCAGGTCCTCGATCCTGCCGTTGGTGCAGGTGCCGATGAGGCCTTCGGCAACAGGCACTCCCGCCACTTCACCTACCGCGCATACGTTGTCCACCTGGTGCGGCCGGGCGATCTGCGGTTCCAGTCCCGACACGTCGTAAGCGATCTCACGCGCGTACCGCGCGTCGGCATCAGGCGAGACCGACTCGAAACTGGCCGTGGTGCGCCCTTCGAAGAACTCGAGCGTCTTGTCGTCCGCCTCCATGAGGCCGGCCTTGGCACCCATCTCCACCGCCAGGTTGCTGATGGTGAGCCTTCCGTCCAGGTCCAGGGCGGTTATGGTATCGCCCCCTATCTCCAACGCCATGTAAGTGGCGCCGTCCGCTGTGATGTCACCGACCATCATCAGCGCTATGTCCTTCGCGCTCACCCCTTCCGGGAGCTTCCCCGACACGGTCACCTTCATAGTCTCGGGGACCCTGAACCAGAGCGCCCCGGATAGCATCCCGGCGGCCATGTCCGTAGAGCCGACGCCGGTCGCGAACGCGTTGACCGCGCCGTAGGTGCAGGTGTGCGAATCCGCCCCGATCACCAGGCTGCCCGGCACCACGTGCGCCTTGTCCAGCATCACCTGGTGGCAGACGCCCTCGCCCACGTCGTTCAGCTCCAGCCCGTGCTCGCCGGCGAAGCTCCTCATCAGAGCGTGCAGCTCGGACACCGAGCGGAGCGGGCTCGGTGCGTTGTGGTCTATGCAGAGGGCCACGCGCTCCGGGTGCGCCGGGGCACCACCCTTCATCCCCTCATACGAACGGATGGCCAGTGGGGCGGTCCCGTCCTGGGCCATCATGAAGTCCAGCTCCGCCACTACTATGTCACCGGCTCTAGCGGCGGTGCCTGAATGAGAGCCCAGTATTTTTTCGGATATCGTCCGGCCCACGGTTGGTTTTCCTCCAATAACCATTGTTCCCCCCCAAAGACCACAAGGCCCCGGTGGGGAACTATCCAGTTTCTCATTGTATTTGTTTTGTTGTTTTTTGAAAAGCGGCGCGGAGCCTTCAGGGAGGGGTCCAGATGAGCGGCGGGCTCCACTCTGCATCGGGCAGGTTGCTATCCCAGATCCGCCTTCCTGTGGGATTGTACTCGCGTATCGCCAGCCTCTTCCCGCCGTCCAGGAGAACAGCGAAATTTTCTTCCGCCGGCGAGCGCGAGATATCAAGATAACGGGTCCCCGGCTCGGGCGGTACGATCATTTTCGCCTTGGGTTCACCTTTCTTGGGCACGGTGAGGGAGTATATGGCGTCTTTCCGCACAGTTATGAAGGTCTCGGGGCCTGCGGTAGTATCAACAGCCACCACCAGCCGCTCGTCGTCGAGCCAGGTGAACGCGACTATGCGCCCTCTTTCTGGGAAGCCCTCAGTGGCTCCGGCATCTCTCAAGTCGAGTACCACCTCCGCGCCCAGGGGCTCCTCGTCCCTGCTGAAGGCAAGCCCCCTGACCACCGTCAACCGCTCGGGCACGGAGAAGGCCAGCAGCCCCTTTTCCGGCGAGAACGCGGCACGCATAATCGCATCAGGGACATCGACCTCTCCCTGTCCCCCCGGCCCCTTGAAGGGGAAGTCCAGTATCTCGGCGCTCTTTATGTCGATGAGGTACATTTTCCCCGAGGAGAGGAACCAAATCTGGTTGTGCTGGGGGAGATAGCCGAGCTGCGTCACCGAGGGGTCATCGCCCTTCCCCTCCAGCGACCATTCGGTCTGGACGCGACCGCTGAATGCGCTACGAACCTGGACCCTGGCCTCTGCACCGCTCCCGCTGACCTTTTTGCTGCATCCGAGCGCCACCTCATCCCTGGTGGGAGATATGGTCCACGTGGTGAAAGACTCTCCCCGGGAGGGCGCCTCCACGAACATGCCGGGCGCCCCGCCTCCCAGCGAGATCCTTGCCACGCCGCCGTTGCGCCCGAGCAGGACCTCGCGGTCC
>JAGUWJ010000039.1 GCA_020062425.1 Actinomycetota bacterium
GCGCCAGTCCCGGGAATGGAGCTGAGCCGTAGGCGAAGCGTAATTCCCGGGACAGGAAGAAGGATTCCTTCTCCTGCCTACCAAGGTTTTACAGCACCCTGCCGGAGGATTGCAGTGCCGGGTGCAGAAAAGGGTCTACGGTTATGAATGAGCATATTGATCACGGACAAGCGCGGCACGGGACGCGGATAACAACACTCCATGACGAAACCGCCGGGCGCGCGCAGGAGCACCACAGCCACATGATCGCCCAGTACCGGAACAGGTTCTGGGTATGCCTCGCGGTCACCATACCCGTGGTCCTGCTCTCGCCCGTTGTGAGAGACGCGCTGGGTCTCGAAAAGGCCTTGACGTTCCCTGGCGACGAGTACGTGCTGTTTCTCCTCGGCTCATTCGTATTCTTCTACGGGGGTTGGCCGTTCCTGAAGGGCATAGTGGGGGAGGTCCGGAGACGTGAGCCGGGGATGATGACATTGATCGCGGTAGCGATCTCGGTCGCATATGCCTACTCCACGGTCGTCACTTTCGGTTTCGAAGGCGAAGCGCTCTTCTGGGAACTCGCTACGCTCATCGACATCATGCTGCTGGGGCACTGGCTCGAGATGCGCTCGATGCTCGGCGCCTCCCGAGCCCTGGAAAAACTGGTCCAGCTCCTGCCGAGTGAAGCGCACCTGGTGATACCCGAAGGAGGCACTCTCGACGTACCCATAGGGGAGATAAAGCCGGGGGACGTGGTGCTCGTGAAGCCCGGTGAGAAGATCCCCGTGGACGGCACCGTCCGGAAAGGGGAGACGAGCGTCGATGAGTCCATGCTGACCGGCGAGTCCGTACCGGTCTTCCGAGCGATCGGTGCAGAAGTCATCGGCGGGTCTGTGAACGGTGAGGGTTCCATCGAGGTCTCCATCGAGAGGACGGGTGCGGACACGTACCTCGCACAGGTCATCGATCTGGTCAAAAAGGCCCAAGAGAGCCGTTCTCGCACACAGGACCTCGCGAACCGCGCCGCCTTCTGGCTTACAGTCATCGCAATTGCAGGAGGCTCGCTCACCCTGGCGCTGTGGCTCGCCGCTGGAAAGACGTTCGAGTTCGCCATCGAGCGATCAGTCGCGGTGATGGTCATAGCCTGCCCGCACGCTCTCGGACTGGCCATACCGCTGGTAGTGGCCATCTCCACCACCATCTCCGCCAACAACGGGCTCCTCGTCCGCGACCGCTCCGCTTTCGAGAGATCGCGGGAACTCCAGGCCGTGGTCTTCGACAAGACCGGCACGCTGACCGAAGGCAGGTTCGGCGTCACCGACATAATGACCCTGGACGAGACGATAAGCGATGACGAACTCCTCTCGCTGGCCGCGTCGGTCGAGTCTCAGTCGGAGCACTCGATAGCGCGGGGAATCGTGTACGCCGCCGGGGAGAGGAAGCTTGCCTGGGCAACCCCTGAGGCGTTCAAGGCGGTCCCCGGCAAGGGCGCTAAGGCGATGGTCGACGGGCGCGAGGTGACGGTTGCGAGCCCTTGGTTCCTCCAGGAGAAGGGGGTCAGGGTCAACGACTCCCGCATAGATGAGATCGAAGAGGAGGGAAAGACTGTTGTTTATGTCCTGGTCGACGGCCAGCCGGTGGGGGCCATCGCCATGGCCGACCTGGTTCGGCAGGAGTCGAAAGAGGCGGTCGCTCGACTGAAAGAGATGGGCCTACAGTGCATGATGCTCACCGGCGACAACCGGCACGTCGCAGGATCGGTAGCGCAAGAACTGGGCCTTGACGACTACTTCGCGGAAGTTCTGCCGCACGAAAAGTCCCAGAAGATAGCGGAGACCAGGGAGCGGGGGCTGATCGTTGGCATGGTCGGAGATGGGGTGAACGACGCACCCGCCCTGGTGGAGGCGGACGTCGGGTTCGCTATCGGGGCTGGAACCGACGTCGCGGTGGAATCGGCCGACATTGTGCTGGTCAGAGACGACCCCAGGGACATAGTGACCGTTATCAGCCTTTCCCGCTCGACGTACCGCAAGATGGCCCAGAACCTCGCGTGGGCCACCGGTTACAACGCCTTCGCCCTGCCGGCCGCGGCAGGAGTGCTGTACCCCTTCGGGATCGTCCTCAGTCCCGCGGTCGGAGCAGTATTCATGTCACTGAGCACGGTGATAGTAGCGTTGAACGCGCGCCTGCTGAAGCTGAAGCAGACAGTCTGACCGGCGGGCGAGGGGCCGGAGCACCTAGGCGGTTCTGCGCGGCGCGGCAATGCCGCCTATACCGGCAACCACGCCCACGATGCCGGCTATCAGGCAGAGTATCAGGCCTATGCCGACCGTGACGTCGCCCGCGATGTCCACAGCATCTATGACGGCGACCGCTGTGACGATAGTGCTCAGTATCATTGCGACGATGAAAGGCCATCTTGCCTTCACGGCCATGCCCACCACGAAGAAGGCAAGC
>JAGUWJ010000182.1 GCA_020062425.1 Actinomycetota bacterium
ATGCGGCCCGGGGACCGGTTCGTAAAGCGGCATCCCGATCAACGTGCTAGGATTGGCTTGGGCAAGCGGTTTGTTGGGTTATGGCCGATGCTCTAAAACTGAAGGCACCTCCAAACAAGGATATTGTTCAAGTAAGAGTTGATGTTCGCGGAATCCTAGACCCCTTATTCGACAACCGTGTGCCAGCGCTCCTGGAATCCACTTGTAAGTATCGCAGATGCGAAGGCGTTGCCTTGTTTGATATGGACGGTGGCTGGCGCATTGTATTTAAGAACGGTAAGGCTACCGGTTACATGCCAGATGTCGATAAGGATGAGATCTTCTATTCCGAAACCACTGTATCAATCAGCACCTTAGACAAGCTGGCATCTGCCGGGGGCGTTTTGGCTCAGCTGTTCTCAGAGAAATTGCTTCTTAATTCAAAGCAACAGAAAGCATAGAATCCCGCATTAGCCTGAGCAATCAATGTGTTAAAGAGGAGTCGTCTATTCAGCGAAAATTGAACTTCCTCAGTAGCATCAGTCGCAGCTGTCTCTAGTTAAGGTATCAATAGAGACCGGGCGACATCAATCATACATTCTCTCACTACTTCTGATCATTAGAATCCTAGAGCCGCAAGTGCTTCGTTCACCTTTCGCCGGGCTGCGCCGGTGGTGGGCAACACGAGACCATACCCTATAACCTCATTGTTTATCCGAAGCAGTGTTTCAACGGTAGGCCTAACCAATGGAATCACGCTCACCGGATCTCCATCACGCTTATACGCCCAACGAAAGAGGCGCCCGATAGACCCGACAGTGAAATCGGCAAGTTGTAGACCTGGGGAAAACTGACACGATGTTACGAGCAAACAGGGGCATGCATTCAATTCCTTTAGCGGAGGCAACCTGTTTTTATCGAACATGTACCCGTCGTGGTAGGCGTCATCATAGATGCTCAGAAACTCACGGCGCCTACTTGGTTGTGGGAACCAATCAACAACTACATCAAGCCCAGGATACCAGATTACCTTCGTGGCCTTGGCTTTGCGTTCGACGGTAATGATCAGCCTTTGGAGAACATTCTGAAACGCCCACTTATAGGCATCAGCCGTGAATCCTTTATCGAATTTCCACACCAACGAAAAGAAACTTGTAGCCTCAATCTTCTCAAGTAAACTTAGAACTCTTTCTCTAAGATCTCGGCGATTCTCGTGGGACAAGTTGCGTTGGGCAGCATATGCATCACTATCACTCGGGCTCCACTTGATAGGGTTTCTCTCTGCGAGTCCGACGGATTCTTTGATCTTTGCTATCCCGTCATCAAGATCTGCTAGCTTCTGCCTGTGCACAAGTACTCCACCGAAAAGCATAGAATCCCTCGTATCTTGTTCATCCGCGAAATAGACATAGGTCGGCATTGCTGAAACAGCCTCTTCAATCTGCTTTAGGCTTGGATCTTTCTTTAACCACATGAGTTGACCCCCATACAATGAACTTCTCTAAAGTCGATTGTTAATGTGACCTCTGGACATCAAACTTTCTACTGCCATCTCCTTTCTATCAACGTCATTCTTTCTTGTCCAGTTGTCGCTGAAGCCTTTTCCCAATAACAATAGGAACGACAGCTCATGAGCGTATCAACACCTTAGGTCCAACTGTCGGAGGTACAGTAGTTGCTAGAAGTCGTCTGTTATCTCCCGGGAGCCCACTTCTATTGAATCATTGTTTAGTATTCAAGTCTCGACTATTCAGAAATTAGCATGTGGGGACTACAACGCGATGAATGACGTGTCAATCAAAACGGCTTTAAACAGGGAAAAACGAGAAAGAACAGGGTTTAAGCCTCTCAGAACAGAAAGGACGAAAGTCGAAGCCCCACTTTAAGACATGGACTCCGACGCGGACTCAATCTCGAAATAGGCTTACCACATCGACCGCGTCCGCAGGCTCCAATCCGAAAGCTCACAGAGCCTATCAGCGAAAACCTCTATAAGCCCCCGAAAAGGGAGCTTCGAGCGCCAGCCGGCGGAAATGCCCTCTATGCCTTAATGAGACCCCGCCAGCACACCTACCGAGATACTGCTTGATATCAACGAGATGACAGTGGCCATTTTAATACCTCCGAAACTGACAAACCTGGCTTACAAGTGAGGTGCAAATGACTTCTTATTACTCCTGGGCTTCTAGCTTCGGATACCTGCCTAGATATTCCCCAAGCAGATCCGATATCTCAGCATCCAGCTCTCTGTCCTTGGTCAGGAAAAAGAAGACGACCTCACTATCATAGATATAGATAGGCACCCTGCCGGTAATTGTCTTCAGCTCTTTCGAAACCTTATCGATGGTGAGTTGGTGCTTTTCCCGCCGGAAGTGCTGAAATAGCATGAGAATTGAGTCTGCGCTCATACGATTATAGAGGTCGGAGAGCTCCCCCGTCAGGACGTGCCTATGGTTAGGATGCTTACCTCCAAGCCCGTTGTCAGGGTCCACCACTATCAACGCATTGTTCAAGAGTTCGTTTTCTATATCAGCAAAGTATTGGGCCCGCGAGTGGCGCGTGAAGTACTTGTCCGACCCATAGATGTCTGTGTGTATTCCCCTGGCCTCAAAGTACGGCAGTACCTCTGAGACGTTGCGTCGACCCTCGCGTACACACCTGCAAAGTAAGTCCACAAGCTCTTGATTCTCACAGCCAGCCCTACCGCGGTAGTCGAGCTTGAGACCATCACTCCTCTCATCGTTCTCGGTGAGCATTGTCACGAAGGTGAACCGTCGCAACGATGGAATGTGTTCAATCAGATGCTGGACAAGGTCATACTTGAACAGGTCTTTGACGTCCCCGAAGTACTGATTCTTCATTCTGTTGCCTTACTGATGATTAAGAGCAATTACCTCATTGCCATTTAGTATTCTAGCATTCGGAGAGGATGGTCTCTTGGCAGGGGCTTATCCGACGCCACTTGCTTTATATGTGTTATCAACTCTGCAGGAGGTTGTCATAAGCTTATTAGCCAAATCGACTCTTTTCGGTGGGCAATATCGTAGGCGCAGGACAGGCGTGCCGATACATCTCACACTCTGAACCACGCTGACCATTCTAGGGCTTGTAATCCTTGCCAACTTGGAAGGCGCGCGCCAGCTTTTCACCCCGGCCCCAATAGCTCGAGCTGCTGCCGTCGTACACGATGGGCTTTATCTTCCCCAGGTCCGGCCGCCCCTCGCTCAAGTATTCCTCTGAGCAGTAAGCCTCCACGATCTCGCCCACAAAGACCTCATGGCTGCCTTCGAGATCGAGGACTTCAGCCAGCCGGCATTCCACGTTGAGCGGGCTTTCCACGATCATGGGGGCTGTCTCGAGCTCCCCGTAGAAGACCTCGAACAGTTGCGATTTATCGACCTTCGCTCCGGAATAGATGCCGCAGTAGTCGGTCGCCTCCAAGAGGTCCACGGAGGCAGTGTTAACGCTGAAAGTCTTGTTTTCCTTGATGCCTTCACTGCTGAAGCGTCCCTTTCTAAGCGCTATCTCGATCATGGGGGGCGCGTGGCAGACGATGCCCACGTAAGCGATGGCCAGGAAGTTCGGCCGGTCGCCTACATTGGCGCCGACCAGCACCACCGGCATGGGAAGAAGGTGGCTGCCCGTTCCCAGCTTAGTCTTGTCCATGAGAACCTCCCTTGCGATCTGCCGGTCTTCCTCAGCAGAAGGATTGTCTAGACACCTCTCAGTTCTTCTCCAGGAAATCCAACACCGCCCGCCACGCCTCGAGGTTGGCACGGGCGTTTTCCTTTGGGTTCCCTCCAAAATCAAGGCCCATGCCCTGGGGCGAAGGCTTGCCGCGGCCTGAGGTCGTCGGGTGGTATGGGAGGCCGAAGGCGTGCCCGGCCCCCGCGAAGTCCAGGTGCTTCACGGGATATGGGTGATGGCTGGCTTCGAGACGCTCGGCTGCAATCTCGGAGAGCCTGCTCGAGGGCCAGACATGGTCACGGCCCCCCGACACAAGTAGTACGGGGCCTCCTATCTTCTCGACCTCGATCGTAGCTCTCTCGACTGCAGCGGTCTCCTTCATCCCGTTCACGTAAGTGGGCAGGGTAGCCAGCGGCTTCCCTGTGAAACCGCCCATTATCGCTTTGAATGTGAAACCGGGAGTGTCCTTGCGCTCGACATAAGGGAGCGGCTTGCCTTCGAACGTCCAGGGAGAGTCCGTTCGACTATCGCGGGGGTTGGCCGGCAGGCCGTTGAAGACTACCCCGCTTCCTGCAAGGGATACCACCGCCTTGACCTCCGGGAAGCGCGAACCCACGAGCATTGCCAGCTCACCGCCCCGGGACACGCCCATGACCACCAGCCTGTCAGCGTCGACCTCCGGTCTTGCGGCCATCCATTCCAGCGCGGTCCCGAGGTGCTCGAGCGGGATCCGCATGTATTCCGGCGGCAGTCCTTCCGCACCGTAGTACAGGGGCGCCGCGGCAGCAAACCCGTGGGAGGCAAGCACGGAAGCAGTATCTTCCATCACGCGGGCTATGGTCCCGTGAAGAAGCAGCACCCCCGGTCTCGGAGTGCCGTCCGCACGCGCGTAGAAGGCTCCCTGGAGGCCGTTGCCTTCGAGAGGCGTGCGTCCTATGCCTTCGGCACGGTAGACGAGCTCGAGCTCGGAACTTGCAGTGCCCGATCCTCCCGAAGCCTCGAGGACGATCACCTGGGGGTCGGAGGAGCTCCTGACGAAATGGATTTCCTTATCAGCAGGGCGCATCGACCAGAAGAGGCCGGTCGGGTCTACCCCTTCGTATGTCCCCTTCTCCGATGCATCGCGCCCGGGGTCGACGGTACCGTCAGGCCCCGCTTTGAAGACGGCGGATGATTCCCAGCGCACACCACTGCCGGCCTCCGTCCGCGCTCGCAGTGTCACTTTCTCCCCGGGCGAGAACCCGGAGGCCTTCAACGCTACCGGCTCGTCTGCAAGTGCCCGGTGCGGGCACGCTTCGATTTTCGGGCTGGGCTCTGCCATGTTGTTAGTCCTTCCACCCTTTGGAGCATGACCATACTTCCGCTGGTACCCTATGCACAACTACCATATTAACCGACCTGGTGTTGTTTCTCTCCTTCTCATCTTCGTGTCCTACCGGCGGTGTATCCTAAGCGTAGAGGTGACTGTGGGGTGACTATGGTAAAGAGAGCGCTTACATCGCTACTCTATCGCGCAGCGCATCTTTCAAGGACAGCTGAGGTACGGGGGCTCGGGGAGCCCCAGCAGAGTCGTCCCTCTTGATTCTACTCAGGCTATTGAGTAAAATTACTCAATATATTGAGTAATATAGCAACGTAGTCCGCAGGAGATTGCAATGGCCGCTTTATACGTGCGTAACATCAATCAACGGCTTGCCGCGCGCGTCGGGGAACCGCGTCGTTTCATTCAGGTACTCTACGGTCCGCGGCAGGTCGGGAAGACCACTGCTATCAAGCAGGTGTTGGCGCAGTGCGAACGGCCGTCACATTACGCCTCCGCCGACCAACCCACGCTGAGAGATCAGACCTGGCTGGAGCAGCAGTGGGAGATCGGTCGCTCCCTCGCGCGGCGGCGCGCGGCAGTGCTGGTCATCGATGAGATTCAGAAGGTCTCTGAATGGTCCGAGGTGGTCAAGAGACTGTGGGATGAGGACACGCTCAGGAGATCCAAACTCAGGGTAGTTCTGCTGGGCTCTTCTCAACTGCTATTACAGAAAGGCCTCACCGAAAGCCTGGCCGGCAGATTCGAGACCATACGTACCGGGCACTGGTCCTTTGCCGAGTGCGCAGACTACTTCGGTTGGGATCCGGACACCTATATATTCCATGGGGGCTATCCGGGGGCGGCTCCGCTCATCAAGCAAACTGAAAGGTGGAAGCGTTACATACAGGATTCACTCATCGAGACAACGATTGCACGAGATCTGCTCCTGTTGACGCGAATCGATAAGCCAGCCTTGCTGAGAAGACTCTTTGCGCTCGGCTGCGAGTACTCCGGGCAGGTGCTCTCCTTCACCAAGATGCTGGGGCAACTGCACGACGCGGGAAACACCACCACTCTCGCCCATTATCTCGAGCTTCTGAACGGTGTCGGATTCCTGGCGGGCCTAGGCAAATATTCCGGTGGGGCGGTCAGGAAGAGAGGCTCCAGCCCGAAATTGCAGGCGTATAACACCGCCTTGATCACAGCCCAGTCAGGAATGTCGTTCAAAGAAGCGAGGAATGACGGCCCACTATGGGGTCGCCTGGTCGAGTCCGCAGTGGGCGCCCATCTGCTGGACGTCTGCGCGGGTAGAAACATCGGGCTTTATTACTGGCGTGAGGGGGACTTGGAGGTCGATTTTGTCCTACAGGCGGGCAAGAAGACAGTAGCGATTGAGGTGAAGAGCGGCGCCGGTGGCGGATCTCACGCCGGCCTAAAGGCTTTCTCAGAGAGGTACTCTCCCCGGCACAAGCTCCTGGTAGGCAAAGAAGGCATAGCAGTTGAGGAGTTCCTGCAAAACGACCTGTCGCAGTGGATTTGAGATGCCCGTCCTCGCGCGCCTCTAACCCAAGCCTCTACCTCACCGGGAAACCGATGGAGTCGTGCGCGCACTGCTTCGGGACTCCGGCGGCGTTCCAGTAGACGGCTTCCTCCGCCACGACCGGCTGGTTCGCGGTGACCTTCGTGGAGACGCTCCAGTTGTCCGGCACCGTATCAGCGACGTTTATCGAGACCCTCGAGCCCGCTCCCAGCATCAGCGTCGGCCCTGGGACAGGTCCGTCGGGCGTCATGTACTCGAGGGTGACTTTCGCCTCTTCGGCCCCCGGGTTCTCTACCAGCACCCAGGTCTCGAACCGGCCGGCGGCATCGCCCCCGGTCGAGCCCTCGGTGAGCTCCCACTGTTCGGCCGCGGCATCCGCTCCCACCGACGACTGCGCCGCCTGCCGGTAAACACCTGCGCTGTTGAAGTAGGTGATGCGCTCCGCGACTATGGGGTTGTTCGAGATGACCCTGGTGCTGACCGAGTACTCATCGGGCACGGTCTCCGCGACGTTTACCGTCTGCCTGCTGTGCGGGCCCAACGCGACCGTCGGGCCGGGCACCTGACCCGCGGGCGTCTCGTAGTAGAGCGCCGCCTTTGCGTGGTGGTTGCCCGGGTTCTGCAGGACGACCCATGTATCAAACGCCCCGTCTGCGCCGTTGCCGGTCGAACCCTCCGCCAGGAACCACTGCGTGGAGGTCTCCGCGGCACCGATAGAGTTGTGAGCAGAGGCGCGGAATGAATCAGGGTTGGTCCAGTAGACGGAACGCTCTGCCACTACGGGCTTGTCGCTTTCCACCTTCGTCGCAACGCTCCACTGGTTCGGAACCCAGCCGGAAACATCGACCGTCCACCGTTTGCCCGACCCCACGGTGGAGGCCGGCCCTGCCACCTGGCCGTCGGGGGTCATGAAGGTCAGTGTCACGGTGGCATCCGCGTCGCCCGGGTTTGCCACGCAGATATAGGTATCGAACCGGCCGAACGAATCTATGCCGGTCGAGCCTTCAGCGAGGTACCACGAGTCCGTCGCGAACGGCGACCCGATCGAGCCCCCCGACGATTCCCTGTAAATCCGCGGGGAGTCCCAGTACATTGCGCGCTCCACGACGATGGGCTGCTCGGACTCCACCACCGTCGAGACCTCCCAGTCGTTGGAGAGCGTGTCGGCAACGTTGACCGTGCTCCTGCTCTCGGGCGGAAGGACGACCTTTGGGCCCGCCTGCTTTCCCTGCGGTGTGAGATATGTGATCTGCGCGGTCGCCTCCTCCGCGCCGGGGTTCTGCAGGAGCACCCAGGTCTCGAACTTGCCCTGCGCGCCGATCCCCGTGGACCCCTCCGCCAGGTACCAGTCCGTAGCGGTCCAGACGTGGAACCCGCCCGCGAGGCGCCCCGAGAGACCGTTTGTATTGGTGGCCACGACGTCCCAGTCTCCAACGGCCGCTCCGGCAAGGTCGAACCTGCAGGTCGCCTTGCTGGGCGAGAGGACTTTCACGTTGGTAGCAGCTATCTCTCTCCCGCCCTTGACGAGCTTGATCTGCATCCCCGGCTGGAAGCCGTTGCCCGTCAGGTCAGCTATCTCGACCACGCCTCTGTTCATCGCGCTCGACGGAGATATCGAGTAGAGGTGCGGCGCGGTGGTGCGGACGATGTATCCACCCGCGCCCACCAGCCACGCGGTCTGTCCATCCACCGCCTCAGCTGAGTAGTAGAAGTTGTCGTTCTGCAGGGAGTCCTGCTGCTGCCATGTCTTCGCGCCGTCGGTCGATTTGAATGTGAGCCCGAACAGGCCGCAGGTCCACACGTTTACCCCGTCCGTGCTGCTGACGCTATCCAGGATGAGGTTCGCGTGTTGGCTCATAGTGGCCTTCCAGTGAGCTCCGCCGTCGGTGGTCTTGAACACCATGCCGAAGTCACCCAGCAGGCCCGTCTCGACCACCCAGGCGCTCGCAAAGGCGACGTCCTTGTTCACGATACACAGGTCGTTTGCGAAAACCGAGTGCCCGGTGAACCGCAGGATCTGCTCGGTCCAGGTCTTGCCGCCGTCGACCGTCTTGGTCACGGTGCGCTTTCCATCCCGTACACAGTAGGCAGTCTGCGCGTCCAGCGCGCGAACTATGAGATTGTCCTGGCTGCCCTGGTCGAACCGCTGCCAGGTCGTTCCACCGTTCGATGTCCTCATGACGAGCCCACTCTCGCCCGAAACCCAGGCGGCGTCGGGTCCCAGAACGGATACCGATAGGATATCCGACCCCCGCGCGGGGCCGGGGTCCACCGCGCTCCAGGTAGTGCCGGCGTCAGTCGTCCTCAGGACGGTGCCGCCCAGGCCGGTGGCCCACACAACGCTGTTGTTGAAAGCGTCCATACAGGTAAGTCCCCTGGTAACGCCGGACGCCTGCGGCTCCCAGTTTGCCCCCCCGTCTTCGGTGTGCAATATGTTGCCGTCGAAGCCGCATGTCCAGGCTGACCTGTCCCCGGCCGCGGTCACGGACAGGAGATCGTCGGTGTCGCCTGAGGAGAGGCGCGTCCACGGGCCTGTCGGCCCGGACGAACGCAGAAGCTGGCCTGATATCCCGGAGGCATATAGCTGGCCCGCACCCGTGACGTCCACCCCGTACAGCATGTCGGTGATGCCCGAGGCCTGCTGTGCCCAGTGGGCTCCCGAGTCGCTGGTGACCCCGATAAAGCCATCTTCTCCCACAACCCAACCGGTCTGCTGGTTGATGAAGGTCAGTGACTTGAGGTCCTTGGAACCCACGGCCTTTTCAGTGAAGTCTGTCCCGTTCGTCGTCTTGAGGAAGTAACCGCGGTCGCTGACGGCATACACCCGGGTCGCGCTGAAAGCCTGAAGTCTGTTGTGCAGGCCGCTCACGGGAGAGGCCGCGACATCCCAGTTGGCGCCGCCGTCCGTCGAGGAATAGAAATTGCCGAACATGGTGACCGCCCATACCACGTCCTGGTCAACCGCGGACACGTCGTTGATTCCCCGGTCCAGAGGGCTCTGGTTCGTCCAACTCTGTCCGCCGTCGGTCGTCTTCTCGATCACGGCTTTTGTCACTTGAACTCCCACCACCCAGGCGATCTGCCCGTTGAGAGCGGAGATGCCGTTGAAATCCCCGGGTATCAGGGGGTAGAGCGGCGTCCAGTTATTACCTCCATCCACCGTCCGGAGCAATGTGTTGTCCTCGCCGCAAACCCACGCGGTGTTGGCGTCCACCGCGTCGATGCTGTTCAGCACGGATGTCGTTCCCGACACCTGGCGCTGCCATCTGGCCCCGCCGTTGGTGGTCTTCATTATGGTGCCGTAGTCGCCCACCACCCACGCGGTGTTCGCGTCCACCGCGTCGATGTCCTGCAAGGCGTTTCCCTGCGGCAGAGGGTTCTGCCAGTAGAAATCAGGGCATGCCGCGCCATCTGCGAGCCCCACCGGTGCCGTCATGATTACGCAAGCCAAAACCATGGAGAAGAGGATCAGGATAGAGACGGACCTGGTGCGGATGGGACCCTTCATTGCGAACCCCCTCGCGTCGCGAGCCTGATGAAAGGACAAGACCAATCTAATACCTGGAGGTTGGTTTGTCCAACTCGAAGGCCATATGCGTGAAATGGGTCAGGATTTCAGCTCCAACCAGGCGTTACATTCAGGGGACGAGTCTTTCAGCCCACTCCAGGAATCGCTCTGCGTTCTTCACAGTCCCTCTTGCTTCAGACTCCTTGAACATTCTCTCCTCATATTCGATGAGGCTTTTCTTCGCGAGCAGGCGCTTGAGCTGTGAGGTTGCGTTCTTTACGCCTGCGGCCTTGACGTTTGACTCGAGAAGCTCTGCGGCGTCAGCATGTCGAGCGCTGGAAGATCTTATGCCCGAGATGGCGACTAGCACGGCGTCGTTACTCGAAATCGCGCAGTGTACCGCGTTAAGCCCCGCCGCATCCCAATCACCTTTCTTCAGCGCTTCGTGCATGGCTCTCGAGAACTGCTGCGATTTGCGCAAGTAGTTGCCGGCGAGTGATTTCTCGACCTTCCGAGTGGGAATCTGCCTGGTCACACGATAATCCTCGAGCCTTCATCTCTCGTAGTAGATAGCAATACTCTTATCTTTGATGTCCTTCCAGAAGCCGCGCTTGCTTCGTACCTTCTTATCATAGTCGCTTGCAGTGACAACGAATGGCACCAACTGCGTGCCGAAACGGTTCCCTGCTTCTATCGCGGCCGATGCCACCTCTTTCTCAGTCGATTCGATATCCGAATCATCACGTACTACCAGTAGAAGATCGACGTCGCTGTCGCTGTGTTCCTCGCCTCTTGCGACACTGCCGAACAATCTGACTTCCAGCAGCTTATCTCCCAGGGCTGCTTCAAACATGCCGGCTAAGTCAGAAAAGAGGCCCTGTTCCCATTCAAACATCGGGTCGAGCACCGCCTGCACCGCAGGGCTTCGCTCGTTCAGGCTGAACAGATCGGCCTTTCCCGCTCGCTGGCTCCAGACGAGCCCTTCAGACTCCAGATCGCGCAGCGTTGAAATCGTATGAGTCGGGGAGTAACCGACAAGCCGTGAAATCTCTCGCCCAGTGAACTGCCCGTGCGTTCTGTTCAGAACCCGAAGTATTTTCACCTTTATTATGCTGCCCAGGATATCGTCTAATGGTTCGTGGAATCTCATAGGGACAGGTTAGCATTATAGTGGACATATGTCAACTATAATAGACACGTGTCCACTATAAGCTACATCGCGAGCCTTGCGGCATCCAGAACCGGTACTAGCCCATCCTGCTCTCAGCGAGCGCGAGGTCTTCAACGACCTGTTTCCGGCCTCCCACCAGCATGTAGACAGCGGCGCCCAGCACGCCTCCCACGATTGGCGCGACCCAGAAAAGCCAGAGCTGTACCGGTGTTGCGGTCTTCGCAGGAGGCTGGGCGCTCTCACATGCGGGCGGGGTTCACCGAGGTGTTGGTCACCGGGATGCTGACGTGGATTGAGCCCGCCCCGGCAATGCTATTACACCGAGCAGCTCAGTTGGAACTGAGAGGTACGCGTCGTGGCAATAGAGCGCCTCTTCTCGTAGAATTCGTAGAGATAACCCCGACAACGCAAGATGGAGGTACGCATGACCAGAGCCAGTCATCATAACAAGTCCAAATGGATGAAATGGGCTCGATTTGCCGGCGCGGCTTCGGCGGCTGGTATGGCCGGATGGACCGCGTACAGCTACCGGATGATGAACAAACCGATACTCAGGGGCGAGGAAGCGGAAGCGCACAACAGATCCCTGTTCGCGTCGATGGGCATTGAAGAACTCTTGAACACGTGGAGAGAAGAGGTCCTGCCTGTCGGTGGGAGGGAACTCCACCTGTACCATTTCGAAAGTAAACCAGGTGATCCAGTCGTGGTCCACGTACCCGGGACCGGCTGCTTCGCTCTTCTTTACACAGAGTACCTTTATAAGTTGAGCCGGCAGGGTTTCAACGTGGTGGGGCTGGACCCCCGCGGCCATGGGGCGAGCAGTGGGAAGCGGGGAGTATATACGCTGGGTGATCTGGTTGAGGACGCCAGGTCGGTCATCGATCACGCTGTCGAGACCTATGGTGAAAACGTGGCGGTCTCAGGTGACAGCCAGGGAGGCATGACCGCCTTGTACTGCGCGGCCGCCGAACCAAGGCTCAAGGCCGCGGTCTGCCACAGCGTCATCGCCCCGGACGAGCCGGACAACACGCGCCTGACGCGCATGCCTGGGTATTACAAGATGCTGGCGTCTTCGCGGCCGATGACACAGCCGATACTGAACACACCCCTTGGCCGGCTCATGCTGCCCGTCTGGGCTTACCTCGATCTCAAAGCGGAGGAAAGCGAGGCGCTGCCGGATATCGACAAGTTCTTCAAGGAGGACCCGGTCCAGTTGAACGCCGTCTGCCTTGCCGCGTTTTCTTCCCTCGACAGCACCCCCATGGCAAGGAAGGTCGAGCAGATCGAAGTCCCGGTCATGGTGGTCCACGGTGCGAAGGATCATATCTTTCCCGAGGATTACGTGCGACGTGTGTACGGTCGCCTCACCTGCGAGAAGGATTTCCTCTACCTGCCGCATGGGGCGCACGGGGTGATGGTAGACAACGTGGACGAAATAGTCCCCCCGATAGCCGAATGGCTCAAGAAAGTGATGTAAGGAAGAGGTGTCAACCGGTAACGCAAGCGTCGCGGGCGGGAAGCTCCGTTGCCTCCTATTGCCGGCAATCGCCGTGCTCGTGGCGATGTCGCTCTTCATTGCAGGCTGTGGCGCCAGTGACATCGACAGCAGCCCTTCCCGAAGCCGGAGCCCGCGACTCAAGCCGGCGACCGGCCCGCTCAAAGACCTTGAGTACTTCGCCTACCAGATCCAGGCACAGGAGGAGGACGGCAACATCGAAAGGCTCGCGGGTGAGCGCTACGACCTCCTGGTGATCGACCAGACGAGAAGCGTTAAAGATCAGGAGGATTACGACTCTGCAAAGGACGTCGCGCGCCTCAAGGCGAGCCGCGGTTCAGCCGGCGGCGGAAAGACCGTGGTCTGCTATATCGATGTCGGCGAAGCTGAGGATTACCGCACATACTGGCAGGACGGCTGGCGGGTCGGTAACCCTGAGTGGATCGCCGCTCCCGACCCGGACGGTTGGGACGGCAACTACCCTGTGAAGTTCTGGCGCTCCGAGTGGATGGACATCCAGCGTAACCGCATAGAGGAGATAATCAGCGACGGGTACGACGGGGTCTATCTCGATTGGCTGGAGGTGTACTCGTTCGAGCCGGTCGCGCAGGCGGCACGCGCCGAGGGCCTCGACCCGAAAAATGCGCTCACCGACTTCGTGCGGGCCCTCGCGGAATACGCTCGCTCGAGGAAGCCGGGCTTCATCTTCATCGCCCAGAACGCCGCGGAGATGGGAGACTACCCCGGTTACGCGGAGGTATTCGACGCCGTGGCACAGGAGTCGGTATGGTTCGACTGGGAAGGAGACCCCGATACCACCGGCTCGGCCGGCGACGTTGCGGTAAATTCCGAGGACTCGCAAACCCTGATAGACGACCTGGCGATCTGGCAGGCGCAGGGCAAGCCGGTCCTGGACATAGAATATGCGCAAGAGGAGGCAAACGCGGTCGAGGGGTACGCGCTGGGCGCGAAGAACGGCTACAGGACCTATGTCACGACAACGCTCTTAGATGAGCTCACCAGTACGCCGCCTCCCGGTCTGCCGTGACTCCTATTGACTCTGACCCGATTGTGTTGGATAATTGGGTCAGATATTGACCCTATTACACTCATAATTGGGTCATATTATGCCCCATAATGGAGGAACAAATGGATCGATTCATCTGGGAGACAGCATCATGGCCTCACTTCACATGGAGCAGTGAACCACTGTTGAATCCCCTTGGATCAGCAAGAAAGGCGCAGGGAAGAATACTGGGACTACTTGATTTCTTTAACCTGGAGATCCGGGTGGATGTGCTGACCGAGGAAGCCGTTGCCACTGCAGCGATAGAGGGTGAGCAACTGAACAGGGACAGGGTTCGCTCATCTGTCGCGCGGAGGCTCGGTCTGCCAACGGCAGGATTGCCGGAGACCGAAAAGCAGATCGATGGCCTGGTTGAAATGCTTATAGATGCAACACGGAACTTCGAGCAACCGCTTACCGCTGACCGCTTAAAGGCCTGGCAAGCATCGCTTTTCCCAACCGGATATTCAGGTATAAGAAAGATAGTAACCGGGGATTGGCGCAGCGGTGATATGGAAGTCGTGTCCGGTCCGATTGGAAAAGAAGCAGTACATTACAAAGCACCTCCTGGGGAGAGCGTTGATTTCATGATGCAGGAATTCACAGATTGGTTTCAGAGCCCGTCAGTCAAATTGGATGGATTGGTTCGCTCTGCCCTTGCTCACTTCTGGTTTGTGTCGATCCATCCTTTTGAGGATGGGAATGGAAGGATTGCGAGGACAGTAGCCGATATGGCGCTTGCCCAGGATGAAAACACTGATTGTCGGATGTATAGCATGTCGGCGCAGATAGGAGCTGAACGGGACGATTACTACAGCATTCTTGAGAAAACCCAGAAGGGTTCTGGAGACGTTACCGAGTGGATCATCTGGTTTCTGCAGTGTTTTGAACAATCTGTTCAACGTTCAGAAGCTGAAGTTGCAAAGGCAATGGAAAAAGCTCAGATGTGGCAAGAGATAGCAGCTCACAATCTGAATGATCGCCAGAGGAAAGTGATCAACAAGCTGTTCGAAGCGGGCTCCGATTTCGAGGGTGGGCTTACTACTCGCAAATATGTCGGCATGACCAATACCAGTCGTGAAACCGCCAAGCGGGACATTGCCGACCTGGTTACAAAGAACGTGCTGGTCAGAAACCCGGGCGGCGGTAGAAGCGCAAGCTACTCCCTCACTTGGCATCAAGATCAGCGGAAGGACATGTCAAGAAAACAGCAGCCGTCATGAGACAGTTCGCCTTTCGCCTCGAAGAGAAGGGGCGAAGAGAAGATCGGCCCATCGGTGACTACGGTATGGTACTCCCCCGCTTCCCCGGAAGGATCGATTCCCAGATCGGTGAATTCCTCGAGCAAAGACCTGTCCAATACCCTCCCGAGAAACCGTCTGTCCAGGGCATCCTCTCTGACCGCGACGACTCTGGCTTTGAAGCCGGCCTCGAACAGTTCCTCCAACAGGTCACGTCTGCTTATGTTCCAGAGCGGCAGGTATGCTTTCATGTCGGCGCATGAACAAACGCGCGTTACCCATTCACGATGTCCCTCGAGGTCGATGTCACCAAAGACCCCGGCCTCGACTCCTTCTCTTTTCAACTCATCGAGTATGGATAGAAAGACCGATTCGTAACCCTCCCACGATGTTGCGCGGGTTATCAAAGGAACACCTATCGACTGAGCCTGCCTGCCGACCAGATCGAGTGGAAGTCCGTGACCCCTCGATGTCTTGCCGTCTTCATTCAGCGTGGTCACGAGAAATCGGGGGGTTCCCCCCTGATTCATGGCTCGATAGAGCGCCAGGCATGAGTCCTTCCCTCCACTCCATGAGCAGAAGAACGGGCTTCCCTTTATTGATGCCATACCTGAGATTTCCTCTCTATCGTCTCCTCACATGGCTATCATACCGGCCGTATGAGATCATACTGCAAAGGCGCTTCTTACCGATCGAATAATTCCCGTTGCCTCCTCCTGTGATAACTATAATAGTCGTGAGCTTGCCGGATGGCCGGTCGTGAGATGACCGGCCGCGCGCAATCACCGGGCAAGTCTGTCAGTGTCGGACCGCATGACCTCTCGAGGGAAGCGGACATGAGTTCGAAATACCTGCTGGCCCTGGACGTCGGAGGCGGTTCAGGAAGGTGCCTGGTGCTTGACCTGGACAGCGGTTCGGCCACTACGGCCAAGCGCACCTGGACTCACCCACAGGCCCCGGACACCGCGGGGCTCGGATACGACCTGGACCTTGACGACATCTGGATGAAGCTGGGCGAAGCCGCCCGTGAGGCCGTCGACGCGTCCGGCGCCCGGCCGCGTGATGTCCTCGGGCTCGCGGTCACCAGCATGAGGAACACGACAGTGGTCCTCGACAGCTCAGACGATGTCCTTTTCGCCACGCCGAACAATGACGCCAGGGCGCTCGGCGAGGCGTTTGAATGGGCCGCGAGCGACGGCAAGTCGGTCTATGACTCCGGCGGCCACTGGCCGACCCCGCTGTTTACGGGCAGCCGTCTTCTATGGCTGCGGGCCCACGCGCCCGGGCTGCTCGAGAGGGCCCGCACGGTCATGTGCCTTTCAGACTGGGCCGCGTTCAGGCTCGGCGGGGGCCGCTTCTGCGAGAGGTCACAGGCGGCGGAGACCCTGCTGTTCGACCTGGCGGGAGGCGACTGGGCTTTCGACCTCATAGAGTCACTGGGCTTTGAAAAAGACCTCTTCCCCGCTGCGGTCGATGCCGGGACCGTCGTGGGTACGCTCTCCGCGGAAAGCGCGGCGCACCTGGGGCTGGCTCAAGGCATTCCCCTCGCGGCGGGGGGCGCCGACACGCAGTCATCCCTGCTGGGCTCACGTGTGGTCGAGCCCGGTGAGATCTGCATAGTTGCCGGAACCACGATGCCGGTGCAGATGGTCACCGACGGACCGGTCTTCGACGGGGAGGGAAGGCTCTGGTCCGGGCGGCACGTCATACCGGGTAGATACGTGCTCGAGAGCAACGGCCTCACTACGGGAACTGTGCTCGAGTGGTTCGCGGAGATGCTCTTCGAGGAATACGAGGACCCCACCGGCGTGCTCTTCGCCCAGGCGGCGTACTCCGAGCCCGGAGGGGCGGGGACGCTGTCCACCTTCGGCGCCTGTACTTTCGACGCGCGGAAGCTGGCCGTCCCCGTCGGCAACCTGTCCATGTCGCACATGGTTACGCCGTCAGGCGGGGGTAAGCAACACCTGAGCCGTTCCCTGCTGGAGGGGATCGCGTTCTCCGTAAGGGCTAACGTTGAGCAGCTCACAAACCAGACCGGTTCCGAGCCGACTGCGCTAACGGTATCTGAGGGGATGTCCAGGAGCGCGCTCTGGACGCAGATCGTGAGCGACGTGACGGGAATACCGGTGCGGGTGCCGTTGGCTAAGGAAGCCTCCGCGCTCGGCGCCGCCATCTGTGCAGGCGTGGGCGCCGGTGTCTTCAACGACCTCGCAGGGGGAGCCGGGCGGGTCGCCGCGGTCTCGAGAGAACACCTGCCCGGCGCGGATTCCGAGAAGTACCAACGCCTGTACGAGGGATGGAACCGCGCCTGCGAGATGCGCGCGCCGAGTGATGACCACGTTTCCGTCCTCATGACCATGTCGCTCATGGAAAAGGCCGCTCCGCAGGCCGCGGCGGATCGGGGCTTTCGGCCCGGCATGCTGGTCACAGCCTCGATGGACGGGGGCGCCCTGCGGCGGTTGCGCGCTATGGGGGACGTGCACTACGCCGGATGGCGCGAGACCGGCAGGATATCTATGGGCGGAGACGATCTGATCGAAGCATTGCGGGATTATGACGTGCTGATCACCGAGATGGACATCGTCGATTTCGAAGCCATAAGGGGCCTTCCGGGGCTGCATGCCATAGGCGTCTGCAGGGTGAACCCCGTGAACGTGGACGTTGAGAGCGCAACGGCGTACGGAATCCCCGTTTTCAACACTCCTGGCAGGAACGCGGACGCGGTGGCCGACCTCACGCTGGCCTTCATGATAATGCTGGCCCGGAAGATGCCTGCCTCCGCGCTGTACCTCCGTAAACCCGGCGGGGCCGAGGGCGACCTCGTCCGAATGGGCCAGGCCTATTCCGAGTTCCAGGGCGGAGAGCTGTGGCGGAAAAACGTCGGCATCCTCGGGCTGGGCAGTGTGGGGAGGGAAGTAGCCCGAAGGGTACGCTCGTGCGGGGCGCACGTGTTGTTCTGCGACCCCGCGGTCGAGGCTGGTGAGGGCAAGCTGCACAACGCCGAGAAGGCCACCCTGGAGCAGTTGTTGTCCCAAAGCGATTTTGTGACGCTGCACGCTCCGGCGAATGAGAGCACGAAAGCGATGATGGCTGAAGGGCAGTTCGCCGTCATGAAAGAGGGGGCGTTCTTCATAAACACCGCGCGCGCATCCCTGGTGGACTACGGCGCGCTGGCCGCCGCCCTCGAGTCGGGCCGGCTTGCCGGGGCGGCGCTCGACGTATTCGAGGTCGAACCCCCGGCCTCGGACGACCGCCTGGTACGGATGAGCAACGTCATCGCGACCCCGCACCTCGGGGGCAACACCTTCGAGACCGCCGCGCACCAGGGCGCAATCGTGGTCGAGCAGTTGAAGGCGCTGCTGGAGGGCCGGTCGCCCGCTCACCTTCTCAACCCCGGCGTCATGGGGACGTTCAGCTGGGAGGGTCAGCGCATCGAGCCGTCGGCTCAGGAACAGGAGCGGCTCGCGGCGAAAGAAAAACCCACCATGACCTCATGACCCGGTCACACGGATTGAGAGACGCCGGAATATTGACGGTCAGGCACTGGCGGCTCGAGAATATCGATTATCGCGCTAAGACTGGATGCCGAGCTTCTCCTCCACCAGTTTCTGAATCTCGCGGTAGTGGACCTTGCCGGTTATGAGGCGGGGCAGCTCGTCCACGAAGACCACGTACTTCGGAGCTTTGTAGTCCGCCAGGTACTCCTTGCACCATGAGACCACCTCGGCTTCCTCCATGCTTTCACCCGGCGTCATCTCCACCACCGCGGCAACGGCCGAGCCCCAACGCTCGTGCGGCACCGAGGTTATGCCGGAGATCTCCACCTTGGGATGCTTGTTCAGGACGTCCTCCACCTCCTCGGGGAAGACCTTCTCCCCGCCGGTGTTGATACATCCCGAACCGCGTCCTATCAGATGAATCCGCCCCTCGTCGTCGATGGTGGCCATGTCCCCGGTGAAGATCATGGGCCTGCCGTTTATCACCCGGTAGGTCTTCGCGGATTTCTTGGGATCCTTGAAGTATTCGGACGAGCCCTGGTGGGTCCGCAAGATGGCGATCTCCCCGAGATCACCCACTGCCACTTCCTCCCCCTTCTCGTTGATGACCTTCGTGGTCTCGGTCACCTTGAAGACGGTCTTCTGGATGTCCGTAGCAGAAGAGGTATAAGGGATGATGGTCATGTAGTGGCCCTCCGAAGAGGCGAGGGTGTCAAAGATTATCAGGTGGGGCATATGCTCCAGGAGCTTTTTCTTCACGTCCACCGAGAGCGCCATCCCGCTCGAGAGCAGCACCATCAGGCTGCTGAGGTCGTACTTCCTGCCCTCCGCAGCCGCCTTGTCCAGCTCCTCCACCAGCGGGCGGCACTGACCGTCCCCAATGGCGATCATCACGTTGATCTTTCGCCGCTCGATGGTCTCCAGCGCCTCAACGGGATCGAAGCCGCGGCCTGTCAGGAACACGCTGGTGAACCCGCCTATCATGCCTATGATGGCATGATTGTAGGCCCAGGCGTGCATCATGGGGCTGGCCAGCAGCATCCTCACCCTGCCGCCCAGCAGCTTTGAGAGCAGCTTGAAATTCGCTTTCAGCACCGGCTGCGGCGACTTGAGGACAAAGGGCCCGGCGCCCTTGCCTACACCCACGAGGATCTTACGGCTGATGGGCGATGCCAGCATCTTCGGCAGCAGTCTGGCGGTCCCCGGGATGTGGAGGTTCTTCTGCGCCCTCTGCCAGATGACGTCGGGGGCTTTGGACAGCTCGCTCAAGCCCCCCGCCAGGCTGGTGATCATAGCCTCCAGGGGAGCGCTTAAGACCTGGTCGTGGCGGTAGACCACGCCCTTCGGATATCCCGTGGTCCCGCCCGTGTACATGATGACCACGATATCGTCGCCCACGAAATGGCTCCAGGGCAGCTCGGGCGCCGTTGCCGGCTTCCCTTTGAAGAGGTCCTCATAGTAGAGCATGTCCGGTTCACGGTGCTCGCCCCGGGCGCCCATCACCACATAGTTCTTCACCGTTTCGAGGTCCGGCCGGATGTTCTTGAACCGCTCGGCCACGTCCTCAGCGAAGAAGAGCACGCTCATCTCCGCGTCGTCGATGACGTACTTCAGCTCCCATTCTTTGAAACGGTAGTTGATGGACACGGCGCGCGCCGCGATCTTCCAGGCCGCAGCGGTCACCTCCAGGAACTCGGGCGTGTTGTGCTCGCAAAGCCCGACGTTGTCGTTCTTCTTGACTCCCATCTCCAGCATGGCGCGCGCCAGCTTGTTCACGCGCTCATGGAGTTCCCCGTAGGTGATCACCCGCTCGCCGTAGATGATGGCGGGATGCCTGGCGAAGGTCTCCATAATGCATGTGAAGAACTGATCGAAGTTGGCCATTTGGCGACCCCCTCGGGTCTCGAAGCCCTATAAGCTATCTTTACCCGGAGTCTTTCATCTGCTACCGCCGTCCGAATTATATCACAAACCCGGGGCTTTCCCGGCTCGGGTGCCTTCAGCTCAGCGGCAGGTAACCGGTCTTGCCTTGCACGCAACAAGCGGTGACCATTAACGGGGTTGATTTTCGAAGGGGTGTGATAAAATTATAGGTGGCAAGAAGCTCGCTTACACAAAGCAAAGTAAGGCAATGCGAGTCTTGGCTCGGTAAGGCTTGGTGCGGCGAGGACAGGCAGGGCCGGGAAACCGGTTTCTACCCCCTGGCAGTTCCAACTCGACAAAGTCAATTTCGACAGGCCGTTACTAATAATGAGCTTCTTGCCTCTTTCTTTGCCCGGATCACGCGACCTTGAGACCTTCCCTCAGCTGTACTGCTTGTATTCTCCTGTTACCCGTAATAGGGTTGAGGCCGGGATTGCGGCAATACTCTGAACACCGACGACGATTCTCGCTCGTCTCTGTTCTTGATGACGTCCCATAATCCTCAGTACGCAACGGAAAACGGCGGCAAGTTTCTAGGGCGAAAAAGGGGTGAGCGGGATGATAGTGATGACCGAGGCAACCTATCCGGGTACGAAACTGAGAGATACGGCTACCACCTTCATGGCATTCCTGGAGAAATCTCCACCGCCTGATTACGTGAAGATAATCGACATGTATTCGCACGCTGGAGGCGCCGGCATCAGAACCCTCACGTTCTACGACGTCGCACCGGAGCAGGAGGAGGCTGGCGTCAAGTACATAGTAAAGAGCGAGATACACATGATGGACGCCATCGAAGGATACAAGGCCGAGGTGCAGGTGGTCTACAACCTGGCGCAGGGCTACGAGGTTCTCGATATGAGTGCTCCCGCAATCTGAGAGGCTGCCTGTTCGCTGGTACACCCGCGTGGGAGGGAGCGCCCACGCGCAAGGAGAGGCGGGAAACCACCTCTCCTCTTATTGTATATGTGCCCTTCGGCGCGAATGGTGGGTGGTCGACCGGCTCGATAAGACTTCGGGATGCCTTCGCTTCACTTCTCCTCTCGTCTTTCCGCGTCCGCGCGATCGAGACTTGCACTTCGCTTATCGTGCGCCGAAGATGTTCTTCAACCCCAGCGCGAGGTAGCCTCTCGCGCTTCGAAGGTCGTGAGTCCTGTAGCCGCAGGTCAGGTAATGGAAGGCGAGCCCCAGCCTGCCCCTGACGGGGATGCCCAGGACCTTCCCCGCGCTGGAGGGGTACACGGGTATCACCCACCCCAGATCAACCGGCCTGTACTTCTTCAACGGCCTGTTCTCGAGCGACCGCACTATGTTCTTCCCCGCCGTCGCGCCCGAGGCAACCGAGAAAGGGACAGCCCTTCTCAAGTAAATGTCACCGTTCTTTATCGCGGCGCAGTCACCGGCGGCGAAGACATTCTCGTATCCTGAGACCTGGAGGAACCTGTTCACGTGCATTCTACCGTCGGGCAGAGAACCGAACCCACCCGAGATATCTTCAATCGCTCTCTTCGAACCGCTCGCCCAGATGAAGAACACGTTTCTGAAGGCCTCTCCGGTCTCGAGGGTGACGTCAGCGCCGTCGAATGAGACCACCGATGAGTTCGTCACGATCTCGAACCCGAGATCGGTCGCCAGCGATTCAACGTACCTGCGCTCGGGCTCAGGGAGGTTCCCCACGGCCTTGTCGGCTTTTTCGACCAGGATGACCTTCATGTTCTTCGAGTTCGCTATCGCATGCTCGCTCAGGAAACAGGCTATCTCCACGCCGGTATAACCGGCCCCGGAGACGAGAAGAGTATGCGCTGCCCCGCTGCTCAGATATCCGCCGAACGCCTCCCGCAGTCTTACGGCCTCCGGCAGAGAATCGAGCACGTGCACGGGGTCCAGGTGCTGTTTGAAACCGAAGAGATTCGTGACCGAGCCCGCCGCGAGCAGCAGGTAATCGTACTCGTACTCGTTCGAGCCCGTCGAAACGGTCCGGGCGTCGAGGTCCGCCTTCCTTACCTCGTCGTTCACGAACACGGCTCCCCGGGGCAGCAGGCGGCGGATGTTAGCTTTCGGCAGGTCCTGATCCATTCTTCTTGATGCGACGTCGGGAAGAGAGGGAATGATGGTCGTGTAGTCGTTCCTGTCAAAGACCACCACTTCATATTCCGGCGAAGTGCCGGTGAATCTCCCCAGGTGTTTGAGCGCCGCGAACCCCGCGAACCCCGCTCCGGCGACTATTATCCTCTTCATCTGCACCGCTTTTCGTGGGTCTATCTCAGGAATCGCTGTCGCGCGACACGCTGTAGCATTCTCCTTCCCCCGCCCCCCTCGATTCGTAGTCTATTGCAACCCGCGCATGCGGCACAAAGGCCGGCGATAAGGCAGCATCTCAGCGAAGCATTTACTCCGACCTTGACCCAGATAGACACGACACACAAGACCCTGTTGGTCCATGCGTTGCCGCGAAGTTGCCCTACATGAGGTCCAGGATCAACTGTGTCGGGTCCATCAGGTTCGTCGGGCGCTCGCCGTACCAACCGCGGGTCCAGTCGGCGGTTCCTGGCGCGTACTGCTCTAGGTGGAGCTGTTCCGTCCCGCTTATCTGCCCGATGACCTGCCCTTGAGCCACCGCGGCGCCGGCCGTCACCGCAGGTGGCTTTAGCTCGGCGTAGTTCGCCACGAACTCCCCGTGGTCAATC
>JAGUWJ010000137.1 GCA_020062425.1 Actinomycetota bacterium
AAGCCCGAGGGCACGGTCTACCGACTGTGCCGCGACCTGATGCAGTTCCACGACGCGTCCATACTGTGGCCGGAGGCCCCGCGCGAGTTCCTCGACCTCTGGCAGGAGTTCATGGAAAAGGAGTGGCCCGCGTTCTCAGAGATGGTTGACAAGATGATGCCTAAGCCCGTCACCCGCATCATCCCCGTGAGCGAGTCCATGGACACCCGCCAGCAGATACTGGCTTACGAGGACGTCCGGCAGATAATCGAAGACTCGGACACGATCGCGGTGACCAACTGCACCTGCAGGCTGACCGCCCGCAAGTGCGACCGGCCCGTGGAGATCTGCCTGCAGATAGGCAAGGCCGGCGAGTACACCATCGACCGGGGCAGCGGCAGGGGCATCGACAAGGAGGAAGCCCTGAGCCTTCTCAAGAAGGCCGAAGAGGCGGGCCTGATACACACCACCATGAACAAGGCCGCCGATTCTCACTTCATCTGCAACTGCTGCAACGACTGCTGCATGATATTCCCGATGCTGATAGACCGCCGCTTGAACATGTGCGACCCCAGCCGGTACGTGGCCAAGGTCGATGCAGAGCTGTGCGACGGCTGCGGCGAATGCGAGGAGCGCTGCTACTTCGACGCTCTGAAGATAGATTCCGGAGTGGCCGTGATAGATGGCGAGGCCTGCATGGGATGCGGCCTCTGCCAGGTCGTCTGTCCCACCGGCGCCATAGTGCTGGTGCCGGTGAGAGACCCGGACTTCATCCCGTCTTGAGGCGGCCCGTGGCCTTCGACCTGTTCAGATAGGAGAGGAAATGCCGGTATACGAATACGAGTGCGCCACCTGCGGGGACAGGACCCAGCGCCTGCAGGATGTCGGGGAGGACTCCAGCGGTAGAAGGTGCTTGAGCTGCGGCAGGGGTTCCATCAAGAAGGTGTTCTCGGTGTTCGGCACCACGGGATCGTCCCAGCCGTTCTGCTCGCCGCAGTGCTCGGACAGGTTCACCTGAAGGCCTCCCAGGTGACCCCGGTCGGGGGATGAGAAAAGCGCATGCGCCGCTTCGCCTACGGCACATGCGCCAGAAATGTCGCTGCGGTGTCGTCCCGTTCTACTCCGAGACCTTGGACGCTGACTTATCGGCCTTCTTCCTGGCCTTTTCAGCCTGGGCGACCACCTTGTCACTCTTCTTGGTAGCCTTGGCGGCTTTCTTCTCGAGCTTCGCCGCCTTCTTGTCGCGCTTCTTGGCCTTCCTCGCTCCCATCTGCGGTCCTCCTTTCTCCGCTGCCGCCGCCGTCAGATCGACAGGCCGCGGCAGGTGCCACGTGTTAACATCGTCTCATACCATAACCACTGGTACGCGGGGTTGTAATGTTAATGCAGTGGGAGGAGGCGCGCAAGTGAGAACCGGGCGGACGCGCAGGGGAAGCCTGAGGAATAGGCGCTCATTTTCTCCCTCGTGCATGAACAGGCCCTACCGGGAGCTCGCGGTCATGTACGACGAGATGGTCGGACAGACGGCATTCGAGTGCTGGAGGGACCTGTTCGAGCAGATCAGGTCGAGGGAGGGTCTCCGTTTCGAAGTTGCGGCGGATATCGCCTGCGGGACCGGGCTGGCGGCGGCATACCTGTCCGGGATGTGTTCGAAGGTCTACGCGGTTGACATCTCTCCCGAGATGCTCAAAGTGGCCCGGGCCCGGGCGGGTGCTGAAGGTATAGTCTTCCTCGAGCGGTCGATGACCGATTTTCAGCTTCCGGAGAGGGTGGACCTCCTGACCTGCAACTTCGATTCCATGAACTACCTGCTCGAAGAAGACGAGATAAGGGCGGCGCTGGACTGCTTCGCGCGGGCTTTGAAGGACGGCGGCTACTGCCTCTTCGATTTGAACACCACCAGGGAGTTCGAGGTCGAGTGGGGCACGTCGGTGTTCGTGCACAGGGTCTCGAACGGCATCGGTCTGTGGGAGACCGAGTGGGACCCCTCGACAAGGATAAACACCCTCAGGATGACGAACTTCATTAAGGCGCGCAACGGCCTTTACCGGATGAGCGAGGAGACACACCGCGAGCGCTCCTACGACGTGGAGTTCGTGCTCCGCGCTTGCAGGGACTGCGGCTTGAGCCGTGTGGAGGCCTACGACGCGAAGGGCCTTACGGGCATCGACCGTGAAACCAGGCGGGTGCAGTTTGTGGCAAGGAAACAGGGCTTCGGGCGCCACAGCCGATAGGCGGGTGCTGGTCGCGCTGCTGGCGGTCCTGGCGCTGGTGGTGCTTCTCCGGGCCTTCAACGTGGGTCATGTGCTCACCTACGACGAGGCTTGGAACGCCAACTCCATCGTGGACGTCGCGACCGGGAACAGCGACGACCCGTTCCACAGCAATTTCACCCGACACCCGCCGTTCTATACGGGGCTGGGGGTCGTCTATGCCCTGACAACCGGCAGCGGCAGGTACGGTGTAGCCACGGCGATGCAGGTCTTCTCGCTTCTCTGCGCGGTCGGTCTCGCGCTGATGCTGTTCATCTGCGGGCGGGAGTGGTTCGGCGAATGGACAGGGGTGGCAGCGGCGCTGCTCTTCGCGGTGATGCCCGCCGCCAGGGCTTTCGATACCCTGGTGAAACAAGAGTCGCTGACACTCCTGCTGGGCCTGCTGTTTCTGTTCCTGTTCTTCCGGGAGAAGTATGTCGCTGCGGGCGCTTTCCTCGGATTGGCCGCGCTCACCAAGGAGATCTTCATCTTCGTCCCCGCAGCGCTGCTGCTTTACATGTTGGCCACCAGGGGCTGGCTGTTGATGAAAGGGTTCCTGGTGAGTGTGGGCATAAGTGCGCTGATGTCCGCCTGGTGGTACCTGATCCTGTCCACCAGCAGGGGTGAGTTCCTCGATTTCTTCCTCGGCCGCTCCAGCGAGTCTATGGTATGGAAACAGCCCTGGTACTTTTTTCTAGTTCGCCTGCCCAAGGACCTGGGTGTGGCAACCCTGCTGCTGGCGGCTGCAGGATGCGCGTTCTTTCTTCTGGAGGCCGCAAAACACAGAAGACACGCCGAGCCCGTCCCGACCGTGGAGGGTGACGGCGGAGACGTTGTCGAGGGTGGAGGCGCCACGGACTGGCGAAGGCCGCTCCTACCTACCATATGGATCCTGGTGACCTATGCTTTCCTGTCTCTTTCACTGGGCAAGCCGCCCTGGCTCATCTACGCCGCTCTCCCGGCGTTCGCGCTTCTGGGGGGCTGGGGGCTGACCGAGTTGTACAGGGTCCTGGAAGCCCGGCGGCGTGCCGCGGCGCTGGTGGTGGCATTGGTGGTACTGTGTGCGGTCCTCCTCGCGGTCCCCTTCGGTTTCGAGACCTTTCTCAAGGACGCAGAGCGTTACGAGAACTCGCTTGCCTACAAGAAGGTCGCCGACTACATGAACGCCCGCGTCGGGCGCGCGGGCCGGGTGATGATGCGGCTCGAGGATTTCAGCCCGAACATAGCCTTCTATCTGGACGGATACAGCCCCGGAGCGGTGAGGCTCCTGACGCTGGAACCGGACGACACCGCGCCGGAGGACTTCGAGATACTCCTGCTCGAGGGTGGCGCGGGGCTGGGGGAGGCGGTGTCCCGGATCGAAAGCGAGGAGCCGGATCTGGTGATGGTGAGACCCGGTTTCAAGAGCGACGAAGGGGAGGACCTGGCGGCCGGACTCGCCGGGCTCGCGCTTCCCGATGAGATAGACGGAGTGTGGGTATTCGACGGACGCGAGGTTGTGGAGGCCCTACGGGGAACCGGACAGTGACGGCCGCGATGAGGAGGCTCTATGAGCCGCAGACCGGTGAGGGCGCAGGCGAACCGCGGGCCAGCGGCGGGTGTCTAAAGGAATGGATGCTTCGAGTGCCACGGATCCCTTCCGACGGCGACTTGGGCATACTGTAGAATAGCTTGGACGACGACTTTATGGCGCCTGTCCGCCCAGCGCGGGATGCCGGGGCGGCCGGGCAAGGAAGGAGATGCAGGTGTTGCGAGGTCGAAGATCATCCAGGCTGACGGCGCTGTCTCTCGCTGCCCTGATGTCTGCGGCGGCTGTCGTCGGCATCGTCGGCTGCGGAGGCGACGGGGAGGAGAACGCCAGGACCGAAACGGAGGGTCGACCGGAGAGCGTGACCGCCTACGAGGCTGTGCAGTACACGAAACCGGCCGCGGACAAGTGGCAGGACGAAAACTGGATGATCCAGGTCAAGGACGGTGATCCCGACGGTATCGGCGAGGACGGCAAGGCCGAGATCTGGGAGGTCTACTATTTCTCTCCGACCCCGGAGGAAAAGACCCAGCTTTTTGTCATCTACAACAGGGGGCGCGTATGGCCGAACGCCCCAACCCGGAACAAGGGCGGAGACGACGGAAGGAAGACTTACATAAAGAACGAGCCACCCGATTTCAGGGTCGATTCCAACGAGGCTTACAGTGTCGCTTTCAGGAACGGAGGGAGCGAGTTCCTCGATGCCCGTCCGGATGCCCTCGCCCACGTGGTGCTCCGGGCAAAGGCGGATTACGACGCCATAGGCGAGAAGATGCCCGCGCCGAAGTATAAGTGGATCTGGGACGTGTACTTCCGCGAGCCCAAGGCGGCCTCCGAGGTGCTCCACGTCTACGTGGACGGCATGAACGGGGACTACATCTCTAAAGAACTCGTCAAACCCCCCAGCTAGGATATCTGCCACCGCTCGCCAACCTGTGCGCCTAGAATTCACCTTGAGGGGTCAGACCCCAGGAGGTGAATTTGTTGACCCCGCTGTCTTTTTCTGTATTGGACCACCAGTATTGCAGGAATACCGGTTTCGACCGGGAATGTGCTATTCTGATGTCAGTATATGGACAGGGAGATGGGCCGCCCTCTCTGGGCACCGGAGGGGGTTGGTTTTTCTAGTAGCTGTTTCGAACTGGAGGGTAGATATGTCGCAGTCGAGAAAACTCTTCACGTCCGAGTCGGTCACGGAGGGCCACCCGGACAAGGTATCAGACCAGATAAGCGATGCCATACTTGACAAGATACTGGAAGGTGACCCTGATGCGCACGTAGCGTGTGAGACGCTCGTGAGCACAGGGCTGGTGGTGGTGTCCGGGGAGATAACCACCGACACTTACGTTGATATCCCGGGTACCGTCAGGGAGACCATCGAGGGAATCGGCTACACCAGGGCCAAGTACGGTTTCGACTTCGAGACCTGCGCCGTCCTCACTTCCATAGACCCGCAATCACCCGATATCGCCCAGGGAGTCGACTCGGCATCCGAGGTCCGGCTGGAAGTCAGCGAAGACGAGCTGGACAAGATGGGCGCCGGCGACCAGGGGATGATGTTCGGGTACGCCTGCACCGAGACCGAGGAGCTGATGCCCATGCCCATCATGCTCGCTCACAAGCTCGCCCGCAGGCTCTCCGATGTCAGGAAGGCCGAGGTGCTTGCGTACCTCAGGCCTGACGGCAAGACCCAGGTGACGGTCGAATACGATGACGACAGGCCGGTGCGCATCGCCAAGGTGGTCATAGCCGCCCAGCACGGCCCTGACGTCGACATCGAGGGCCTCCTGACACCCGACCTGGTGGATCACGTGATCAAGCCGATAATCCCGCCGGAGCTGATGGACGACGCGACAGAAGTACTCATAAACTGCACCGGCAGGTTCGAGCAGGGCGGTCCCAAGGCCGACACCGGCCTTACCGGGCGCAAGATAATAGTCGACACTTACGGCGGCATGGCGAGGCACGGTGGTGGGGCTTTCTCGGGGAAGGATCCCAGCAAGGTCGACAGGTCTGCGTCTTACGCGGCCAGATGGGTGGCCAAGAACGTCGTGGCCGCGGGCCTGGCGGACCGCTTCGAAGTCCAACTGGCGTACGTCATCGGGGTGGCGCACCCGGTCTCGGTGAACTGCAACGCCTTCGGTACTGAGAAGACCGACGTGAACAGGATAAAGGAAATCATCGAATCCAACTTCGACCTGCGCCCGGCGGCCATAATAAGAGACCTGAAGCTGAAGAACCCCATCTACAAGAAGACCGCTGCCTACGGCCACTTCGGCAGGCACGAGGAAGGTTTCACCTGGGAAAAGACGGATAAGGCCGATATACTCAAGAAGGAAGCGGGACTCTGATACGTGAGAGGTGCCAGGAGAGGCTGACGTCATGATCTTGGAGATCAAAACGCTCGGCGACCCGGTCCTGAGAGAGAGCTGCCGGGATGTCGATTCCCTGGACGGAGAAGTCAAGGGCCTTATTGACCACATGAGCGAGACCCTTATGTCCTCCCCCGGACGGATCGGGCTCGCGGCGTCGCAGGTGGGCGTGCTGAAAAGGCTCTTCGTGTACGACCTGGGGCACGGTACACGATGCCTCATCAACCCCGAGATAATCGAAAGAGAAGGCGAGGACCTCAGCGAGGAAGGCTGCCTGAGCGTGCCCGGAGTGTACGTGACGGTTCCGCGTTTCGAGCGCGTTAAAGTGAGATGCACGCTGCCGTCGGGACACAGGGTGATCCTTGAGAACGAGGGTCTGCCGGCACGGGTCGTCCAGCACGAGTGCGACCACCTCGACGGCGTACTGATCGTCGATCGTTGTGACCCCGAGGAAAGAAGAAGAGCGCTGGAGGAATACCAGGAGCTTTCTCTTCAGCGCGGGCAGGCGACAGCTTAGAGGCCACGCTTGAAAACAGTATTCTTCGGAAGCGACGAGTTCGCCATAGAACCGCTCGAGCTTCTCCATGGAAGCATTCACGAGGTCGTCCTCGTGGTGGGAAGGCCGGACAGGCCGGCGGGCCGCGGGCTGGCACCTTCGCGGACCCCGCTGGTGAAGCGGGCGCTGGAGCTGGGTCTGGAGGTCCTGCAACCCGAGTCCCTCACCGAAGCAGAGTTGCGCGAGACGCTCGGCGCCGGTTGGGAAGCGGGGGTTGTGGTGGCATACGGGGGCCTGATCCCCGGCTGGCTGCTCCAGATGCCTCCCGCAGGATTCGTGAACCTGCATCCTTCGTTACTGCCGAGATACCGTGGGGCGGCGCCCGTAGAGAGGGCCCTCATGAACGGCGCAAGCATAACCGGGGTTACCACCATCATCATGGACGAGCGCCTCGATTCCGGGGACATACTCATGCATCGGGAGGTCCCCATAAACGATGACGACACCGCCGGCACGCTGGGTAACAGGCTCTCACACCTGGGCGCGCAGGTTCTCCTTGAAACGCTCGACGGCATAGAATCCGGAAAGCTCGTCGCTGTCCACCAGGAGGAGGACAAAGCGACCTACGCGCCGGCAGTCAGCCAGGCTGACGCTCTGATTTCCTGGGAAGACACCGCTGAGCGGATAGAGCGGAAGGTGAGGGCGTTGAACCCCACTCCGGGAGCGTTCACGTACTTCCGTGGTAAGCGGCTGAAGATCTGGGAGGCGAAAGTGACCGACGTGCCTCCAGAGGACGAGCCGGGTACCATAATGAACATGGGCAAGGAGGGATTCCTCGCCAACACGGCCTCCAACTGCATTAGAGTCGTGACTGTGCAACCGGAGGGCAGGCAGCGGATGAGCGCGGGGGAGTACTCCCGGGGGCAGCGCCTGCTGGTGGCGGAGCGTTTCACCTCCGGGCCGCAGGCGTGAGCCTGATGGAGACCGGGGGCACGAGCGGCTTCTGCTCGAGGGAGCGCGCGTTAGAGGTGCTCCTGCAATACGAGCAAAGAGACGCCTTTCTGAACCTCCTTCTCGCTTCCAGCCTCGAGAGTTCAGGCCTCGACCGACGCGACCGTGCTTTCGTGACCGAGCTGGTGCTGGGGACCGTGCGCATGAAGCAGGCACTGGACCACGCCGCTGGCCAGTTCTCCGCCCGGCCGATGGGCGACCTGGACGCAGCCGTTCGATGGCTGTTGCGCATGTCCGTGTATCAGGCGCTCTTCATGTCAGTGCCGGATCACGCGGTGTGCGATACGGCAGTCGAGGTCGCCCGCGCCAGGCGGGGGCAGGGCGCCGCAGGGTATGTGAACGGGGTCACGAGGTCTCTGCTACGCAGCCGCGACAGCGTGCGGTGGCCTGACAGGCTCCGGGAACCGCTCCCGTTCATGGAGGTGGCCCTCTCGCACCCGCGCTGGGTGGTCGAGATGTGGTCGAGAGAACTTGGTACGGACCGTGCTCTGTCGCTATGTTCAGCCGATAACGAGCCCCGGCCGCTCGTCCTGCGCTGCAACCTCAACCGCATAACCAGGGAAGAGCTCGCCCTTCACCTGCTGGAGTGTGGGATGGTGGTGGAGCCGGGACGCCTTTCCCCGGAGGCTCTCTTGGTCAAGGGAAGCGGGGGGGTGGTCAACCTGCCGGAGTACGGGGATGGGCTCTTCTCTGTTCAAGACGAGGGCGCCATTACGGTGGGGCGCCTGGTGGGACCCGAGCCGGGCATGAGAGTGCTGGACCTCTGCGCGGCGCCCGGGGGGAAAGCGAATCATATGGCGGAGCTGATGAGGGATTCGGGAGAGGTCCTGGCGGTGGACAAGAGCGAAACAAGGCTCGAGCTGGTCGCAAGCGCGGCCAGGCGTCTCGGCCACGAGACGGTCGGGACCCGCTGCATCGACGCCACGCG
>JAGUWJ010000164.1 GCA_020062425.1 Actinomycetota bacterium
GCGCGACCTACAACGTCGGGTCGTACGTCACCAGCTTCAACGTGTCCACCATGGTGACTTCCAGCACGCCGGTGGTGTGCGAGAGGGCCATGTACGGCAACCCGTTCTGAGACCCTCTGGCGCGAAGCGGCTCCACAGTGCTAGATTGTCAATCGTATATCCGACCAGGCACGTCAGGACACGGCAATGACGTCTGATCTCAAGCTGAAAGGTCTCGTCATCGAGGACGACCCCGAGATGGCCGGACTGGTCCAGAGGTTACTGCGGAAGAGGTTCTCGATTGAGGCCGACATAGCGCAGGACTGTGCTTCCGCGCGCCGCATGATGTCTTCGACCAGGTACGATATCATCACGCTCGACTTCCGCCTGCCCGACGGCGCGGGTCTCGACCTGCTCGACGAGATAACCGAGAGCGGTGAACACCCCCCGGTGATCATGGTCACCGGTCACGGTGACGAGGAGACGGCGGCCCATTCCTTCAGGTCGCGCGCTGCGGGATACGTCGTGAAGGACTCCCGGCTGCCTTTCATGTTGACGGATGCCGTGGAGAAGACCCTCGCAGAGACCTCTTTGAAGAGCGTGGAGAAAGACCTGCTCTACGAGAAAGCCTTCATCGAGGACGCTCTGAACTGCCTGCCGGACCTGTTCGCGGTGCTCGACCTCGAAGGAAACCTGTTCAGGTGGAACAGGAAGGTCAGCGAGACCACCGGTTACAGCGACCAGGAACTCGCCTCGATGAACATGATGGACCTGTTCAGGCCTGAGGACGCGCGCACGCTGGCCGACGGGATGACTCGGATGAGGGACGGAGAGACTGTTGTCACTGAAGCGGTCCTGGAGACACGCGACGGGGACCAGCTCGAAATCGAGCTCTCGGGCCGGATGCTCTCTGGGTACATGGGAAAGCCGATGGGATTCTGCGGCACCGCCCGCGACCTCTCCGAGCGCAGGAGAGCCGAGGCCGCCCTCAAGCGATGTGAGACGGAGCTGGAGGTTCTCGCCGAACAAAGGGCCGCCGAGCTCGCCGCCGTGCGGGATGAGCTCGACCTCGCGAGGGCGGAACTCGCCACGACGAGGGATGCCGCCCTGGCGAACGAGGAGCGGTTCCGCTCCGTGATGGACAACTCGATGGACATAATAGCCACCTTCGATGCAAAGGGGTTCTTCCTGAGCAGCAACAGGGCGAGCGAACATATACTCGGTTACAATCCCGAGGAGTTCATGCAGAGACCGATCTTCGAGCTGGTGCACCCCGACGACGTGGGGAAGCTGCTCGACGCGCACGCCCGGGCGCAGTCCGAGTGCGACATCGCCCAGCACCTCGACCTGCGGTTCCGACACAAGGACGGTTCGTGGCATACGCTGGACTGCATCGGCCAGAGCTTCATCGGCCCGGAAGGTAACCTCATGGTGGTTGTCAACGCGCGGGACGTCAGTGACAGGAAGGAATACCAGGAACAGCTGGAACGCCTGAACCGCGAGCTCGAGGGTTACGCGAGGACAGTCTCACACGACCTCAGGTCCCCGCTCACGGCTATCAAGCTGGCTGGTGACACCCTCTCCCGGCTGTGGGAGAAGCGGGACGGCGTGGATGACATCGGATCGGAGATACGACGGATCGGCGAAGTCATCTCTATCAGCGCCGCCCAGGCGGAGAGCCTAATCAAGGACCTGCTGGACCTGGCGATAGCGGGGCAGGAACCGGATGAGGTCGTGGAGGTCGATGTCGGCGAGACGGTGGCGAGGATACTGGAGGAGCGCATCAATGCCATCGCCGAGAAGGGCATCGAGGTAAAACTGGACGCGGACCTCGGCAGGGTGGCGGCCAGCCCCACGCACGTATACCAGCTCTTCGGGAACCTCATAGACAACGCGGTCCGGTACAACGACAGCCTGAGCCCGCGTATCACAGTGCGCTACCTCGGAGCGGACGAGAACCTCGGCCACGGGTATTCCGTGGAGGACAACGGCCCCGGCGTCCCCGAAGAGAACGCTCGGGACGTCTTCCTCCCGTTCTTCAAGGGGGAGGGCGGAGACACCGGCATCGGCCTGGCCATCGTAGAGAAGATAGTGAGCCTCTACGGCGGATCGATAAGCGTAGAAGGTGACGACGGTGCCCGTTTCTCCTTCTTCATAAAAGACCGCTAAGCGGTGGGGACGGATACCCCCGATGAGCTTCCGCGAATTCTCGCATGAGCCTGACCCTGATGAGTGAATTATTCAACCTCTGGGGTCTGGCCCCAGAGGTTGAATTTTCCCTTTATCACGCATCCCGGCGCCTCAAGGGCAATCGACAGCATACCGATACTCAAGTGGCGCTATTTTCTGTCGAAAATCGACTAAGTCGATGGCGGGTGCGTGGCTATGGGAAAGCTCAATCGCATAAGGACTCCGCTGCCGCAGGGTTCGCCCGGAGCGAAGCTCCTGAAGAACCTAAACTGGTTCACAGTATCCATTTTCCTGATCGCGATGGCGATGATGATCGGGGTAGGCCTCTTCTATACCGCAAGGGGCGTCATCGACACGCGCATGTTCCTCATTTCCTTTGCTTTGTTCACCGCTTTCATTGTGGCGGTCGGGATCTCCGCGAACATCATTGTCCGCAGAATGCTGCTTCATCATCTCCTCTACAAGAACGGGCTGGTCACCATATCGGAGATATCCACCGACGCGGTACTCTTCTGGGGAACCGACAACATCGTCCTCACCTGGAGCACAGGCGCCGAGAACGCCTTCGGCTACTCCGCAGATGAAGCCGTCGGCATCCTGGACATCGCACGGCTCTTCCCGGCGGACCAACTGGACGACCTGATGGACATGCTCAGCAGCGAGCAAGGCGGCGCTGTCAGGGACCTGCGGATAACCGGGAAGCGAAGGAGCGGGGAGCGCTTCCCGCTGGAAGCCTCGGTATCTCTCATAACCGTCCCCGAGGAGCAGGCGCTGGGGGCGCTGGCGGTGATGAGGGACGTCACCGAGCGCGACAGGATGGAGCGGCTGCTGGTCGAGTCCGAGGAGCGGTACAGGGCACTGTTCGGCTCTTCCGCCGACGGCATATGCTACTCGGACTCTGACGGTGTGATACAGGAGTGCAACCAGGCCTTCGCGGACATGCTGGGGCGCCCGGTTATGGAGCTGAAGGGTATGTCGTTCGAGGAGCTCACTCCCGAAGGTGAGTGCAGGGATGCCCTGGAGGAGTTCGCCCGCAAGATGAGGGAGCACGGCTACTCGGACGAGCTCTCGACCCGGTACATGACCTGCAGCGGCGCGTACATACCGGTCAGTGTCCGCTCCTGGATGGTGTACAACGACGACGGCGAACCGGTCGGCGCGTGGGCCATCGTCCGGAACCAGAGCGAGCGCGTGCGGTACGAGGAGTTGATCCGGGATACCATGACCCATCTCGAGCAGGCCAACGACCGCCTGCAAGAGCTCGACCGGTTGAAGACCGAGCTGGTGGCCGTGGTCTCCCACGAGCTACGCGCTCCACTGGGGGCGATCGAGAGCAGCCTCAACGCCATGCGTTGCATGCAGTCGGAAGCACTCGACGAGGAGCGTGAGAAGCTGATGGGTGTGCTGGACAGGGGCGTGCGGCGCCTGTCGGACCTCGTCGAAGACCTGATGGACCTCACCCGCATCGAGTCCGGGCAGTTGAAGCTCGAGAAGGCCCCGGTGGACGTCTCCGACCTGGCGGAACGGGTCGTCAGTTCCTTCGAGGATCGCTTCTTGGAGAAGGGCCTCCAGATAACGTTCAGCAACAACGACGGTGTCTGCACGGTCGACTGCGACCCCAGCCGTATTGAGCAGGTGCTGACCAACCTCATCGACAACGCCTTCAAGTACACCGACGAGGGTGGGGTCACCGTCGGCATAGACCGCGCTCCACGCTCAGTCGCGTTCACAGTCAGCGATTCAGGCATCGGAATACCCCCAGGCCTGGGCGACAAGATATTCGAGAAGTTCTTCTGCCTCGATGCTCCATGCAACAACGGGAAGCAGGGCATCGGCCTGGGCCTGGCGATATGCAGGGGGATAGTCGAAGCCCACGGCGGTTCGATAGACGTGGAGAGCAAGCAGGGCGAGGGTACCACCTTCTGCTTTTCCCTCCCCGCCTGATGATTTACGAGCCGGACCGCATCGCAGGATACCGCGGGTTCCCTCCAGTCCATGCGCTCCCTGGTCATGCCGGCGTGATAATGTAACGTCGAAAGCCCGGCGCCGCTCCGTGTCCGACAGACAGGAGGTTACCAGATGGATGTTCTCGAGGCGATAGAGTCACGGCGGAGCATCAGGAAGTACCGGGAAGAGCCGGTGCCCCAAGAGCTCACTCGGCGGATACTCGAAGCCGCCCGGCTGGCGCCCTCCACCAGCAACACCCAGTCGTGGAAGTTCAAAGTGGTGACAGACGCCGGCATGAAGCGCCGCTTGAAGGAGGCCGCTCTCGGGCAGAAGTTCGTGGAGGAGGCGCCGGTGGTAATCGCCTGCTGTCTCGACCTCGAGGCGTTCGCGGAAAGGGGCCGGCAGACGGTGAAGCTGCTGATGAGGGGTGTCAGGCCGAGCCTGGAGATGGCCGTCAGGTTCGTGAGGCAGGGCAAGGGTAAGGAGTTCGACCCCGAGCGCGTGATTATCAACGGCGCCATCAACGTGTCAATCGCCACCGAGCACATGGTTCTCGCGGCCACCTCACTCGGTCTGGGAACCTGCTGGGTGAGGGCTTTCGACGCTCCGGCGGTCGAGGAGTTGCTGGAAGTGCCTGAGGGCATAAAGGTGCTGACGCTGCTGACCCTGGGATACCCCGCGCAGTCGCCCGGCGCCAGGCCGCGCAAATCACTCGAGGAGATAACGTTCTGAGCCGGGTTTCAGTCGAAGGGTCTGCGCCCGGCCACCGCCGCTTCCATGACGCGCGCAATCCTGTCGGACCTCGTCTTCTCACGCTTCGCGCTCTCTATCCAGTAGAAGACTCTCCGCTTATATGAGTCGCTCCAGCCCTCAAAGGTCTCGAGGGCCACACGGTCTCCCATGAGAGCCCGGGCGAGGTCGCCAGGTGCTTCCATACTTTCGAACGCCTCCAGGCCGTCCCAGGAACCGTCCGCTTTCGCCTCCTCTATCCTGGCCAGTCCGGCTGGCGTCATCCGCCCCTCGGCGATAAGCCGCTCTACCCTCGCCTTGTTGCTCTTCGCCCACGTGCCGCCCTTCTTCCTGGGAGAGAACATGAGTTTGTAGGCGTTCTCGTCAAGGGGATTGAGGCGCCCGTCGATCCAGCCGAAGCAGAGAGCCTCCTCCACCGCCTCCTCGTACGAGACGCCCGGCCCGACGGTCCCCTTCCTGTTTATCACCAGCCATACGCTGCCGTGGTTGGCGTGGTTCTTCTCGAACCAGCGCCTCAGCTCAGCCGCGTCCTTCACCATGACGGTCTCAAGGCCGGGTCCTGCCATCATCAGCCACCGCTCACCGCAAGGTCCCCGAACAGTATCGAAGGCGCGCCGATGCCTCCCAGGAGGGGTGTCAGGCGAAGGTCACTGCCTATCCCCACCACGCTTTGGAGGATCTCGTCCATGGTGCCAGCTATGGTTACCTCTCGGACGGCGTGTGCCGTCCTGCCGCCCTCGACCCAGCGCCCCTTGGCGCCGACCGACACCTCCCCGGTGACGGGGTTGAGTCCCACATGGACACCCTGGAGCTCCCTCACCTCGAAACCCCTGCCCATGCCTGAGAGCAGTTCCTCGCGGTCGGCGGTCCCGGGCCGGAGCACGATGTTGGTGGGAGAGACCCCCACCTGGGAGCGGAAAGACTGCCGTCCCGCGTTACCGGTGGTGGCTGCGCCCGTCCTCGCCGCGGTATAGCAGTTGTGCAGGAACGACTCGAGGACGCCGGCGTCGACTATGGTCTTGCTCGACGAGGCGACGCCCTCTCCGTCGAACGGCGCTGTGCCGAAACCCCTTTTCATGACCCCGTCGTCGACTATGGTCACTCCTTCCGCCGCGATGGCTTCGCCGAGACGCCCGGTAAGGTACGAGCGGCCCTTGACCACCGCTTCCCCCGAGACCGCCGCCCCCATCACAGCCAGCAGCTCGGCTGCAGAGATGTTGTCTATCAGCACCGGCACCCTGGTCGTCTCGACCTGACGCGCGCCCAGCAGGTCGACCGCCATCGACGCCGCCTCCTCGGCGGCCGATCCTGCGGAGAGCTCGTCGAAGGAGCGGCCGGCGGTGAAGCCGAACCCGGTCTGCGAATCCCCGCCCTCCTCGGCGATGGCCATGAGGTACCCGTAGCAGATGGATGAACGGTAGCCGGCCCGGAACCCGGTGGAGCCCGCCAGGAGAACCTCGGTGGTGGAATCGCTGTAGGTGGCCGTCTCGACCCCCCTGACCCTCCTGTCGTAAGCCATGGCCAGGCTCTCGAGTGCGAGGGTGAAATCTATCTTGTCCCCGGCAGGGATGCCGGAGAGCGACCTGTCGAATATCTCCAGGCCGCCGTCCAGGTAACCCCCGCCGGACGCGCCCTCGGGGAAGAGACCGCTGTCCGGAAGGTTCCTTTCCGGGTCCTCCGGGCTGACCCGTGCGCCCGCCAGAGCCGCGTCCACCGCCTGGCGGACGCCGTAGGCGTCGAGGTCAGAGGTGAACGCCCTTCCCTGACGCGCCCCGACGTAGACCCGCAGGCCGATGCCCCGGGTCTCCGCGTAGGAAAACCTCTCTATATTCCCGTCGAATACCTTGATGGTCAGGCCGAGTTCGCGCTCGAGGTACGCTTCCGCTTCGGTCGCACCACGTGAGCTGGCCATCTCCAGGGCAAGGTCGAGTGTCTCGAAATCCGGCTGCATGCGTACAAGGTACCAGAAGCCGTCCGCTTTGTGAAAGCGGATGCCGCCTCCCCGTCACGTTGCGGCCCCGCACGCTCTGCTTTATGATTTGCGTTGAGTTCGAGGAGGTGTTGACCGTTTGGGTGAGGTCTTCTACATAACGACGCCCATTTACTACGTGAACGACGTCCCGCACATCGGCACTGCTTACACCACGCTGGCCGCCGACGTGATCGCGCGCTACCACCGCCTGAAGGGCAGGGAGGTGTTCTTTCTCACAGGCACCGACGAACACGGGCAAAAGGTCGCTCAGGCAGCCGCCGAGCGGCACGAGAGCCCCCAGGCCTGGGCCGACGAGATGGTCTCTCATTTCAAAGAGAACTGGGAACTGTTGAACATCTCCAACGACGACTTCATCCGTACCACGCAGAACCGGCATACCCAGGTGGCACAGCTCTTCATCGAGAGGTTGAAAGAGTCGGACGACGTCTACCTTGGGGCATACGAGGGCTGGTACTGCGTGCACGACGAATCGTTCCTGCTCTCGAGCCAGCTCAAGGAGGGCGCCTGCCCGGACTGCAACCGGCCCGTGGAATGGGTCAAGGAAGAGAACTATTTCTTCCGGCTCTCGAAGTACGCGGACGCGGTTCTGAAACATATAGAGGAGAACCCCGAGTTCGTCCAGCCGGAGTCTCGGCGCAACGAGGTGGTGAGCTTCATCAGGTCCGGCCTCGCCGACCAGAGCATATCCCGCACCAGCTTCACCTGGGGTATACCACTCCCGTTCGACGCGCGCCACGTGATGTACGTCTGGTTCGACGCGCTATTGAACTACATCAGCGCCATCGACTTCGGCTCGGATTCGAAGCGCTTCGAGAGCGTATGGCCGGCGGACTGGCACCTGGTCGGCAAGGAGATATTGCGCTTCCACGCGGTGATATGGCCCGCCATGCTGATGGCGGCCGGCCTCCCTCTGCCGAAGCGCATCTTCGCGCACGGGTGGCTGACCGTGGAGGGCCAGAAGATGTCGAAGTCGCTCGGGAACGTGGTCAGGCCCCGGGACCTGGTGGACGAGTTCGGGGTGGACGCTTACCGTTACTACTTCATGCGGGAGTTCTCGTTCGGGGTGGACGGCAACTTCTCCAGGCGTACCATGCTCAGGCGCTACAACGCGGAGCTGGCGAACGACCTGGGCAACCTGGAGAGCCGGGTGCTGACCATGGTCCACAAGTACAGGGGCGGCACCGCGCCCGAACCCGGCGTGCCCGACCGGGAGGAGGACACCCTCGCCGAACGCTCGGAGGCGCTCTACCGCTCGCTGGACTCCAGGCTCGCGGACCTGTCCTTCAACGAGGCGCTGACGGAAGTATGGGAGTTCGTTCACGCCGTCAACCGGTACGTGGACGTGTCCGCCCCATGGGCCCTGGCAAAAGACGAGACAAAGGCGCCGGAACTCGACCGCGTACTCTACAACAGCCTGGAGGGCCTGCGGCAGATAGCCCTCTTCATAGCCCCGTTCATGCCCGGAACGGCGGAGAAGATATACGAGAGGCTGGGGCTGGAGGCCATATCGGGCTCCCGCCTTCCGGACTCCGGCACCTGGGGAGGGCTACCGCCGGGCTCATCGACCACCAGGGCGGAGGCGCTGTTCCCTAGGATGGCGGAAGGAGAGGCTGAGGGGTCTTGATACCCGACTCCCACGCCCACCTCGATCTTATCGAGGACGACCCGGGCGAGGTAGTAGACGCCGCCCGGCGGGCGGGCGTCTCCCCGGTCATCACTATCGGCATAACCCTGGACTCCAGCATCGAAGCGGTGCGCGCCGCCGAGCGTTACGAAGGTGTCTACGCGACCGCGGGCGTTCATCCCAACGACACCTCCTCACTCTCCGCGGAGGAGATGGACCGCCTGGAAGAGATAGCCCTTTCCAGCGAGAAGGTCGTGGCCATAGGCGAGACCGGTCTCGATTACTACCGCGACAGGAGCCCCGCCGCCAGACAGGCCCTTGCCCTGCGGGAGCACGTCCGGCTCGCCCGCCGGCTGGGAAAAGCGCTCGTAATCCATGACAGGCAGGCTCACCAGGACGTGATGGACATACTCCTCGAGGAAAAGGCGGGCGAGGTCCCGGTGATAATGCACTGCTTCTCGGGCGGTGAGGACCTGCTGGGGGAATGCGTCCGGCGCGGTTACTTCGTGTCGTTCGCGGGACCCCTGACCTTCAGGAGATCAGAGGACGCGAGGCGAGTAGCCGCCCTGGCGCCTGCGGATAAGCTCCTGGTGGAGACCGACGCCCCGTTCCTGTCACCGGAACCGTACCGGGGCAAACCCAACGTGCCGGAGCGGGCCCGCCTGGTCGCCGACACACTTGCAAGGGTACGGTCTATCCCTATCGAAGAGATGGAGAGCATACTGGAGAGCAACACTGAGACGGCGTTCGGCATAAGATTGCACGGAGGCTGATGCAAGTGGACGTGGGTGCACCACCGAGGATGCTCGCTTCGCCGTCAGTCGCTTCCGCCCTGCTTGGAGCAGCCCGCATGCACCCCAGCCGCTCGCGCGGCCAGAACTTCCTCGTGGACGCGAACATCCTTCGCATAATAAGCGACGCGGCAGAGCTCAGGCCGCTGGATACGGTCATCGAGGTGGGCGCCGGGCTGGGGGCTCTTACCCAGGCGCTGCTGGAGCAGGCGGGCCGCGTATACGCCATCGAATCGGACTCCAGGCTGGTGAGAATACTCCAGCGCGAGCTGGGGGAGGCCCGGAACCTGGTCCTGGTCGAGGCCGACGCAGCGAGGTTCGACCTGGAAAGCCTCTGGGATGACGCCCCGCCCGGCGACGTGAAGATGGTCTCGAACCTCCCCTACCAGATCGCGGCCAGGCTGGTGGTGGACTACCTGAGGTCCTACCCGTGGCTGGGGCGGATGACGGTCATGGTGCAGAGGGAGGTCGCGGAACGACTTGCCGCCTCACCGGGCGGCCGGGATTATTCGCAGGCGAGCGTGAAGGTCCAGGCCAGGGCCAGCGTGGACATGGTCGCCGGCGTATCCCGCAACAGCTTCCTTCCGAGGCCGCGGGTCGATTCGACCATCCTTGACATCATCCGCCTCACGGGAGAGCAGGCCATGCTGAGTGAAGCGCTGGCCGTTGTGTTCGACGATGTCGTCACTTCAGCCTTCGCCCAGCGCAGGAAGAAGCTCGCCAACTCCCTGTCCGCGGGCGGGTCCCCTCTCGCGACGCGAGAACAGGTCAGGGCCGCCCTGGAGACCATCGGGAAGGCGCAGGACTCCAGGGCGGAGGAGCTCTCCCCCAACGAGTTCGCGCAACTGGTGGAAGTACTCGCGGAAAGGCGGGCGCTTGAAGACGCATGAGCAGGCAGGGCAGCGCGTGAAGTGGCAGTCGCTCTCGGCCGCCGAGGCGGTGGAGAGGCTGGGAACGGACCCTGACGCCGGTCTTCCGGGCAAGGAGGCGAAGCACCGCCTGTCGCTCTACGGACCAAACCGCCTGCAGGAGGAGAAGAAGAAGCCGGCCTTGCTGCGGTTCATCTCGCAGTTCAACGACTTTATGATATGGGTGCTGATAGCTGCCGTGCTCATAAGCGGCCTCTGGCTGAAGGAGTACCTCGACGCCGCGGTGATAGCGATGATAATACTGCTCAACGCGGTGATGGGTTTCGTCCAGGAATCCCGCGCGGAGCGAGCGCTGGAGAAGCTCAAAGCCTTGAGTTCCCCCACGGTGAAGGTCATCAGGGGAGGAGTGGAGTCGGAGGTGCCGGCCGGCGACCTGGTGCCCGGCGACCTGGTGACCCTCGAAGCCGGAGACATGCTCGCTGCGGACGCCCGGCTCGTCTCGGAAGCGAACCTGATGGTCAACGAATCTAGCCTGACCGGTGAGTCCACCGCCACCGAGAAGGACACGAAATGCGTGCTTCCTAACGACGCATCCCCCGGGGACTGCGCCAACATGGTGTTCGCGGGCACGCACGTAGAGTACGGCAGGGGGACCGCCGTAGTGGTGGAGACCGGTCAGCGCACCGAGCTGGGCCAGATAGCCAGCATGCTGGAGGAAGCAAGACCCGAGCCCACCCCTCTCCAGAGGGAGCTCAACGACGTCGGCAAGCGGATAGTCTACCTCTGCCTGTTCATCGTCGCCGTGGTCTTCGCAGTGGGACTGTTGCGGGGCAACGCGTTCGCTGCGATGATGCTCCTCGCGGTGAGCCTGGCGGTCGCCGCCATCCCCGAGGGCCTGCCCGCGATAGTCACCATAACCCTGGCCCAGGGCACGCAGACCATGGCCAGGCAGAACGCCATAGTGCGGAATCTCCCGGCAGTGGAGACCCTGGGCTGCGCCAATTACATCTGCTCGGACAAGACCGGCACCCTCACGCTCAACAGGATGACCGTGACGTCGGTCCTCTCGAGTGAGGGCCGACGCTGGACCTTCGAGGAAGCGCTCGTGCGGACGGGTCCCGCGCGCGAAGCGTTCACTTTGCTGTCACAGGGACTGGCGCTGTGCAACGACGCCAGGCGGAACCCGGACGGGCTCGCCCTGGGGGACCCCACCGAAGTCGCACTGATGGAAGCGGCTGAGAGGGCCGGCGTGAAAAAGGTGGAGATCGAGTCGCGCCTCCCCCGCAAGGCCGAGGTACCGTTCGACTCGGACCGCAAGATGATGACCACCGTCCACGCCGAGGACGGCGGTTACCTGGTCTTCACGAAAGGCGCGGTCGAAGCCCTGCTCGAACGCTCCGTGTCCTATGTGACGCCTGACGGCGACAGCGCGCTGGACCCGGGCGCACGCGACGCCATCCTGCTGGAGACCGTGGCACTGGGTTCCGAGGCCCTGCGGACCATCGGGCTCGCGTACAGGCGCATAGACGCCATCCCCCCCCACGAAGAGATACCTCTTCTCGAGTCCGGACTGACCTTCGTGGGCGCCTTCGCCATGAAAGACCCGCCCAGGGCTGAGGCGTTCGACGCGCTGGAGCTGTGCCGGAGAGCGCAGATAGAGGTTGCGATGATAACCGGGGACCACCGCGCCACCGCGGAGGCGGTCGGCCGCGAGCTCGGCATCATGGCGCCTGGAAGAAGCCTGGTCGAAGGGGTAGACCTGGAGGAGATGAGCACGGAGGAGCTGGGCGGCAGGGTCGAGGAGATAGGGATCTACGCCAGGGTCTCCCCCAGGCACAAGGTCAAGATCGTCGAGGCCTTGAAGGGGCGCGGTCACGTGGTCGCCATGACCGGGGACGGGGTGAACGACGCCCCCGCGCTGAAACGCGCCGATATCGGCGTGGCGATGGGCATCGCTGGTACCGACGTCTCCAAGGAAGCGTCAGACATGATACTTGCCGACGACAACTTCGCATCAATAGTCGCCGCGGTCCGCCAAGGGCGAATAATCTTCAGCAACCTGAAGAAGTTCATCTACTTCCTGCTCTCATGTAACATCAGCGAGGTGCTCACCGTCTTCATAGCGGTTCTGCTCGGTTACCCGCTGGTACTGCTGCCCGTGCAGATACTGTGGATAAACCTGGTCACCGACGGCCTGCCCGCCCTGGCACTGGGGGTAGACCCACCCGAAGGCGACGTGATGGAGCACCCGCCGAGGCGTCTGGGCGAGAACATACTCGCTTTGAGGAAACAGGCCTGGCTTGCATGGCAGGGGCTCCTTATCACCGCCGGCGCGCTGGCCGCGTTCCTGCTGGCCAACTACTGGCTGGGCTACAACTGGAACGCCGCCGGAGCGACCGGGGAAGCGAACCTCGACGCCGCGAGGACCATACTGTTCTCCACCATGGTACTGGCGCAGATACTTCACTCGTTCAACATGAGGTCGGAGAAGCGCTCGCTTTTCCTCTCCCCGCCCTGGGAAAACCGCTTCCTCCTGGGGTCGGTGCTCCTCTCGGTAGGCTTACAGCTTGCCGTGCTGTACCTCCCGTTCCTGCAGAAGGCGTTCAAGACCAGCGGGCCCACCGGCGAAGCGTGGCTGCTGATACTGCTTTGCGCATGTATACCGGTGCTCATCATCGACCGGCTGAAGGTCCTGACAGCTTGGAGGTCACGGCCGCGACAGCAGCCGTGACCCTTACCTGCGCAATCGTTTCCGGCGCTACGGCGTCGCGTAGACCCTGACCGATACCGTGGCCCCGCCGGGCACATCGACCAGCACGATGACCATTCGCTCGCCGGTGTCCGCCGTGTACTCGTCCACAATGGTCCCGTTCTGGACCGCGTAGTCGTGACCCGCCTCCATGGCGAACTCGATGCGGCAATCCGTGAGGTCCAACGTGGCCCCGGGGAGGCCCAGAGTATTCATCACTTTGCAGGTGACATCGGTGAAGGGGCCGCCTATCGCAGGGTCGTTCAGCGGGAGAGCCACTCCGGAAAACCCCGGCGTGGTGAACGTCCCGGCACCGTCGACCAGCGGCTGCCTCTGGCCGCCGGGGGTCGCGGATGCCTGGTCCTGCTCCATCCACTGGAGGCTGGGCCGGTTCTTCCTGTACAGGTCCACTCCGTTGGGAGTGGGATTCTCTGGTGTCGCCGTCCCGACGGCGGTTCCAGCATATCCGGGGATGGACCACTTGAAGTTCGGATCGGGAACAGCCCCCGCACCGGCGAAGCCCCAGCCTGCGAGAGAGGAGCCGTCAAACTGCAGGAGCCTGAAGCCCGCATAGTCCGCGGAAGCCGCCGAAGCGAGCGCCCCGTCCCCTACCGGTATCTCGACCGCCGTCGTGTTTATAGCCTTGAGCTTACCCGTGCCGTCGTACCAGGGCACCTCTCCGACCCAGTCGCCGTGCGCGTGCCCTGAGGCCTCGAACGCGACCTTGTATGTCCTCATGAGGTGGACCAGCGCCTGGGACCCCTCTCCCTGTCCGGCGGGCATCTGGAGCCCGAACTGGCTCGCGTGGTCCCACATCTCAGGATCGGTCCCCGGGCTCTTCAGCGGGTCGTGATGCATGAAGACGCCGCGGAGCGCTTTGCCCTGGTTCGCCTTGAGGTCTCTGTACATCCAGCCGAGCTGACCAGTGTACGTCTCAGGATTGCCCGGGTCCCAGCGGAGCCCCGATCCCGTCGGCGCGCCCGACGCCCAGCTGTCGCCTCCTCCCCTCACCTGTCCGTGCCACTTGTTGGGGTTGGTGACGTAGCCGAGGAAGTTCACGCCGTTCCTGTCGTCGAGATCGGGAAATATCGGGAAAGGCTCGGGCCCGTCGGTGTCTTTCTTGGGCCAGTCCATGGTGTTCACACCCAGGAAATGTCTATCGCCGTAATCCCACGAGCGGTAGAGCGGCCCGAAGAGATCCTGCCATATTTCCAGCCCGTCGTCGTGGGCGAGACCCCCCTCGAGCTGGTGGCCGTCCCAGCAGTAGCCGTCGTGGTTGCCCGGCACGCAGAACACCGGCACGTTGAGAGCCAAGAGCTCGTCGTACCACCAGGGGTACTCGAACCGGTACTCCGAGCCCACGTCGCCGGGTGTGCCCGGGAACGGCCAGGCGTCCTTGGGGTACGTATTCCAGTTCTTCTGGGCGAAAGTCGAGTCGCCGGTGAAGACCACGAAATCGGGGTTGATGAGGTTTATGGCCTGCAGCTGCTCCTGGAGGTAGATTGCCCCCTCGTTCGCCTTGCCGTCTCCATCTTTGTCGAGCGGGAAGTCGTCGTATCGCAGCCACAGCCTGTCCGCCGGGCTCAGTTTGCGCGCTGGCGTGCCCGGGCGCGGCTCGCGGAGCTCGAACGAGGAGTACTCCAACCCGAAAGCGTTCTGTATCTCCTGCCCGTAGACGTGGGTGTCAGTGATCTGGAGTATTTTCAGGTCCTCTTTGAACTCGTCGATGACCTGTAGCGCGTGCGGCTGGCTGTCCGAGCGGATACCCGACCTGCGGGCGGACGGGATGAGGGCCAGGTACCAGAGCGGCACGTAACCTTTGTACTCGACGCGGAGGTCGTAGAGCTCGAGCGGCATATCCGCCGGGACCTGCACGGTGATGCGGTCCACCACGTACCCGGTACGGCCGAACACCTCCGGCCAGGCTGCGCTCGGGCCCCTGCTCACGCTCTTGACAGTCAGGGAACGGGATTCGACGGCGGTGTGGACGGGTCTGTCGTAAGTGCCGTACCCGTACGGGTCCGCGGGGTTGCGGTAAGAGTACCACCGGCTCATATCATCGCTGGCACCGTTGTACTGCTGGACGTTGGCGGCAATTGATGTCTTCGCGGTGACACTCCAGCTCGAAGGGCCTCCGCAGAACGGAAGGGCCCAGGCAGGTATGCCGGCGTTGGAGAGCCGCCAGTCCCACTCGATGGTAAATTGGCCTCCCCTCTTGACGATGGAGGGGTTGCCGAATGTGGGGTATATGAGCTGGTTTATCTTCTTTGCTATCTCCGGAAGTGAGCCTGCCGAGTAGAACTCCTGGGCACGCGCGCCGCCCTGGGGCAGAATGGCCGCGATAAGCGCCAGAAGAAGCACCATTGCGACGGCGCGGAGCTTCCTGCCGCCCGAACGGGAACGATAAAAAGGAAGAATGGAACGGCTCATCGCCCTCACCCCCAGGTGTGTGGTTCTCCTGCGCGCCTCACCTGGAATCATATTATGTCCACCCCACCGCCTGTCAATCAAACCATCGGGTGAGGCCTCCTTCGCCGCAGACGGAATCCGGCCGTTCGATGCCGGCAACCAACTGCACCTTGTCTTCCTGTGGGAAGCAACCCAGTGCCAGTGCTACAATTAGAAGGCCGGTGAGAACCGGACTGTGACGCCTTGCGACACGCGAATACCGCTGGTCGGCGGGTCGTTCGCCTGGACAAGAAAGCCTTGGGCCGCGACATGAGTCTCCACGCGCTTGTGGTAGATGACGAACCGGAAGTATCCAACCTCATCACCCTGCTGTTGAAGCAGCACTTCGACGCCGCTGTAGAGATCGCGGAAACGTGCGCAGAAGCCCGGCAGAAGCTCTCGGAGAACGACTTCGACCTCGTCACTCTCGACCATCAGCTGCCCGACGGCACCGGCCTGGAACTCCTGCGAGAGATCCGCTCGGGACCCGCCCCTGCACCGGTCATCATGGTCACCGCGCACGGAGACGAGAAGATAGCGCTGTCGGCGTTCAAGTCGGGCGCCTCCGGCTACGTGGTGAAGGACTCCCGCATGTCCACCCTCCTGGTGCAGGAGGTGAAGTCCGCGCTGGCGGGTGCCGCCCTTGAAGAGGCGGAAGCCGAACTCCGCAGGATCGAAGAGCGCTACCTCCATATGTTCGAGAACATGACGAGCGGTGTCGCGGTGTACGAGCCGGTGGGCGACGCCGGCGACTTCATGATCAGGGACTTCAACCGGGCGGCGGAGCAGATAGAGCAGGTGGAAAGGGGCGAGGTGATAGGCAAACGCGTCACCGAGGCGTTCCCGGGAATCCAGGACATGGGCTTCCTCGAAGTCCTGAGGAAGGTAGCCCGCACCGGCGAGCCCGAGTTCTACCCCGCGGTGTACTACGAGGACGAACGGCATTCGGGGTGGCGGGAGAACCGCGTCTACAGGCTCCCCACGGGAGAAGTCGTTGCCATATTCGACGACGTGACCGGTTACAGGACGGCCGAAGCGCAGTTGACCGAGGTCAAACAGAGGCTGGAGGCCCTTCTGAGCTCGACCAAGGCCGTCCTCTATCGCGCTCGGCCTTACGGCAACTACAGTGCTACCTACATAACCGACAACGTCAAAGCACTTTTCGGATACGATCCCCAGGAGTTCTACTCGGAGGATTTCTGGTACGAGCGGGTGCATCCCGACGACGTCCATAGTGTCGATGAGAGCCTCCAGCAGCTCTTCGAGAGCGGCTTGAACGGCTACGAGTACCGGTTCCTGGACGCCTGCGGCCACTACCGCTGGATCCAGGACGAGATGCGGTTGATCCGGGGCGCTGAGGGAAAGCCGCAGGAGATCATCGGGTTCTTCATCGATGTAACCGATCGCAAGAAGTCCGAGCTGGAACTGATCGAGAAGAATAGGGAGCTCGAAGGATACGTACGGGCGATGACACACGACCTCAAAGGACCGCTCTCCTCCGCGCTGTCCGGGTGCTCCATGGTGCGGGAGGTCACCGAGGCGCACGGCGAAGAGGAGGTGGCGAAGCTCCTGCTGAAAGCCATCGGCACCACTCACGCGGCACTGGAGAGGTCCTACGCTCTGGTCGACGACCTGCTGGCCTTCGCCGAGGTCGGAGCCTCACCGGAGCGCGTCGAGGCTGTGGACGTGACCGGGGTGATCGAAGGCGTGCTCAAGGAACGCGAGCACATCATACGCGGGGGCGACATCAGGGTCGAGGTGAACGGCGACCTGGGCGTGCTGAACGCGAGCCCGGTGCACGTCTATCAGGTCTTCAGCAACCTGATCGGCAACGCCATCGAGCACGGGTCGGATTCGGCCGTGGTCGAGGTGAGCGGCCTCGGCGAGGTCGCGGGCGGCGGCAGGGCCTACAGGGTGCGCGACAACGGCCCCGGCCTCTCCGTCGACATGGAGCGCATGTACGAGCCGTTCTACAAGAAGGACAGCACCGGCACCGGGATGGGTCTCTCCATCGTCAGGAAAGTGGTCGAACTCTACCACGGCGAGATAAAGGCTTACAACGACGGGGGCGCCTGCTTCGAGTTCGTCATCCGCGGGCTCGACTGAGCGGCGGCTTCATCCGTCGTCACGGTCTCCCGGGGGCGCCTCTTCCGGCGTTACCTGCGGCTCTTGCGGCTCACCCGCCGGGGGCTCGGATCTATCGGTGACCCTCCTCCAACCGTCCGGCAGCAATTCCATGACCTTGTCCTGGAGGTAGCGGTTGTCCTCGGCCTCCGCCATCCTGCAGAAGACGTCGAAGCTGAACCTCTGCTTCTCGACGTTTTGGACCACCACGTTGATGACGCTGGAGATCACCTTCATCCCCCTGCGGTCCTGCGAGACCTGCTCGCTCCACTGCTTGAGGACATCCACCCCGTGGCTGAACACGTCCTCAGCCCTGTCCTCCAGGTCGGACAGGACTTTGATTGGGGTCTTCCTGTTCGGCATGAAAAACGGTTTTCCTATGTTGACCTGCACTCCGCCGTCCTCCTCGCGGCGCCAGAGAGCCACCGGAAGTATGGGCGCCGGAGCGCTCCTGGCCAGGTTGGCCACCCCGTACTTGAACGGGCCCAGCTCGCCGTGAGGGTAGCGGGTCCCCTCGGGGAAGACCAGCACTATTGAACCTTTCCTGAGGCGGTCGAGGCTCTGCCTGATGGTGCCCACCATCTCGGAATCGTTGGCCCTGTCTATGGGAACCGAAGGGAAGATGCGCCACAGGACCCAGCCCAGGAGGCCTTCCTTCCCCTGGCCGATCTCGACTTTTGCCCAGGGCACTATCTCGGAGTGATTGAGAGCCCTGTGGAGCGCGAGCGCGATCGCGAAGCCGTCCACGTTGGTCTGGTGGTTGCAGATCACTATGAAGGGGCCGCTGCCCGGCGCGTTCTTATCGCCCGTGTACTGCAGGTTGTACTTCGGGACCATGCTGGCCAGCCTGAAAACCGGTCTGAGCAGGATGTACCTCAGCCACATGGCTCGATCCCACCTCGATTACGTCGGCGGTTCTTCCGCTGATCAGATACCTCTATACCTCTTAACGATATCATCTCCACGGGCGTGAATCGCCCGCCAGCAGGTTGATGCCCTTATCGATACGCCCTTCCCTGGGTCAGAGGTCCTTACCGAAAAGGAGGCCTTCCTGCCGAAAACCCATCTTCGCGTAGAAGCGGTGGGCTTGATCCCGGTGTGCCGCTGAGTCGAGCGCGATATGCCTGCAGCCCAGACCGGTAGCGATCTCTATGGCGCGCTTCAGCAGCTCGGTCCCCACTCCCTTCCCTCGCCACCCCGCATCCACCACCAGCTCATCCACGTAAGCGAGCATTCCCGCCTTCCAGAGGCTCATCCTCAACGTGAGGTCGCAGAAACCCACGACCTCGCTCGATACGACCGCACAGACGGCCACACAGTCGTCCCTCTTGAGGCAGTCGAGGAAGATGGGCCTCAGGGCGCCTGCATCCAGCTCCAACTCGGGCCAGAGCTGCTCGAGAAGTCGAAGCACCGCGGCGAAGTCGGCGGCGTCGCACGAGCGGAGCAGGACTCCGCCTGCGGCGGATCCGCTCGTGTCCGCGCTCCCGGGTCCGGTTTGCATCAGGGGAGTGAGCCTTTCGTTCCCTCGGTCTTGAGGCCGCCCGCCCTGGCGCGGGTGAAATCGGCACCCGTCAGGTCGGAATCCGAGAGATCCACCTCCTCCAGGAACGACCCGATGAATATCGAGTCCCTCAGGTCACAGCCGGAGAGGTCGGTACGATACAGCACCGCCCTGGCGAATATCGCCTCGAACAGGTCCGAGCCGGAGAGGTCGGCCTCGGCCAGGTTAGAGGCGCGCATGTCCGCGCGGCTGAGGGTCGAACCGCGCAAGCGAGCCCCGGAGAGGTTGGCGTGGGTCATGTAGGCCTGCCTCAGGTTCGAGCCCGCGAGGTCCGCGCCGGAGAGGTCGGTGATGGTGAAGTTGGCGTAAGCGAGCTCGGCGCCTTTCAGTTTGATCCCGGACAGGTCCGGCTTCACCCCCATGTTGCGCTTGCGCCACTCGTTCCAGGCTTTGACACCCTTCTTGATGATCTTCGCATGTTCGTGATCGGCCATCGGCGACCTCTTGCTCGAGACGGGCAACCGCGGGCGCCCATGAATATACCATAAGAGCACCGGAAGGCCGGGTCCGGGTGGTGAGGGACGCCCTGAAAGCCGCCGTGATGGTGGAGGTAGGCGGAATCGAACCGCCGGCCTCGGGCTTGCAAAGCCCGCGCTCTCCCGACTGAGCTATACCCCCACTTAATCCTCCGTGACCTTTATAACCAAGTAGCGGCCGTGTATCAAGCCGTCAATCGACCAGGCGGAAGGACTCGTACCACATCATGGGCTGGTCGGCGCCGGAGACGGCGATCTTGACCAGGGCCACCGCCACGCTGGCGAGAGCGGTGACCGCGAGTTTCCACCAGAGGCCCGGCGCTCTGATATCGGGGGTCTTTTCCCCCAGCGTGAAGTAAGGGTAGGACCCGCTCCGTCCTGAGATTCCTCCCTGTTCCAAGACCACGATACAGCGGTCGTCTCCCCGGGAGAGAAACCTGGCCCTGAAGGGGGCCTTCAGCCCGGGGTTCAGTACCGAAAAGGTCCCGGCCTCGAGAGCGGAGATCAGTCCCTCGCACACCTGGGGGCACCGGGCGAGCTCGCCGGCGGCGGGGCATTGGTGCTCCTCCTTCACCGCCCTGCCCCTGGACTCCTCGGTCCAGACTCCGCTCACTCCCAGCAGGCCGTCCTGGTAGTCGATGACGCGCCCCAGGCTCCGGGCGTCGTTCACGTCTATGTCAAGGGCTTTGCGCATCAGGTTCGCCCTGTCCGCGCCTATCTGGTAGAAGACGAACTGCAATGCTCTCACGCCGTACCCGCCGTACTTCGCCTGAATCGCCGGGAGAGCGTCAGCCATCCTGCCCAGCAGGAGACGCAGGGGCGCCCCGCGGTGCCACTCCGGATTCAACAGGTCTTTTGGGGTAGGCTCCAGGCGGCGCAGCTCTCTGGCGTACAAGGCCGCGGCGGCCAGCGCGGTCCACTTAAGCATCTTTCCCGGCTTCAACGTTTGTCGCTCCTTCCCACGCGCTCGAGCGGTTCAGCCTCTGAGGTTATATCAAGGCTCGCGCTCGTGCCAGCCCGGGTGAGACCGTTGTGGTAAGGTATGCGCAGGTCTGTTAGACGTCAGGTGCCGGTTTTACGAGCGGGTACGGACACTTCTTGTAGATGATAGTCGATTCGCACGTGCACATACTTCCTCCATCGAGGACCCGCGGCCTGGTGCGCTGGATACACAGGATATTCCCGGGGCACCCGTCCAGCGAGGACATGACCGCCGACCAGGTTCTCGAAGACCTCGCGGCATGCGGGGTGGAGAAGGTCTTCAACTTCGTATTCCCGCTCAAGGAGGAGGAGACCGAGCCCCTCAACGCCTTCTCGCGCGAAGTCGCATCGGCGTACCCTGACGTAACCGGCTTCGGCTCTTTGCACGCCAAGACCCCTCGAAAAGAGGAAGTGACCGAGCGCTGCATCGCTGAGTACGGCCTGGCGGGGATAAAGCTCCACCCCTACGTCCAGCTTTTCGAAGCTTTCTCGCCCACCTTTGAGCCCATGTTCAGTAAGCTGGAAGAGCTCGCGCGGCCGTTCGTGGTCCATACCGGGTTCGACGTCTTCTACAGGCAGACCCAGGATCTCGACTACCTGAGGGGCATCCTGGAGGGGCACCCCGGGATGCCGGTGGTGCTGGTGCATTCCCTGTTCCCACGCTTCACACTCGCGTACGAGCTGATGTCCGAGTATCCTCAGTTGTACCTCGACATGACGAACTCGGTATCGGCGATGCGCTGGTACCGCGAGTCCCCCGGGAAGTGGACCAGCCACGAGGAAGGCCGGCAGATAGCGGAGAACCTCGATCACTTCGAACCGCTGCTGGAGGAGTTCAGCAGCCGCACCATGTTCGGCACGGACCACCCCGCCGGGATGGGATCTCCCGCGCAGGTCTACGCGGACCTCGACTGGTTCGGACTGCCCGCGGCGACTGTGGAGGACCTGAAGGGCCGTACGGCACTCGACTTCCTGGAGAAGCACTGCGGAGGTGATGGATTGTGAAGAGAATGTTCATCGCGGCTTCGATCCTCTGGTTGACGGTCGGTGCCGTCACGGGCTGCTGCTCGCCTTCGCGCGACGTGTCCACCCCGCGGGCGGCGCTGCTGGGGCACTGGGAGAACACCGTCCCCGGCACCAATCCCGACCTCTACATCAGCGATAGCGAGGTGACGTTCGAGCCGCAGAAGGGCGCAGAGACCTCCTCTGTCCCGTACACGGTGACGAGCGAGGACGAGAAGGGATTCTCGCTGGAGATAACCTACCAGGGTTCGGACAAGCCCACCAAGATAACGTTCTCAGAGGAACGGGATTCAATGACGCTCACCCCCGCCAATATCCCCGAGGTCCTGCGCTACCAGTACGTGGACACCAAACAGCTACCCTGAAGCGCTTACCCCAGGGGTAAGCGTCAGGGGCCGGGGAAGAGGGCTTCGGTGAGCGGTACCATGTCGAAGCCCCGGGCGCGCAGGCCGTCGATCACGCTGGGCAGGGCGGCAACAGTCTTGTCACGGTCGTGCATGAGTATTATCGAGCCGTTACGCGTGTTCGCCATCACTATCGCCTGTATGGTATCGACCGAGTTGCCGCTCCAGTCTTGCGGGTCCACGCTCCAGTAAACCGAGAAGTAACCCAGCGAGTTGACCTGGCTTATCAGGCCTCCGTTCCTGTCGCCGTACGGGAACCGGAAGTAAGGCTTGGGGCCGAGGCCGGTCGCCTGGCTTATGACGGCCTCCGTCCGCGAGAGCTCGCTCTCGACCTGCCAGGGGGACAGCCGGGTGAACATGGGGTGGCTCATGCTATGGCTCGCGATCTCGTGCCCTTCGGCTACGATGCGCCGCATCAGGTCGGGAGCGCTCGCGGCCAGCGGGCCGAGTGTGAAGAAAGTCGCCCGGACGCCCCTTGACTTCAGGATGTCCAGAAGCCTGGAGACTATGGCGCTGCTGCCCTCGATATCGAAGGTCAGCGCTACATCGTTCCTGGCGGGGCTGGTCCGTGACAGCTCCCCCCAGCCCCAGGCATCCGCAAGCGCGGCCTTGTCGATGGTCCTCCAGCGGTCCGCGAAGTACATGGAGCGCTCCGCTATCACCCCGACGCCGTTCGTCGACTCGACCCGGATCGAGACATCGCCCGAGCTGTCGTCGTACCTTCCCACCCCGAGGGCCGGGTCGTGCACTGGAACGGTGAAGCGGCTCCCGCCCGCGACCCTGACCCCGTGCTTCTCGTTTATGGTCCCGTCACCCATGAAATAGGCGATGTCGACAAGCGCGTCCCCTCGGCCGGGGTTCTGCATGCAGAGGTACGTCTCGAAGCCCATCCGCGTGCACCCCTCTGCGAAGTACCACTCCGTCTCCGGCTTCTGCGCGCCCACCACGTCGTGCCCTCCCGACCAGAACGGCCTGTACATGAAGTAGACGGGCCGCTCCGCCACCACCGGCACGCCGTTTTCCGACTCCACCTTTATGCTGAAGTCGCCGCCAGCGTCGTTGCGCCGCCCCGCACCCAGTTCATCCTCGTGGGCGGCTATGGTGAACCGGCTCTCCGGCTCGACCTCGATGTTCCGCCTCGTCTCGGTCCGGCCGTCGCCACAGTAGTAATGGACGCTCACGACCGCCCTCATGCGGCCGGGATTCGCAAGGCAGATGTACGTGTCGAAGCCGTCGCGGGAGCAGCCCTCCGCAAAGTACCAGGCTTCCGCCGGACCTGCGGCGCCGACCACGTCGTGCCCGCCGTCGAGGTACGGGCCCCGGTTGAAGTACATGGGGCGCTCCACCAGCACCGGGACGCCGTTGGTGCTCCGCACCTCGATGGCCACGTCGCCGCGTCCGTCGTCGTACCGGCCTATCCCCAGCGGCTCCTCGTGCACCGGTATCGTGAAGCGGCTCCTGGCGGGGACCTTCACGTCCTTCCTGACCTCTGGGTCCACCCCGGAACGGAAGTACTTCAGCTCGATCATCGCGTCACGGACGTCCGGGTTCTGGACACACAGGTAGGTGTCGTAGCCCGGCCGGGTACACCCTTCCGCGAAGTACCATGTCTTCTGGGGCGAGGCCGCCCCGGGAGACGCGTGCCCTCCCGAACAGGCGCCCTTGTAGTCAAAATACATCGAGCGCTCCGCCACCACCGGCTCCGACGACGTGACTTCAACCGAAACATCGTTCCCGGGCGGAACCTGTGCGCTGACGTCCACGGTAGCCCGGGTGCGGGGCAGGAGGTCGTACCGGCGCTCGACGTTCTCCCCGGTGCCGAGCATGTAGCTGAGGCTGGTGACGGCGACACGTTCGCCGGGGTTGAAAAGGCAGATGTACTCGCTGAAGCCGGCCCTTGTCGTGCCCTCGGCGAAATACCACGCCTTTCCCGCCTCGGCGGCGCCCAGCACATCGTGGCCGCCGTTCCACGACGCGAAAGCGGGGGAAGCGCAGCAGAGCGTGAGGGCGAGCAGCGCGAAGACGATCGGCAATCTCTTCCTGCGGATGGGCACGGGGTCCGCCCTACTTGCCCTTGAACTCGGGGTCCCTCTTCTGAAGGAACGAGAGGATCCCCTCCACCACGTCCTCTGTGCTCACCGCTATGCCCTGGAGAGAGGCCTCGCGCTCCAGCGCGGTCATTATGTCAGAGTCGAAGGACTTGTTGAGCATGGTCTTCATCATGCCTATGGAGCGGGTCGGCCCCCTGGCCAGGCGCCGGGCGAGACCCATCGCCTCTTCCATCAGGCTATTCGCCGGCACCGCCTTGTAGATCAGGCCTATCTCGGCGGCCTTGTCCGCGGGCAGGTCCTCGCCGAGAAGCATCAGCTCCTTCGCCTTGGCGAGCCCCACCAGGCGGGGCAGGAAATATGTGCCCCCCGCGTCGGCAACGAGGCCTCTCCTCACGAAGACCTGGATGAACCTGGCTGTGTCCGCCGCTATCACCATGTCGCAGGACAGGGCGAAGTTGCAGCCCGCGCCGGCCGCTATGCCGTTTACAGCTCCTATGACGGGCTTTTCGAGCGCCCATATCGAGCTGATCATCCGCGAGTAACCGAACGTGGTCACCCTCATCCCGAGGGCGGTGTTGGCGTCAGTCCTGGAGCTGCCCCTCCCGGTGAGGTCCGCGCCGGTGCAGAAGGCCTTGTCGCCTGCGCCGGTTATCACAACCGCCCGGACGCCGTCGTCGCCCTGCGCAGCCTCCAGCACGTCTCCTATCCCCTGGACCATGCCGTAAGTGAAGGAGTTGTGCACTTCCGGGCGGTTGAGGGTTATCACCTCGACGTCACCATCTCGCTCTATGAGGAGTTCGTCCATCTCAAGCCTTCTTTCTCTCAAAGGGTGTGAGCCCTTGTCACTGTTCGTCATGCCCCACAAAGGCACACACGAGAAAGGGGCCCCGCCCCTTTCTCGCATATGGATTTTATCACTTATGCCCGATGGCGCCCCGCACGCGTACGGATGCGCCCGTGAGAGTGATATCATTCTCCCGGAAGCCACGCGAGATCCGGAGGTTCGAGATAGACGACGAAAGGCTCTTTTCGAGGAATATCGAGGTGGACATATTCGACGAGGGCACCTTCATCCGCCTCGAGGGCCGGCTCAGGGACACCCGCCTGAGCGAGCCGCTGCACGGGATGGACGTCACCATGCGCGTATCTGTGTTCGACGGCGTTATAACCGAGATCGAGGGTTCCATGCCTCACTGGCCTCTCCAGGAATGCCTCGCCGGGCTCGACAGCTTGAGCGAGCTCCTGGGGGCGAAGATACTGCCGGGGTTCAGCGACCTGGTCAAGAGCACCGTGGGCTCCAACCGCGGCTGCACGCATCTCGCCGCCCTGGTCATGAACATGGGCAATGCGAGCGTCCAGGGGCGCGGTGCGTACCTGCGTAAGCACATGCCCGAGAACGAGATGAGAGACAAGGCCATGGCGCAGAGCGCCGAGCAGTTCGGGCTGATAGACAGCTGCGTTGCCTGGCGCGAGGACGGTCCCATAGTGCGCCGCTGGCGCGAGGAGCACCCCCAAGACGATCCGAGGTACTGACCGCGCTCGAGCCTCTAGCTCCCGTCCGCCCCGGGTGCGAACCTCGGGTCGCGCTTCTCACTGAAGGCGACTATGCCTTCCACGACGTCAGAGCTTCCCATAGCCCCGGACACCAGCCTCGAGGCCTCGACCGCGTCTTCCCCCTCCAGCCTCTTCGGCCCCACGAGCATGCCGAGTATACGCTTGTGGCCTCTCATCGACACGGGTGAGTTCGAGGTGAGGTGATCCGCGAGTTCCTCGATGAACGCCTCCAGGCCTTCATCAGGGCAGAGGAAGTCGAGCATGCCCATGGTGAGCAGCTCCGGGCCCGCGTAGTACCTGGCGGTGTAGAAAAGCTTCCGGGCGGTGCTCAAGCCCAGCACCCGGACGAACCGCTCCAGCCCCTCCGGCGGGTAGACGATGCCCAGCCTCGCAGGCGGCATGCCCATCTTCGATGATTCGGAACCCGCTCTCAGGTCGCACGCTACCGCGAGCTCGCAGGCGGCCCCGGCTGCGTGGCCTTCCACCATGGCGACGACCGGGTAAGGGAAGCTCTCCACTGCTCCGATGGCGCGCCTGAGCGGCCCTCCGGGCCCGATGAGCGCCTGGCTCTCCTCGCCGGTGAGACTCGCCATCTCGCTCAAGTCCATGCCAACGGAGAACCTGCCGCCTGCGCCCCCCAGCACCACGCAGCGGACGACCCCCTCAGCGGCCAGCTCTCCCAGGGATCCTGTCAGCGACTCCAGCAGGGTCGCGGTCAGGGCGTTCCCCTTGCCGGGGCGGTTCAGTGTGATGACCGCAAAACCGTCTCGGCTCTGGACCTTCAGCTCGTCGTTCGATGCCAAGGTACCTCCCCGGTAGTGTTCACATGAATATCATACTGCCTGGCGGGTGGGCGAAGAATGATCCCGCGGTTCGAAAAGGCTGAAGAGTCTACTCAGAAGTCGGATGCCCTGACTCCGAGTGAACGCCGCCGCGCGGCCTGGCGGTCCCCTCGGGCGAGATCCCGACCACCTCGCGGTCTTTTCGCTCCTGCTTGCGGTGAGCCCTCTCGGCCTTCCTCTCCTGCCGCTCGGCCTTATAGCGGTGTTTCAGCTCCGAGACAAAGTACTTGTTGCTGGCCTTCCATTTGTTCAGAGTCCGGTGCGCGTACATGCGGATGGCCATATCCTTCCACCTGAAGGACACACCGAGCTTCATGCACTGCGGGATCGAGTAGAACTTGCGCATGGCCGCGAGACCACTCCATTTCTGGAGCTGGAACGGCGACATCTTGGCGGGCTTGAAGACGACGTGGTGCCCGCTGAACTTGCCCCAGTCATCGACGAAGATCCTGCCATCCCTTTTCAGCTCGTCGAAAGTCTCAGTGCCTGGAAGCGGGGTCAGCACCAGGAACTGGACCGTGTCTATTCCCGATCTCTTGGCGAACTGCACTGTCTCACGGATGGTCTCTTTGTCGTCCTCGTCCGACCCCAGCACGAACATGCCGTGGACCCTTATCTTGTACTTGTGGATCACTTCGACGGCGCGCTCGATATCGGCCACGGTCTGCGCCTTGCGGTAAGCCTCCAGCGTGGCGGGGTTGATAGACTCCAGCCCCAGGAACAGGTTTACGCAGTTGGTCTCTTTCATGAGGGTCATCAGCTCTTCATCCTCTACGACATCGACCCTCGCCTGGGCGTGCCAATTGGGTGTGATGCCCTTCTCTTTCATCTTGCGAAGGAGCTCCTTGGTGTGCGCAGGCGACGCGGTGAAGTTGTCGTCGTAGAAGAAGACCGACGCCCTGGGGCTCCGTGCAGTCAGTTCCTCGAGCTCAGCCATGACGTCGTCGGTATCCCGGAAGCGGTACCGGCGGCCGAACATGCTGGTGACGGAGCAGAACTTGCAATCGTACGGGCAGCCGCGGGAAGTCATGACCGGTATGATCCTCAGCTTCTCGAACCCCTCGATAAGCGTCAGGTCGGGCCGGGGCAGTGACGACAGGTGCGCTATCCTCCCCCGGTCGGGGTTGTGGTGGAAGCCGTCGTCGTCACGGTACGAGAGCCCGGCTATGGATGAAAGATCACCCCCGCCGCCGTTCAACTGCCGGACGAGTTCGACAAGAGCCTCTTCTCCCTCACCGCGGAAAACGTAGTCCGCCCCGCGCTCCAGCGCCTCGTCGGCGAGGAACGATACGTGGGGCCCTCCCATCATGACCGGAATCTCGCTCTCTTTCTTTATACGGTCCAGCAGGCTGTAGGCCACCGGGGCGGTCGGGGTTATGGTGGATATGCCGACCAGGTCGGCGCTCATGACCTCTCCCCAGTCGATCCTCGCGATCTCCTGGAAGTAGATCTTCACCTCGACCCCGAACTCCCGCTCGAGCAGGGCTCCCAGGAGTGGAAGGCCCAGGCGTGGAAGCTTGAACTTGGAGAAGACGTGGAAGCCCGGAGATTTCGGCTCGATGAGTACGACTTTGTTTATCATGATGTTCACCGTCGAGCGCAGGCGCTCAGTCCTTTCCTCTGCGTGAATTCCGCGTTGCCGTCTCTAAAGATAGTCCTCCAGCGCGAGCACCTGCAAACCATTTATCTCTGCTTTGATGTTCTTATCCGTGATGAAGGCGGTGGTTCCTGCCTGAAGAGCACACGCGAGCACTATGCTCTCACCTAACCCCAGCCCTTGAGACGCTCTCAGCCAAGCCGCCTTGGATGCCACCTCCTGGTCCACAGAAACCGTCTCGAGATTCGGCATCTCGTGGAAGACCACCCTGTAGAGGTCCGCCAGGCCGTCGAGCCCTTTCTCCAGCGGTTTGACCAGCACCTCGGTGAGGCTCAGCGCCGAGACGCAGCCGGTCACACGGCCGTCCTGAACGCGCTCGAGAACGACCGCCGTCAGCTCAGATAGCTCGCCGCCCTCGAAGTGGTGGATGAACACGCAGGTGTCGAGCCCGACCCTCTTGTGTTCGCCGAGGTCTTTCTTCAATCGCTTTTCTTTTGCCAAGACGAACTCTCCCCCTCGACGTTCTCTTCTTCCCGCCCGGAGTCGCGCCAGAGCTCTGACCCGAGGCCCTTCGAGAACTCCACGAAGTCCTTGGGCCGCGCGAGGAGCAGCACCATGCCTTCCCTGTAATCGAAGAGTATCTTGTCGCCCTCCTTGATGCCGAGGACGTCCCGCGCCTTCTTGGGGATGACTATCTGGTACTTGGAACTGACCGTTGCGGTGTCCATGATCAACTCCCCGTTCTTGGACCCACCTGTGATGGAGGATTATAACATTGGTATTACTATAAGTCAATATGTAAGGTGATTATTGTCATTGATGTGCCATATTGCTAAAGGTAAATAGGCAGTTAAGTAGGCTGGACGGCCGTGTTGAGCATCTTCGAGGCTTTCGACAGGGGAGGGTGCAGATCCCTGAAAGCCTTGTATAGCCGCTCGTATTCGGCTGCGGTCCGCGGGTCGGGCTCGAAGCGCTCCCTTTTCTTCAGGACCCGCTTTATCTGCTTGTAGCCGTCGTAGATGCCCAGGCTCACCGCGACC
>JAGUWJ010000160.1 GCA_020062425.1 Actinomycetota bacterium
AAACTCGGGAGGAAATCTCACTCCTCTTGGCATGTTGACCCCTTTCTCGGGACACTATTGTGTCCGAACTCAGGGTGTCACGAAAGCGGGTCAACTCCAACATTCAACTTACCTTCTCATCTCTTTCGGGGCATAGAATGTCAGTGGCACAAGTCTGATGTGCGGGCCTTCGGCGGCAAGGGGCTCTCACGTCGATGTCCTGCCAGAATTCCCCCGGGGTTGAGTGGATGGAGGGCGTAGACGACTGCATCAAGGTGGACGCGAAGTGCTGCGACGGGCACAACAACCGTATCATGGTCTGCCTGTCCCTGTGCACCGATGTCGGTTACGAAGGCGCACCAGACAAGTTCAATCGCTGCATAGAGTCATCCGGCAACCCGGCGCACGACGACCTTCTTGAGTATCTTCGGGCCCTTGTTCTCGACCGAGACTACTTCCAGCCCAGCTTTCTCGACATTCTCCACCGTGCGACGGTTGATGTTCGGGCCGAACATCCATCGAATGAGGGGGTTGAACCAGTCCATGAGCTTTCCGAGCACCCTGTTCTCGCTGCGGACGTGCTCGAGCATGAGGATGGTCCCGTCGTCCTTGAGCACGCGCCCCAGCTCGCGGAGGCCCTTCACCGGGTCGCTCGTCGAGCAGAAGACGAAGGTGACCACGATGAAGTCGAAGGTGCGGTCCTCGAACGGCAGGTCCTCCACGTCCATGACCTCTAGGTCCACTTCGATGCCGAGGTTTTCCGCCCGCCTCCGTGCCCGCTCGAGCATGCGGGGGCTTATGTCGATTCCCGTGAGCTCGACACCCGGCGGGTAGTAGGGTAGGTTCTTCCCCGTCCCCACCCCTACCTCGAGCACCCTGCCGTGGACTCCCGCGAGCAGCTCCCGTCTCAGCCTGGAGAAGAGCATCTTCTCCATGGGGGTCTCCAGCAGGTCGTACCGCCAAGCCACCCTGTCGTATATCCTTGCCTCCCGCTTCTCGCCCAACACGATTCCCCCTACGCCTAGAAACTGATGACCTTGTCGCTCTCCTTGATGAGCCTCGCGAGTTCGATCATTGAGCTGATGGTTGCCCCTTCGACGATTACCTCCTGGGTGATGGCCCGCGCCCCCGAGCAGGTCCCACACAGACGGACCGTGGCTCCGCCTGAAATGGCCTTGGAGACCATCTGCCCTATGTTGTAATAACCCTCCGGTGGCTCCTGGCCTTTCTTGGCCGCGAACACGGCATCGGCCACCAGGAAGATGCTGACCTCCGCCTTGTCCTTGCCCGCGAGCAGGGCATTCGCCAGGCGAAGCGCGTTGTACGGAGCCTCGGTCCCGTACGGTGCTCCGTTGATGATAATGGTTATCTTCTGCATGACCCGTGTCTCCTAATCTCCGGTCGCCGTTCTCCTGAGCCTGGTCACGGCTTCAGTGATTGTCTTTATCGCGGCCTCTATTTCATCCGCTTCGGTCGTCCTGCCGGTTGACAGCCGAATGGTTCCCCTCGCCCAGGACTCCGGGACTCCCATTGCCCTCAGGACGTGTGAAACCTCAGTCTGGCCCGAGTGGCAGGCCGCGCCCGCGGAAGCGGCGACACCTGCCTGGATGTCGTTTATGAGGACGTCCGCGTCAACTCCCCGGATGCTCGCGCTCAACGTGTTGGGGAGGCGCTTTCCCGGATGCCCGTTCGTCCGCACTCCTTCAATAGCGCGGGTCAGGCCTTCCTGCAGGGCGTCGCGAGTCTCCATCATCCGGCCGGCGTTTCGGTCAAGGTCTCGCCCGGCTATCTCGCAGGCCTTTCCCAGGCCGACGATCCCCATGACGTTCTCCGTACCCGCCCTCATGCCCCGCTCCTGGCCGGCTCCGTGCATGAATTTCTCGAGTCGCAGCCCTTCCCTGACGTAGAGCGCCCCGATTCCTTTCGGTGCATATACCTTGTGCCCGGCCAGCGAAAGAAGGCTGACGCCGAGGTCACGGACGAGCACGGGGATCTTCCCCACCGATTGCGCCGCATCGGTATGGAAGACCAGCCCCCGTTCCGAAGCCAGCTCAGAAATGCGCTCGATCGGTTGAATAGTCCCGACCTCGTTGTTCGCGTGCATCACCGTTACGAGAACCGTTTGGTCCGTGATGGCTTCTTCTACGCTCGAAGCGTTGACAAGCCCGAACTCGTCTACAGGCAGGTACGTAACATCGAAATCCAGCCTCTCGAGGTATGCGCAGACCTCGAGCACCGCCGGGTGCTCGATGCGAGTCGTCACGATATGGTTACCCTTCTCGCGGTTGGCGAAAGCCGTCCCTTTCATCGCAAAGTTGTTGGATTCCGTTCCACCGCTGGTGAACACCAGTTCCCCCGGCTCACACCCCAGCAGGTCGGCAACCTGGGCGCGGGCTTGCTCGACGGCGCCCCTGGTCCTTGCGCCGTACGAGTAGGAGCTGGATGGATTCCCGAAGTGCTCCTCCATGTACGGCCGCATCTCCTCGATCACCTCGGGATCGAGGGGAGTCGTCGCGTTGTAATCCAAATAGATCAGCTCGCCTGCCATCTCGCGTGACCACCGCACTCCCATTGGCAAAAAGACCTGGTTATAGACGACCTCATTCTGCGAGATTCCGTGCATTCCTTCACAGTGCGTTGGCATCAGAATGGCGGAACAAATGCGCAAATGACCTGGCAGGATTGTGATTCAGGTTGTCAAAACCCGAAATGGGGCTCATTACCAAATGAAAGGGATTCGCAATATGGATAAGAAAAAACCACCAAAAGCGGCATCACGCCCCGGCCCGCGCGCGGACAAGGCTGACGGAGAAAGCGCCGTGCTCGAGAAGATCGCCGCGATGCCTGAACCGTACCGCGCGATGGGCGAGCGGCTCAATGCCATCATCAAGGCCAGCGCGCCGGTCCTCTCACCGAAAGTCTGGTACGGTATGCCCGCGTACGCCAGGGGCGGCAAGTTCGTCTGCTTCTTCCGCGGCGGGGAGAAGTTCAAGGAGAGGTACATGACGCTCGGCTTCGACGACGAGGCGAAGCTCGACGAAAGCGCCATGTGGCCGATCGCCTTCGCTCTGACTGAGTTGACCCCCGCCGAAGAGGAACGGGTCGCAGCGCTCGTGAAGAAAGCGGTCACCTGAGGACTAGTCTCACAAGTGGGCCGTTGCCGGCAAGTGGCTGAAGGTGTTCAACCACTTCAACCGCAATAGCGATTCCGGCAAGCCACTGTCAACCGGAGCCCTTGATGTTATCCTTGATCTTCTCGAATTCCTCTTCGGTGATCTCGCCTGCCGCGTATCGTCTCTTGGCGATATCCAGCGGCGATTCCGCGGCACTACCTGTGGCATTCGTATTGTCGTAGAACGGCCTCATCAGCAGCCATACTACGACCACAACGAGTATCGCGCCGCCGATCATCATCAGGGCCATCCAGAACCACCCCGCCTGGTCCCATTCCCCTCCCCAATGCATTTGACCGAAAGTGGCGATTAGTGAAGTGGTCAACATCGCGGCACCTCCATCCAGTTGTTTCCCCCTTCAGCCGGTCTCATTCTGCTAGAGGCGAGGCAATCCTTCCCACTGGAGAGGCAGGAGTTAACTTTGCAGCCGCTCTCTGTGTTCGAGGCGGTCTGTACAGGGCGGCCGAGCCTCAAGGCCGGTCAGGCTGTCCTCGGAAGCGCTTTGTCCAGCAGCCACGTCATGAACCGCATGACGAGCCTGTACGCGGGCGGGAGGTACTTCTTCAGGAAGTACAGCAGCTTGATATCCGGCGACGTGATGACCATGTACTTGTTCTTCTCGATGGCCTTGACGATCAAGTCCGCAACCTTCTCGGGGGCGATGGTGATCTTTACGAACAGGTTGCGACCCCTCTCGCACGCGTCCTCGTCCGCGTTGATGACCACCGACTGCACCATCCCGGTGTTGACCGCCCCCGGCAGGACGACGCTCACCCCGATATTGTGCTTTCTGAGGTCAAATCTCAGCACTTCCGAGGTCCCGACCAGCGCGTGCTTGGTGCCGGCGTAGACGGCGTGCCAGGGCAGGCCGATGATACCCGCGGTGGAAGAGACGGTCAGAACATGCCCACCCTTCCCGGCTCGTACCATCTCGGGAACGAAGCACTCGATGCCGTGGTAAGGCCCCCACATGTTCACGTTCACTATCCTCTCCCACTGGTCGTGGGTCATGTCTTCGACCTGTGAGAAAAGCGCTACCCCCGCTACGTTGGCCAGGATGTCCAGCGGCCCGAAGGTCGAGTGCACCTCGTCAGCCAGCTCTCTCATCGCGTCATAGTCCGAAACATCGACCGTCTTCGAAAGGCAGACCTCTCCGCCCTTCTCCACAATAAGGCGTCGGGTCTCCTCGAGCCCTTCCGAGTTGATGTCGGTGATGAACAGCCTGGCGCCCCGCTCCGCAAGAGCGAGCGCGGTCGCCCTGCCGATGCCGCTCGCTACTCCGGTAACGAGGACCTTCTTGCCGTGAATCTCCATGTGTCTCAACCCTTTCCCCCGGCCGTACTATGCAGCTACTCTATGTAACCCCGTTCCTTCAACAGCCCGTACCAGGCCTCTCCGCGGGCGTGCTTGTCGAGGTAGAGGAAGTGCCCGCCGATCACCTCCGTGTAATCGGTAACACCCCAATTATCTTTCCAGCGCCTCGTATCCCGCACATCGCAGACACGGTCACCCGCATGAGCGACTACGCGGATGCGCTCCACGTCATATCGCGGTTCGAGGTACAGAGGCGAGCATATCTCCTGAGCGCGCTCTGTCGCCCTGACCAGCTCAGAGTCCACGGGGAATCTGAAGCGTCTGCCCTTGGGCAGCAGATAATGATCCACCAGGACGGATGGCACAGCCATGAATATGAAGTCGGGACCGCTTTCAACCTGTGCGGCATAGAGCGCCGCTGAGAACCCGCCCATGCTGGCGCCGATGATTCCCATCCGCTCGTACCCAATCCCCTTGAGCAGCAGCTGCGCGGAGTGCAGGTCGTGGATGTTCTGAGCCAGGCGCTCCACGGTGAGAGGGACGTCCGCGGGGTCGAGCAGCCGCTGTTTCTTGGGGCCGTCGCTCCGCCTCCAGTGCCCGGGAAGGGTATGTAGGGCGACGTCGACCCCCATATCGAAGAGCCGCTTTATCCTGAACAAGCGAAGCGCTCTTTTCGGCCCTCCCATCATGAATCCGTGGATGGCCAGGACGAGCGGCCTGTCGGTCGAGTCATCGTGGCGCCATAGATTGAGGTACCCCGTGAGGTTCTCAGGGTGTCGGTTGAAGTCTCCCTCGACCTCCGGGTTCCTCACGACATAACCACTCGGGTAGCTGAACAGGTCGCATCTCCCGGAACCGAACGGCCTCGTCTCGACGACCTCGCTTTCGGGCGCCTCGTCCGGAAGCTGGAAAAACGGCGTCTTCTCCTGGTCCCAGCGGTCCGGGTCGTAGAATGCGAGCCTGCGCAGGTAAGTCTCCCGGTCGAGAGATGACTTGTGGATGGTCACGTCGGGAACGCTCAAGAGCAGGCGGTCAGGAATCCCTCCCACCGCGTTCAGGAAGTCTGCCTTCACGCTCATTCACGCCCCGCTTTCGCCGCGGAGTCGTAGGTGTCCTCCGTCATCCCCAGGGCTTCGAGCTCCTTCTTGATGACGCGGTGCGTCTCAGTCTTGGGAAGCGCGTCGATGATGCGGTAGTACCGGGGGATGGCGAACCTAGCGAGCTTGTCGGCGAGGAACTCGGGCATTCTCGAGGGTTCGAGCGTCTTCCCTTCGATCGGAACCAGCGTCGCCATGATGTCGTCCTCAGCGAGCTCGCTCGGCACGGCATAGACCGCGCACTCGAGCACATCAGGGTGCTTCAATATGGCCTGCTCGACCTCGTACGCCGAGACGTTCTCGCCCTTGCAGCGCATCGACTCGGTGTTCCGGCCCAGAAAATAGATGTAGCCCTTCCTGTCTTTGTAGACGAGGTCACCGGTGTAGAGCCAGCCGTCTCGCACCTTGTCGCTTGAGGCTTCCGCGTTCTTGTAGTACTCGACCGTGCTGGGTCTGTTGCCCACGTAGCTGATGAGCTCGCCTGGCGTTCCCGCAGGGGCGTCCCTGCCCTCGCTGTCTATGATCCGGCACTTGGAGCCAAGCGGCTTCCCCATCGAGCCGACGGGCCCCGTCCCAAGGTTTATCAGCACCACCCCGGCCCCGTCCACCGCGCCGTACGCTTCGTATATTCGCACCCCGAACCTCTCCTCGAACTCCTCCCACATGTCGGCCGGGCACCCGGCCGAGAGAACCGCGTGCACGCTGTTGTCCATGTCGTTCGGCTTCTCGGGTTGCTTCATCAGGATGGGCATCACGGCACCCAGACCGTTGAAGATTGTGACCTTGTGCCGCCTGAGCTCGTCCCAGAAACGGCTCGCGCTGAACCTCTCGCCCAGCGCCACCCTGCATCCCGCGTGCAGGGAGGGGGTAACGGTCAGAAAGAGCGCGTTCGCGTGAAAGAGCGGGTAGCACGTGTAATAGACATCGTCCCTGCTCAAGAAGAAACGGCTCATGACAGATACGGCCTTGACGTTTGAGTCACCGTACCGGTAGACGACACCCTTGGGCAGCCCGGTGGTGCCCGAAGTATACATTATGGTTATCATGTCGTCCGGGTTGCAGCTTACCCGGGGCTTCGAGGCGTCTGAGCCCGTGCCGTAAGCTTCCCCCAGATCAACCGTGCCGATTGGCACCATGAATTCCCCTGGCGCGCCCTGAGCGTTCACTATGACAGTCTCGATCTGTCCGAGCCTGCCCTTGATCTCGTCGAAGTACGGTACGAGGTCGTGATCGATGACCACCATGCTCGCGTCGGAGTCGTCGATGACGTGCGCGAGCTGGTCGCCGCGCAGAGCTATGTTCACCGGCACGGCGTACATCCCCAGCTTCTCCAGCCCGAAGAGTACGTCCAGCCAGCGGGGAGAGTTCTTCATCACTATGGCGAGGCCGCAGCCTGGTCCTGCGCCGAACGAGCTGAGGAAGTTGGCGACACGGTTCGCGTTCCGGTCCATCTCTGAATAGCTGAAGGTCAGGTCTTTGAACTCGAGAAACGGTCTATCGCCTATCTTTGCGGCCCTTTCCTCAAGCAGGTCAGCGTGAGACATGTCAGCCGATATCGAGAGACCGCGGGCTTTCACGATGCTGAGGAGGTTCTTGTGCAGGGTCCCCCTTCTCAGCTCGTCGATGAGGAAGAGCGTCCCGCTCCGCAGGCCTCTCCAGCCAATGAAAAGCATCTGACGGCACTTCCTCAATTGCTCCTTGCCCATCGCCGCACCTCTTCGAAGAGTACAAGTATAGTGAATGCTATAGTTCGTACCCGGTGATTATTGCTCAATACAATTGCCTCAGTCAAGTAGGATAATAGAAGTTCCCTAGACTATGCCTATATTGACAATTTACAGTGGCGCTGAAGTTTTGTTAACATAATGTAAGTAATCACTTACTTACTAGTTTGGAGGTCAACGATGGCCGATAAAGTCAAAAGACCCGGTGCGGAAGCCCGCCGCAAACAGATACTGGAGGCGGCAATGGAGGTCTTCGGCGCGAAGAGCTATCACTGGGCGACCACAAAGGAGCTGGCGCAAGCCGCCGGGGTATCTGAGCGCACGCTTTTTCTATACTTCGAGAACAAGAAGGAGATCTACCGGCAGGCCGTCAAGCAGGCTCTCCAAGACCTGTTCGAGGCTCTCGGCAGAGCCGCTCCCCCACTGAACGATGTCAGGGCTTTCCTCAAGATCAGCGAGCGGAACTTTCTCACCTACCTGAGCGAGCATCCCTTGAGAGTCAAGCTGATCTTTCAAAGCCTCGATTCGATGTTCGACAAGGATCTCCTCGACGATTTCCGCGAGAGCTTCCAGACACTGTACAAGCTGTTCTTCGCCATAGTGGAAAAAGCCAAGAGCCGTGGGGAGATCAGCGAAGATGTCAGCACTCTCTCAGCGGTTGTCTGCATACTCGGCTTCCATTTCGTGGTGGCATACGTCGAGTTCCTGGATCTCGACTGGTTCACAGGAGAAGACGACATCTACTCGGTGGTGGACGTCTTCGCCGACTTCGTCACCGGCCGCGAGAAGTGAGCCCCGCCTGAATGCTTCAGCCGATGCTCAGGTGCGTTCCGCATTTCGGGCAGTAGTCGGCCAGCGGCTCCAGGACAGTGTTGCACTGGGGACACCTCCGCGCAGCGCCTGTCACATCCAGCTTTTGCCCGCAGCGCCAACATAAGGTTGATCTACCCGGGTTGTCAGCCCCGCACCCGGCGCAGGTCCTCAAGCCTGACGGCGCTGGGGCAGTCTGTTCCCATGGCGGAATCTTCGGCTGCAGGAACCCCCTGCTCGCCTGTCCGTTCTGTGACTCTGCTCCTTCTGGCTGCTCTTGCGACGAACGGCGCATGGGAGGATTCGGAACGAAATCTGAATCCTGGAATATCCCCTGCGCAGCCACTGGCGTGGGCCCTGGCTCGGGCCGCGGCGCCTGAACAGGCTGTTCCGGGTATGGTGGTGCTTGCGGGTGGATGGGCGGATGGCCTTGCGCGTATCCCGGCGGGTAGTGCGCCCCGTGAACAGCCGTGCTGGACCTTTTCTTCTGAGTAGATCTGACCACGGCAGAGTAGATTACCGCAGCAGTATATCCGAAGATTCCGAAGAAAAAGCCGAGTGGCGCGAACAACCAGTAATTGCCCCCGGCGCTCGCTGCCCGTTTGCCCGATAAATGACCGAATGCTAGTGCAACTGCCAGGAATACTGCAATTACTATTGCGTACAATATGTACTCCGCGGGCTCGCTCTCCGCAGATTGCGCGACGACCTGAGAGAATATCAGCAGTTGAGTTACCATTAAACCCCCACTGAAAACAAGGACCATGATATGTGACCCGCCGCAGGCCACCCTCCGCAAACGCCGGTTGCACTGAGAAGTTCGTCGCTTGTCCCGATTTTACCTTCGGTCAGGAATTCTCCTTCTGCCTCACATGGAAGCGCAGCCAGACGTAGCCGCCTTTCAATTCCTCAACGCCCGCCAGTTCCAGCCGGACAAGCTCGAGCTCGGGTGAGTCCACCAGTGCCCCGATGCTCTCGAGCCCCACGATACACGGGCTCACGAGTACACTCACCTCGCTCACCAGCCCTTCACGCAGCATCGCGCCGTTCAGAGTGCCCCCACTGTCCATGCGGATCTTCTCGACGCCGTATCTGGCGTTGAGTTCCTCCAGCGCGAGGCGCAGGTTCACGAGGTCTTCGCCCGTTACGATCACGTCCACACCAGCACTCTCGAGATATGCCAGGTGCTCGCTCGGGGTCGAGCGGCTGCAAAGCGAAACCCCTGCGCGCCAGAACGGCATGCCGAGGAACCTCTCCCATGCCTTCACCCTGCCTCTCGAGTCGGTGACCACCAGCAAGGGCAGGGAGTCCTGAGAGCCTCCGGGGATAACCGCTTCACCGCCCTCGAAAGCGTCGAAGTCTTCCGAGAACTGCTCGAGCCCTGCGAGGATAGTATCCGCGCCAGACAGCGTGGCGTCTTCCTCAAAAGACCGCGCCAGCCCGTAGTATAGGCCCATGTCCGGCATGAAGCCGCTCACGCGGCCGTCAACGCTAACCGCGTTATGTATTATCACTCTTGGGATCATCCTGTCCTCCGTCGCATAGCCATGCTCGTGCAAATGGATTAACTACAACCCCAGTTCCTCCGCGGCCATCTCCCTGTCAGCCTCCGAACCGATTATCTCGAAGGCCATGTTCTGCTCTACCCCGAGTGTGTTCTTGCCACCCACGGCGACGTCCAGAATCGCCTTTGCGTCGTTGGCATCCTCAGCGCTCTCCATCTGCACATAGTTCACCTGCAGGTTGGCGCCGTCCTTCTCGAACACCTGGTTCAATATGGTGACAGCTCCAGCGTCGTAGAGCTGCTTCACCACACTCCCCTCGGCTGCGTTCTCCGGAGTCGCTGTGACCTCTTCCTCGAGCGTCCAGCCTGGGAGATCAACCTCAGCAAGTTTGACTTCTTCGACGGTCAGATCATTCGCCTGCCCGCCACACCCCACTGTCAGAAAACACATTCCTAGCAACAGGGCCAGCCCTAAGGTCAGAACAAGTGACAGAACTTGGTTTTGAATATTCACGCTTCGGTTCATTCGAGTACCTCCTCCTCAGGATCGTTCTCTGCTGCTGATATGAATATATGCCTCCGCCCTCGCCCCTATTTGAAGAGGTCTACATAAGGTTTGAAGAGGAACCGTTTGTTTCTTCGCATTCCGGTCGTTTCTATCAGCAGGCCGCTGCCCTCGAATTTCTCTATCACCTTTCTGGCTGTCGGAAAGCTGCAGTCAGCTTTCTCAGCTATATCTGAAATCGTGCTAACGGGTTTCTTGAAAAACAGGTCGAGCACCTGAACATCGCGCAGAGAATAATCTTTTCGACTTTCCAGCTTATCCCTGATACTTTCTCTCAGAGCATCGGCCAAAACCCTGATTTCACCCCTCCAAATTAGCCAATAACCGCGTGGTTTTCAATCAGGGTGGGTACCGCCGGCGATCGGCGGAGTGGTC
>JAGUWJ010000158.1 GCA_020062425.1 Actinomycetota bacterium
CGTGCGCGGCCCGGCAGGCGTTGGCACTCATGAAGAAGTTCGTACATCTCAACTGCCACAGCAATTTCAGCCTCCTCTACGGCGGAAGCTCCATCGACACCATCCTGGAGCGCTGCTCGGAACTGCGGATGGACGCCATAGCGCTCACCGACCGCGACGGCCTCTACGGGGCGGTGCAGTTCTACGAGAAAGCCGTTGACGCCGGCATAAAGCCGCTCATCGGGTGCGACCTCCTCGTCGAAGCCCCCTGCGGGAGCAGCTCGTCCCGTGTCATCCTCATCGCCCGCGACGAGCCGGGGTACCGCAACCTCTGCCGGGCGGTTACGGAGCGCCGACTGGCGGACGCGCCCCTCGCCTTTGAGAAGCTCGCTTCCCTCTACGGGGGCCTGTTCGCGCTCTGCGCAGACGCTTCCCTGCTGGAGCCCCTGCGCTCCGTCTTTGGCGGATCCCTCTACGCGGAGCTAGCCGACACCGGGACGCGGGAGAGCCACGCAGGCGCCGAGCGGCTCATCATTGAGGCCCGCCGCCTGGGCGTGCCCTGCGCGGCCAGCAACCGGGTGGCATTCGCGCGCCCGGACGACTACGACCTGCACCGCGTCCTCTGCGCCATAAGGCTTATCTGCCCCGTCACTCTCATACCGCCCGGCGGGTCTGCCGACCCCGAGTGCTACATCAAGCCGGCCGCCGAGGTCGAGCGCCTGTTCTCCGGATACCCGTACAGCGAAGCGCCCGATGCCGTGGCCAACACGAAGGAGATAGCCGATGCCTGCGATTTCCGCTTCCGGCTGGGCGAGTGGCTGTTCCCCGAGCCCGACCTGCCCCCCGGCGAGACCGCCTTCTCCCACCTGACGAAGCTCTGCTTCGAGGGGGCCTCCCGGCTCTACCGCCCGCTGTCCTCCGCCGCGCTGGAGCGGCTGCACTTCGAGCTGGGCACCATAGACGCGATGGGCTTCACCCCTTACTTCCTCGCGGTCAACGACATCGCGGAGTTCTGCCGCCGTCGCGAGATACCGGCGGCGGGCCGTGGCTCCGCGGCCGGCAGCATGGTGGCTTACGTCCTGGGCATAACCTACATAGACCCGGTGCAGCACGACCTCTACTTCGAGCGGTTCCTCTCGCCCGCCCGCGACGACCCCCCGGACATAGACCTCGACGTGAGCGCAAGCAGGCGAGACGAAGTGCTCGATTACATCTACCGCCGGTTCGGCCACGACCGGGTGGCCATGATCTGCACTTACGCCACCATGAAGGCCCGCATGGCGGTGCGCGACGTCGCGAAAGCGCTCGGCCTCTCACCGGGGGAGGTAGACCGGTTCAGCCGGAACATACCCCACTGCCGGGCGAGCCAGATAGAGCGGGTGGCCGAGGCCATCCCCTCCTACCGGGGGCTGCCCTCCGACCGTGAGCCGTACCGGAGCATCCTCGACGCCTGCGAGCGGCTGGACGGGTTCCCGCGCCACCTGTCCATCCACGCCGGAGGCGTGGTCATAGCCGACCGGCCGCTGGTCGACCTGGTCCCGCTGGAGCGCGCGACCAAGGGGCTGGTCATAACCCAGTACGACATGGGACCCATCGAGCGCCTCGGCCTCATAAAGATGGACATACTGGGCCAGAAGGGGCTCTCGGTCATCGAGGACACCTCATCGCGCGCCGCCGCCGAGCGCGGCGCCCGGCTCGAACCCGGGGAGCTGCCCAGGGACGACCGCTCCACCTTCAAGCTGCTCTGCGAGGGGCGCACGCTGGGTGTGTTCCAGATCGAGAGCCCCGCCATGCGTTCGCTCCTCAAGGCGATGCGGCCGCGCAGCATAGAGGACCTCACCCTCTCCATCGCCCTCATCCGCCCCGGGGCCTCGGGCAGCGGCATGAAGGAGTTGTTCCTGCTGCGCCGGGCCGGGCGCGAGCCGCTGGTCTACCTTCACCCCGACCTCGAGCCCATACTCTCGGAATCGCTCGGCACTTTCGTCTACCAGGAGCAGGTGATGAGGGCGGCGGTGGCGCTGGCCGGCTTCACGCCGGCCGAGGCAGACGAGCTGAGGCGCGCCATGACCAGGAGACGCTCGGCGGAGCAGATGGAGTCGATCAGGTCGAGGTTCGTGGAGGGGACGGCCTCGAGGGGGATGAAGGAGCCCGTGGCGCAGGCACTGTTCGAGAGCCTGGCCAAGTTCTCGGGGTACGGGTTCTGCAAGGCGCACGCGGCGACCTACGGCGAGTTCTCCTACCAGGCGGCTTACCTCAAGGCCCACTTCCCGGCCGAGTTCATGGCCGCGGTGCTGGCCAACAGGGCCGGCTTCTACCACCACTCGGTATACATAGAGGAGGCAAAGCGGCTCGGCGTCCGTGTGGCCCTCCCCGACATCAACCGGAGCGAGCCCGATTACTCCGCGAGCGGGGGCGTGCTCCACTTCGGGCTGGGCCGGGTCAAGGGCGTCACGAACCGCACCGTGGATTCGGTGATGTCGGCGCGAGACGAGTTCCCCTTCACCTCGCTCTCGGATTTCCTCTCCAGGGTGGAGACGACCGAGGCGGAGGCGGCCTCTCTCATAAAATGCGGGGCATTCGACTCCTTCGAGAACACCCGCCCCGAGCTGCTCTGGAAGCTGGCCATGCTTTTCCCCCAGGCCCGCGCCCGGCGGGGGGACGGCAGCCCCGGAGCCCGGCGCGCGGC
>JAGUWJ010000002.1 GCA_020062425.1 Actinomycetota bacterium
GACGGCGCTTCCCTGTGGACGAAGCGTCTGGACTCGTCCCGCACAGGGAACGACGCCGCGCTCGGGGTCGCAGTGGGAACGGACGGGAACCCGGTGGTGGTCGGAATGGTCGAAGGTGCCGCCACGGGTGCGGACCTCTGGGTCAGGAAGTACAGGGGAACGGACGGTGCCACACTCTGGACGAAGGCTTATCACCAGGGCGCCGTAGACGTCGGCTGGGGGGTATCGATCGGGCCCGACGACAACCCGGTGGTGGTCGGTGTTGTGGGGGCTGCCGCGTCGTCCTCCGCGTTCATCCGCAAGTACAACGGCGCGAACGGCTCCGCAATCTGGACCAAGAAGTATTCACCTGGGGTGAACAACGATGCCGCCAGCGTCTCCTGCGACATGAACGGGGATGCCGTGGTGACGGGCTCCTTCGACGGCGATATGTGGGTACGAAAGTACAGGGGCTCGGACGGCGCCGGCCTCTGGACCAAGACGTTCGACGGCGGCAAGGGCCCCGACCGGGCGGCCGGCGTGGCCTGCGACTTCGAGGGTAATGCCGTTGTCGCCGGTCAGATCGCCGCCGCGGGTTGGACCAGCAAGGTCTGGGTCCGCAAGTACAGGGGCTATGACGGCTCGACCCTCTGGACGAAGACGTTCTCGGCCGGTTTCGGCACCAACCAGGGCAGGGACGTCGCGGTGGGACCCGACGGGAACCCGGTGGTGACCGCCAGGGTCAGCAACGGGACCAACGACACCGCCTGGACCAGGAAGTATAACGGTGCCGAAGGCGAGGAGCTGTGGACTACGACCTACGACCCCGGTTTGCACGCCTATGCGGAGAGCGTCGCCTGCGACCTGGAGGGGAACGTTTTCCTGGCCGGGCTGAAGGCTACCAACAACACCGACATCTGGGTCCGGAAGTACCCGCCGTATGAGACCTCTCCGGCCGCCAACGTGTACCTGGCGGAAGGGAGCACCGCCTGGGGCTTTGATACCTACATCACCATCGAGAACCCCAACCCGGTCGAGGTCCACGCGGACGTAAACTATATGACATCCGGCGGGCCGACCTGGGGAGGCCGTCTCCCGCTCCCGGCGGAGAGCCAGACCACCATTCGCCCGTCCGACGTGGTGGGGGCGGCTGATTTTTCCACCCATGTCGAATGCGTGGAGGGATACCCCATAGGGGTGGACCGTACCATGACCTGGGAAGGAGCGGGCGGTCAGGAGGCACATAACTCGGTGGGCGTCGGCTCGCCGGGCGTACGCTGGTACCTGCCCGAGGGCTCCAGCGCCTGGGGGTTCGAGTGTTGGCTGCTCATCCAGAACCCGAATCCGACTGAGGCCGACGTGACACTCACCTACATGATAGAGGACGAGATAGCCCAGTATGTCAACAAGACGGTGCCGCCCAGATCGCGCCGGACGTTCAACATGGCCGATGGCATCGGGGCAAAGGACGCCTCCGTCATGGTCGAATCCACCATACCTGTCATCCCCGAGCGCGCCATGTACCGTAACGGCCGCAGGGGAGGGCACGACTCCGTCGGGACCACCGAGGCGGCGCACGAGTTCTACCTGGCGGAGGGGACCACCGACTGGGGGTTCACTACGTACGTCCTCATCCAGAACCCAAACCCGGACCCCGCGGAGGTCATCGTGACCTACATGACCGACAAGGGTCCCATCTCCCGCGAGCCGTTCAACATGCCCGCGAACTCGCGCGAGACCATCCGCGTGAACGACATCCTCCCGGGCGAGGACTTCTCTACGCTCGTCGAGGGCTCCCTGCCCATCATCGCCGAGCGGGCCATGTACTGGAACAACGGGACAGGGGAGGCGTTCCACGACTCTATCGGCCTGAGCGCACCGCACACGAGGTTCTTCCTGCCCGACGGTGAGACCTCGGGCGGCCGCGAGACCTGGACGCTTGTGCAGAACCCGAACCCGGTTCCGGTCCTAGTCGAGATCTCGTACCTCACTCCCACCGGTGAGGGTGATCAGGTCTTCACCGCGGAGGTCCCGGCAGCTTCCCGCAGCACCTTCAATATGTCAGAGAAGATCGCGGGCTCGCGCGCCGGGGTGGAAGTGGTCTGCCTGACCCCGAACAGGAAGATAATGGTCGAGCGCGCCATGTACTGGAACGCCCGGGGCACGGGCACCGGTACCATAGGGGCCTTCTCGGATTGAGCCGGCTGCGCCCGGACGGAGACAGGGATAGCGCATGAAGAAGCTCAATAGAATAGTCGCCGCGGTCCTGCTGGCGTCGCTTCTCGCTGCTGCGGTGCTGACGGCGGCCGGGTGCGGAGGGAGCGACCAGGCCACCACGCGGGGCACAGAGCTCCTCGGGCAGGCCAACGACCTGTACGACAAGACCTACTACAACCGCGCCGAAGACGCCTACTGGCGCGCGGTCACCCAGCTCGAGCGGGAAGGGAACCGGAAGGATGCGAAGCAGGCCCGCGAGAAGGCGCAGAACTGCATCCTCTTCACCAGCGCCTACCCATACGATGAAGGCGAGGTGAAGGAACTCCTCGCGGAGAGCTTCCCGTCCGTGCCCAAGTCCCAGAGGGAGTGGTGGGTGACCTCCGGCGACCTCGAGAGCATGGAGATCGACAGCAAGCCGTACTACTTCAGTGACGTGGTGCCGAACCTCAAGTTCCGCAACCTGGACCTCCTGCGCGCGGACAAGGAGATGGAGGAGAGCTACCGTAAGTTCGTCACCACCTTGGTGGGAGGCTATCTAGCGGTCGAGCCGGAGGGATCGGTTTACAGGCGGTACACGAGGCCGGCCTCCTTCAGGGGCGAGACCACTCTGGGTATCCCGCGCAAGAAACTCCCCGAGACCGGCGTGTTGAAGCTCTGGTGGCCCCTGCCCATCCTCACCGGACCGCAGGCCCAGGCGACGGTCGTAACCGTGACGCCCGAGACTTATGTCAAACAACCACCCCAGGACGACGCCGACATAGGGCTCGCTTACATGGAAGTGCCACTGGACGCGCTCGAGGGCGACCTCGACATCTCCGTGACGTACGACTTCACCCACTACGAGCAGAGGTTCGAGGTGGACCCTGACAACGTCGGCACCTACGACAGGAGCGGTGAAGAGTACGAACGGTACACCGCTTCATACGGCAACATCGCCGTGACCCCCGAGATAAGGGAAGCGGCGGAAGAAGCCGCGGGCGACGAGAAGAACCCCTACTTGGCCGCTCGAAAGATCTACGACTACGTGCTAGCGAACATAGATTACAGCTTCGTTCCTCACGAGTGCCTCTGGCCGCGCGGCGCACCCGAGTCCGTTTACGTCCACACCATGAAGCGCGGCGACTGCGGCGCGCAGAGCATGTACTTCTGCGCCCTGGCGCGCGCGCTGGGCATCCCCGCACGCTGCACCGGCGGGTACCAGCTCCTGTCGGGTGATTTCTCGGACCACTTCTGGGCTGAGTTCTTCCTGCCGAATTACGGCTGGATACCGGTCGACACCTCCGTCGCCCAGATAGCCGAATACCCCGAGGGCATCCCGGATGAGACCAGGAAGGTCTTCAGGGACTACTTCTTCGCGAACCAGGACTGCTTCCGGTGCGTGGTGCAGAAGGACGTGGACGTTCCGCTCATACTCCCGGCGGACGAGCTGGTGGCGATGCCCGTAGCCATACAGTCACCCGCTGCCCTCTGCGATACCATGCAGGGCGTCCCCGGCATGCTGGTGGAGGAGGGCTGGAAGATGAAGGCGACGCAGCTCTCAGGACCCACCCTGACCGGCAAATAGGCCCGGCGGGATATGGTATGCTTCAGGGCAGGGCCACGTAGCTCAGCAGGATAGAGCAACTGCCTCCTAAGCAGTAGGTCGTCGGTTCGAGTCCGACCGTGGCCTCCACTCAATACCTGGGGACGGACCCCTCGAGTCAAGTCGGTTTCCTGCTGCATGTCGAAGTGCGATGACTTGATTCGAGGGGTCCGTCCCCATTGTCAAGTCGCACCGTTCCTACGAGCGAACTCCATCCTTCAGGCGATGCCGACATCACCCTGACGGCCACTTTCCCCATCACTCGTCAGGGTGACCCCCGCACCGATGAGGTGAGCCCCGTCCGCCAGCCGGACGACGACCTTCTCACCCGACCGTTCACCGGTCGTTCCCCCGCTCTGGTGACCTGCCTTTCACGCTATTTCCCGATGTGCGAACACCTCCAGCCGGGTCGATTCCCTAGACAGAAGGTCTGGAGGAATCATGAAACGGTACGTGTTCGCAACGTGTGTGATCTTGATAGTGGCGGCCCTTGTTGCAGGCGGGCAGTTCGTGCGTCCCGCCGTAGTGCAGGCATCGCCGAGCTCGACCGGTGCTGTGACCGGAACGGGAAATCCGGGGTCGCAGACCGTGGCAGCTCCCGCTCCGGCGGTGCCTGCTCCCGGCGGCGGGACGGCGCCCAGGGGCATGGGTTTCAACCGCGCCACGACCGGCAGTTACCCGCGAGCCCTCTCGATGGCGGCGGCCAGGAGCCTGCCCGCGGCGGTGGACCTTTCCAACGCGGGGCTCCCGGTTGGGAACCAGGGCCAGCAGGGCTCGTGCGTAGCCTGGACAGTCGCCTACTACATGAAGACACTGCAGGAGGCGAAAGAGCACAAGTGGGACGTCTCCGAAGCTTCCAGGCGTTTCAGCCCGGCGTTTGTCTACAACCAGGTCAACGGCGGCCGCGACGCGGGGGCGACGTTCCCCGAGGCGTTCGAAGCGCTGAGCCTCCTGGGAGACGTGGACCTGGTCGAGTTCCCTTACAACCAGTACGACTACAGGACGCAGCCCGTCGCGGCTCAACTGGAAGCGGCGAAGCCCTACAGGATATTCAACTACAACTGGATATGGCGCGGCGCGGGAGGCAACAACGTTAACGAGATCAAGGCGCGTTTGGCGGCGGGCGACCCGGTTGCAATCGGTATCCCTGTCTACCAGGCCTTCTACTTCAACCGGGGTAACTGGGTCGACTCGCCCGCGCCTGGCGAGACCTTCTACGGCAACCACGCCATCACAGCCGTCGGCTATGACGACAGGGCCGGCGGGGGCAGAGGCGGAATCAAGATAGTCAACTCATGGGGCAGCGAGTGGGGCGCAGGCGGCTATGCCTACCTCAGCTACAAGTTCATCAGTGACTACTGCTGGGAGGCGTGGTCCATGAAAGACCGGGCGTCCGACACTCCCAGGATTTCGAAGCTCAGTCCGGGAAGCGGAAGCATCGGCGCTGAGATCGCTATCAGCGGTGACAACTTCGGGGCCCTCAGGGGCGCGAGCTCCGTGAAGTTCGGCGGCCAGAACGCGACGGTGACCCACTGGAGCAACTCGACCATAAAGGCCAGGGTGCCCGCCGTGGGCGACTCCCAGGTCAGCGTATACAACTGGATAGGACAGGCTTCGAACGGCAAGCCGTTCGACGTGGACCTGAGCCTCACCGGCGCGGCCCCGGGGGTCGCGAAGCCCGGGGACGAGGTCATCCTCGACGGCGCCGGGCTGGGCACGGGCGGAGAGCTCAAGTTCGATGAGACTGAGCTGAAGGTGCTCTCCTGGTCGGACAGCGAGATCAGGTTCCGCGCTCCGGACAGGCTCGGGTCGGGCTCCCTGCGCGCGTTTGGGGAAGGCAAGGTCAGCAACGCGGTGCCGTTCAGCGTGGTCGCCTCCACCTGGTACCTCGCGGAAGGCTGCACGGCCGGCGGGTTCGAGACGTGGATACTGGTGCAGAACCCCAACAAGTCGACGGCCACCGTCAACATAACCTACATGACGCCGGAAGGTAACGTGGCCGGGCCGACAGTCACGCTTCCCCCGGACACCAGGCAGACTTTCAACGTGGCGGACACCGTACCGGGCGCGTGGCAGGTCTCAGCCAGGGTGACGGCGGACAGGCCGGTCATCGCCGAGCGCTCAATGTACGGAGGCGGCAGGGCTTGGGGCACCGAGTCGGTGGGCGTCGAATCGCCGTCGCTTACATGGTACCTGGCTGAAGGCGCCACAGACGGTGGGTTCGAGACCTGGGTGCTGGTGCAGAATCCCAACAGCTGCAGGACTGACGTCACGATCACCTACATGACCCCCAAGGGAAGGATGGAAGGACCCCGGGTCACTCTCGAGCCCAACAGCCGGCAGACGTTCAACGTCGCGGAAGCGGTGCCCGGCGAGTGGCAGGTCTCCACCAGGGTCGACGCGGACAGGCCGGTGATCGCCGAGCGCGCCGTCTACTGGAACTCGAGAGGCGGCGGGCACAACTCGGTAGGAGTTACCGAGCCGTCTAAATCGTGGTACCTGGCCGAAGGCTCTACTGGTGAGGGCTTCGAGACGTGGGTCCTGGTGATGAACCCCGGTGACCGCGACGCGAAAGTGACGCTCACCTACATGACCGAGCGGGGCCAGGTGAACGGCCCGGTGGCGACGGTCAAGGCCGGGACCAGGATGAGCTTCAGCGTGGCCGATACGCTCTCCAACAACTGGAGCGTCTCCACCAAGGTGACCGGTGACCAGCCCATCATCGCCGAGCGGGCGGTCTACTGGAACTCCAGGATAGAGGGAAGCGAGTCCGTGGCGGTGAAGTCCGCGGCCAGGACGTGGTTCCTCGCGGAGGGTTCCACCGGCGAGAGCTTCGAGACCTGGGTGCTGGTCCAGAACCCCAACGACAGGCCGGCGGACGTGAACATAACTTACATGACCCCCGAGGGCGAGAGGCAGGGTCCCGCGGTGACGCTGCCCGCAAACTCGCGCAAGTCTTTCTACGTGGCGGACAGCGTGCCCAACCAGTGGCAGGTCTCCACCAGAGTCACCGCCGACAGCCCCGTGATAGCCGAGCGCTCGATGTACGGTAACGGAAGGCGCTGGGGGCACGGTTCGGCAGGAAGCCCGCAGTAGCAGGTCCTCAGGCGTAATAACCCGGTTCGCTATCACCCTTGCCTGGGACCTGCCTGCCCTCACATCGCGTATCCCCCATCAGGTTGGCTTACTGGTTGATCCAGGGGCCGAGTGGTAAAATACGCAAGCTGAGCGGTAGGATAAGTCTGAACTGCAGACTGATATCTTGTTGCCCTGGACGTGGTGAGGCGGGGATCGACGTGGGTTCGCGGGATCCGATCCGCATGCTCGTGGTCGACGACGACCCGGCGGCGGCAACCCTGTACAAGCGAATACTCGAAGAGAAGATGCCGGTCGAGGTCGAGGCGGCCGACACGGCCGGTGACGCGCGCAGGATGCTCGCCACCTGCGAGTTCGACGTGGTGACCATAGACTACCGGCTCCCCGACGAGAGCGGCATGGCCCTGCTGGAGGATCTGGCAGAGGGGGAAGACACCCCGCCACTGGTGGTGGTCACCGCGTACGGCGACGTCCACCTTGCCGCACGCTCGTTCCAGCTCGGCGCGGCCGGATACGTCATCAAGGACTTCACTCTCCCGCGTACCCTCGCAGGCGTGGTGGAGAACGCCATTGCCAAGGCCGCCCTCGAGCGCGCCGCCGATGTGCTCAACCAGGAGAACGCCTTCAGGGGCGCGGCCGTCGACGCCCTTGATGAGATCTTCTTCGTGATAGACCTCGAGGGTAGGTTGATGAGCTGGAACAGCAGGCTCAGGCAGATGACGGGCTTGAGCGACCGCGAGCTGCACCTCATGGACTGCGCCTACATCTTCACCGGTGAAGACAAGCGGAGGTTCCTGGAAGAGGTGACCTCGCTGGGCAAGGGAGAGAAGGCGGTTATCAGGCTCTTCATCAGCGCGGCCGACGGAGGGCGCATACCTTACGAGCTGAACGCGGTGATGCTGAGGGACTCGGACGACCTGGCGGTCGGTGTGTGCGCGATAGGCAGCGAGGTGGCCTGGAGCAGGAAGGTCAAAGCACGTCCTCCCGAGGACGTCTTCGGGGGCGAAGTCGCCGACCTCACGGGGGAGATAATCGCGCGCGTCGATTATGACGGCGTCTTCACCTACCTGAACGACACCGCGTGCTCTTTCTGGGGTAAGACGAGAAGCGAGCTGCTGGGACGCAGCTTCATCGACCTGGTCCATCCCGACGATGTGCGCGCCAGCACCGAGACCTGGAGCTATGCCATGCGCACCGGGAATATTATCAAGGGCCTCACCAACAGGCAGAAGACCGACAGGGGATGGCTGCAGGTCGAATGGAATGCGACCCCGGTTTACAACGACGCCGAAGCGTTCACCGGTTTTCAGTTCACCGGGCGGGATGTCACCGACAAGCTGCACGCGGAGGAGTTCCTCCTGAGGGTCAACCGCGAGCTGGACGCCTACGCCCACACCGTGTCACACGACCTGAAAGGCCCCCTTTCCGCTATCATGCTGGCGGCGGACACCCTGAGGGTCCTGCTCGAGAGCCAGGAGGCTGAGCACTCACCCAACGGGACCCTGAACGAGATGGCGGACATAATCAGCCGTTACAGCGAGCAGGCCGGCTCCCTGGTCGAGAACCTTCTCAAGCTGGCGGAGAGCGGGCAGGTGCCCACTGAGATAGAGGTCGTGGATGTCGGCGCCGCGGTAAGGGCGGTCCTCGACGGACTCCTGACGCGGATATCCGAGAGGAACGCCCGGGTAGTCCTGAGCGAAGACCTCGGCCGCATCGTCGGAAACGCCACGCAGATCAAGCAGGTGTTCTCGAACCTCATCGGCAACGCGGTGATGCACTGTGACGCCGAGAGGCCGGTCATACAGGTGGCCTACCTCGGGGGAGAGGACCGCTCGCACAGATATATGATCCGTGATAACGGGAGCGGTATCCCGGAGGAGGACCTGCAGGACATCTTCAAGCTGTTCCACAAGGGAACGGGCGGCGGCGCCGGAATCGGGCTGGCCACGGTAGAGAAGATAGTCAGGGTGTACGGCGGATCGGTTGACGCCTTCAACGACAACGGGGCGTGTTTCGAGTTCACTCTCAAAGACGTGAGCAGGACCGCTCCTGCGGTGACTTGACTACACCTGCGGCGGGACGGGTGCTATGGGTGAAGAGAAGAGGAAGATCCTCATCGTCGATGACGACCCGGGCTTGAGAAAGAGCCTGGGCACTTTCCTGACAGCCGGGGGGTACGATACCCAGGCGGAAGAGGACGGGGTCGCCGTCGCACGCACTCTCGAGAAGTGGAAGCCCGACCTGGTGGTCCTCGACCTGAAGATGCCCAACAAGGACGGATGGGAAGTCATCAGCGAAATACGAGCGGACCCGCGCACCGAGGACCTTCCGGTGATATTTCTCACCGGCGTCACCGACGATGACTCGAAGGTGCTCGGTTTCCGCAGCGGAGCGGATGACTACATAGTAAAGCCGTTCCACCCCCTCGAGCTGATGGCCCGTATAGACCGGATGCTCGAGACCCGCGGGAGGGCGGTACTGAAGGCAAGCGGCATAGGCAGCTTGCCGGTGAGGACCGGGGGCAGGATAGCTTTCGTACCCTGGGATGACATCTGTTTCATGCAGGCCTCAGGTAAGTATACCTACGTGCACACGCCAACGGAGAGGCACCTCTCGGACTGCAGCCTGAAGGAGATCGAATCCGCCCTTTCGGGAAAGGACGGGTTCTTCCGCGTCCACCGCAGCTACCTCATCAACCTCGAGAAGGTGGCGGGGGTGGCGAAAGAGGGTCCTAACAAGTACGCGGTGGAGATGGCGGACGAGCCCGGGACCGTCATCTATATAAGCCAGCGCAGGCTCCCCGAGTTCAAGAAGATACTGCACCTGCATATCTAGGTCTCGAGCGGCGCGGGCCGGCGTCGCACTCCTGCCCTCCTCCCAGGACTTTGCGCTAGGTCATTTGCGGCTTTCCTGCTAATCTTTATCCTCGTTCCATTGGTGTCGCAGGTCTCTTGACGGGAGGCTCAGATGAGAAAAGCAATAACCGTCTTGGTTTCCCTCGCGCTCGTCCTCGCCGTTCTGACCCCGTTTTCCACTGTTGTCGCGCAGAGCGCGGGGCCTGACGCCACTAGCGGCGGCGGTGCTGCGGAACAGGTACCGGGAGAACTGCTGGTCAAGTTCAAGGGAGGCGCTAGAGCGGGCGTTGCCGGGAAGCTCCTGGAATGGGCGGGCCGCCTGTCGCTCGATCGGCTGCCTTACACGGATTTCGATCTCGTGAAGGTCGACCCGTCGCGCTTCGAGAGCGCCCGGCGCGCGCTGCTGTCGTCGGGTCTCGTCGAGTACGCGGAGCCCAACTATATAAGGAGGGCGGCTTTTACGCCTGACGACCCCGCCTACCCGCAGCAATGGAACCTGCGGGAGCGCGCGAGCGGTGGCATCAACATGCCGGATGCCTGGGACGCGGTTTCATCGAGCTTCCCAGCGAACGGCGGGAGCGCCTCCGTGGTGGTGGCGGTGCTCGATACCGGCGTGGCTTACCGGAACGGAGGCGGGTACAGCAGGGCCCCTGACCTCGCGAGCACGCGTTTCACGCAAGGCTATGACTTCATAAACGACGACGCTTACGCTGACGACGACAACTGGCACGGCACCCACGTCTGCGGGACGGCGGCGCAGAGCACGGACAACGCTTACGGAGCAGCCGGTGTCGCTTTCAACGCCAAAATCATGCCGGTGAAAGTCCTGGACCGGGGCGGGGCGGGCACCGACTCCCAGATAATCCAGGGCATCAGGTTCGCGGCGGACCGCGGGGTGGAGGTGATGAACCTGAGCCTCTCCGGGCCCGAGCCGAACGAAGCCCTCCGGGAAGCGGTGGACTACGCCTGCGGACGGGGTGTGTTCGTGTGTGCGGCCGCCGGGAACGAAAGCTCCTCCTCCATTGGGAGCCCAGTTGGGTACCCCGCTGCGTACCCGAGCTGCGTGGCGGTGGGCGCCACCGGCAGGAGCAGAACCCGGGCTCCGTACTCCAACATGGGCAGCGCTCTGGACCTGGTGGCGCCGGGAGGCGACGGCGCTTACGGGATAATACAGCAGACGTTCCGCGTCGAAGGCCGTCCGTCCAGCGGCTTCTCTCTGCGGTCGTTCAGCGGCACCTCCATGGCCTGCCCCCACGTTGCGGGGTTGGCAGCCCTGGTGAAGTCGAAGCACCCATCCTGGAGCGCGACTGATGTCCGTGGCGCTGTCTCCATGAGCTGCGTCGACCTGGGTTCCGCAGGCTGGGACGAGCAGTACGGGTGGGGGCTCATCGACGCCCATGCTGCGGTGACGCAAGCACGCCCCAGCGGGGCCGGCCCCTCCGTGACCGGCGTCACCCCGGCGTTTGGGACCTCGGGTGAGGACACCGCGGTCCAGGTGAGCGGGACCGGCTTCTCCAACCCCATGAGGCTCATTCTGGAAAAGACCGGTGAAGAGGGCGTCGGCGGTACGGGCATCGCGCTCTCGGGCTCGACGAGGTTCAGGGGCACCCTTCCTCTCGCGGACGCCCAGGGCGGCCTCTGGGACGTGGTGGTCGAGGACAAGGCCATGCGGTCCGACAGGCTGCAGGGCGGGTTCGAGGTGGACAGCCCCGACGGGCGCACCTGGTACCTCGCGGAAGGTTCGACCAATCACGGGTTCGAGGAATGGATTCTCATCCAGAACCCGGGAATGAGCGCGACCAACGCGGAGATAACCCTCATGACGCCGGGAGGCCCGGTCGACCCGTATCCCGTCAGGGTGGAACCATCCAGCAGGGTGACCGTGCGGGTCAACGACATAGTCTCCGGCACCGACGTGTCGGCGAAGGTGACCTCCGAGCGCGATATCATCTGCGAGAGGGCCATGTACTGGGGTGACCGCATAGAGGGGACCGACAGCATAGGGGTCCAGTCTCCCTCTTTCGCCTGGCACCTTGCCGAGGGCACTACCGATTACGGTTTCCAGACTTTCCTGCTGGTGCAGAACCCGTCCGCCCGCGCGGCCCAGGTCAACGTGACCTACCTGACGCCCGAGGGGCCGGTCGAGAAAGACCCGTTCATAATCGACGCCAACAGCCGTTACAGCATCAACGTGGCCGACGACCTGCCCGCCCGCGAGATGTCCTTCGAGGTGGTCTCCGACCAGCGTGTCATCTGCGAGCGGTCCATGTACTGGGATGGGATGCGGGGAGGCCATGTATCCATCGGCACCGATTCGCCTACCCGGGAATGGTACCTCGCCGAGGGCTCGACCGACTGGGGTTTTGACGAGTACGTCCTGCTCGGCAATCCCGGAGGGGAGGACGCGACTGTTGAAATCACCTACATGACGCCCTCGGGGCCGGTACCGCGCGGTGCGCTGGAGCTCCCCGCCGGCTCCAGGGAGACTATCACCGTGAACGAGGAGCTCCCCGGAAAGGACGTGTCCGTGAAAGTCGAGGCCGACCGGGGGGTCATTGCAGAACGCGCCATGTACTGGGACAACGGGACCGGGAAGGCCGGGCACTGCTCAATCGGCGTTCCCCAGCCCAGAACAGAGAACTTCCTCGCCGAGGGCTCCACCAACTGGGGGTTCGATGAGTGGATCCTCGTCCAGAACCCGAACGACGAGGCGTGCCAGGTCGGAGTCGACTACAACACGTCCGGCGGCCTCATCCCCAGGGCGGGCTTCCATTTGGCCGGGAACAGCAGGGTTACCATACACGTGAACGAGGACGTGCCGCTGACCGACACCTCGGCCCGCGTTTACTCGGACCTCCCTGTCATCGCGGAGAGGGCTATGTACTGGAACTCGAAGGGGGCCGGCCACGTCTCTCAGGGATTGCTCAAGTGATCAGCCGGGAGCCGTGGGCGCCCCGTCGCGAACTGTGGATGCAGGAGTAGGGCTCTTGTTATTGAAGATACCATGGGTGGACAGGACAAGGTGCACCAGGAAGCTGGCTTGCCGGGCTTCGGAGCACTGCAAGGTGGGAGCCTTCGTAGTCCAGCCCGAATCAGAGGAAGAGCCGGGAAAGGCGCGCGACTTCCCGCAGGTCGACCTCGAGCGCTGCAAGCAGTGCGGTGACTGCGCGAAGGCCTGCACGGAACGCGCGGTGAAGATGGTGTAGACTTAGCGGTCGCTCGCCACGGCGGGCGGCCGGCCGATGGCAGGGAGGAATCATGGCTGAGGTCCTTGACGTGAACGAGGAGAACTTCGAGTCGGACGTGCTCAACAGCGACAAGGCGGTCCTGGTGGACTTCTGGGCCCCCTGGTGCGGGCCGTGCCGCATGATGCACCCCGTACTCGAGAGCCTGTGCGATGAATACGCGGAGAAGGCAGTCATCGCGCGGTGCAACGTCGACGACAACCCGGCCATCGCCGGCCGTTTCAGCGTTACGGCGATCCCGACCATGATACTCTTCAAGGGCGGCGAGCAGATCGACACCATGATCGGCGTCACCCCCGCCGAAGAGCTCAAGAAGCGCATCGACGCAGCCGCCGGAGGCTGATACCCCTGGAGATAAAGGGCTTCATCCCCAACACCATGATCGATTGGGAGGGGATGCTCGCTTCAACCGTCTTTCTTCCCGGGTGCAACTTCAGGTGCCCCTTCTGCCAGAACCCCGACCTGGTGCTGGCCCCCCGGCGCCTGGAAACGGTGCCGCTCTCCGCGGTTCGCGACTACATCGCCGACAGGGAGGGATGGGTGGAGGGGGTATGCATCACCGGCGGCGAGCCGTGCATGCACAGCGACCTGCCCGGGCTCTGCGAGACCCTCAAGTCTGACGGCATGAAGGTGAAACTCGACACCAACGGCAGCTTTCCCTCGATGGTGGAGGCTCTCGCGGTCGAAGGCCTGGTGGACTTTGTCGCACTGGATATCAAGGCGCCGCTGGAGCCGGGGCCGTACCGGGCCGCCATCGGCGTGGAGATGCCGGACGCTCTGGACAATGTCCTGCGGACCGTCGACTTCCTGCGGGGCTCCGGGCTCGAGCGCGAGTTCCGGACCACCTTGGTCCCCATGATGCACGGGCCGGCGGAGGTGGCCCGCATCGCGGAGTTCCTCCGGGGGGAGGAGCGCTACATCCTTCAGTACTTCAGCCCGCGTGACACACTCGACCCCAGGTACTCTGCGCTCAGGCCTTTCACCGAGGAGGACATGGAGGGCATGCTGGAGGAGGCTCGCAGGTTCATCCCCGGGGCGAAGGCGAGGGGCGCCCCGGCGAGCTTCGACGGCTGACGCTGCAGATGGGGGGAGATCCCGTCAGTTGCGTTCTGTGAGCGGGCTCGAGGGGAGGGAATCGCCATGAAGATGAAACCGGAGTGCTACGTCTGTGCCATGCGCCAGGCATTGAGCGCGGCCAGGCTTACGGGCGGTGACGAGGCGTTCCAAATGGAGTGCCTTGCCGAGAGCGCCCGCCTCCTGTCTGAAATCCCCTTCGACGCCACCCCGCCCGAGGCCGGTGAGAGGCTCCACCGGATGATACGGGAGCGCTCGGGGAACCCGGATCCGTTCAGGGAGCAGAAGAAGCTCCAGAACAAGGTCGTCATGGACCTGCTCCCGTGGCTCCGCGAGACCGTGGCCGCCGCGAAGGACCCCCTCGAGATGGCGGTCAGGCTGTCCATCGCTGGCAACGCCGTCGACCCGGGCGCCCGGGAGTCGTTCGATCTCGAGCTGAGTGTTATGGAATCGGTGGACGGCGAAGGAGAGCTGGCGGAGTACCGGGCATTCGCCGAGCGGTTGAGCCGCGCCGGGAGCGTGCTGGTCATCGCCGACAACTGCGGGGAGCTCGTCTTTGACAGGGTCCTCATCGAGACGATGCTGAAAGGGGCGCGCGACGAGGGGCGCCGGCTCGAGGTCGTCCTGGCGGTGAGGATCGGACCCATCATCAACGACGCGACTGCCCTGGAGGCGGAGGAGGTGGGACTTGCGGACCTCTGCCGGGTGGTCTCGACCGGGCTCGCTCTCCCCGGCACCATACTGGAGCGGACCTCGGACGAGTTCCGGAAGGCCTTTCAAGAGTCCGACCTGGTGATATCGAAAGGCCAGGGAAACTGGGAGATGCTGGAGGACTGCGGGCGTGAGGTATTCTTCCTCTTTCAGGCGAAGTGCCCCGTGGTCACGACCCTTCTGGACTGCAGGGAAGGCCAGCCCATCCTCGCCAGGACTTAACAATGGGGACGGACCACTTAAGTTAAGTCCAGCTCTTCAGGCGTGTTGACCGAGGCGACTTAACTTAAGGGGTCCGTCCCCATTGTTAAGTCGAGTGAATATATGTAGCCGCGCACCTCCACCCCGGGAAGCGAGTGGTAGTACATCTTCAACGGGAAATCCCTCACGCGCTTGAAGCCGTAGCTCTCGTAGAACTGCCAGCTCAAGGTCGAGTCGGTTGCGACCGTGGTCTTTTTATAGCCCCTAGCCTTGACTGTACCAACCCAGGCATCCATCAGCGCGCGTCCGATGCCGCCCCGGTACTCTTTCTGGGCGGTCAGGAGCAGTACTTCCGCCGGAGAGTTCGGACTCCGCAGAACGTATGTGATCTCACCCTGCACCACGCGCCAGTAGAAGGCCCTGGCGAACGGGGTCATCTGGTACCTCCGGAAGAATACCCTGGCGCCGATCGCCGTGGACATTGATACTTCCCTCAAGAAGTTCAATCCCTCCTTGGGGAAGAACCCGGTCAGTATCCCCCTTGGCTCGCCGTCCGCTACGGCCACCAGGGCCGGCCCCAGCCTCGCGCACATGAGGATGTTGTCCTCGATGAACCGCGGCTCGGCCTGGTCGATGATCGGCCAGTTATTGTGATAGAAGCCGCTCCTGAAGGCACGGCATACCGCTGCCAGGTCCGACTCCGGATTGAACTTCCTTACCAGGAAATCGTTTCCTTGCATGCATACAGATTCGGTATGAAACGACGGTTACCTTTACTAGCGAGGCGCGCTCTGCGAGACTTCTAACTGAGAATCGACTCAGACCCCGGAGTCGAAAAATTCAACTTTTGGGGTCAGACCCCAAGAGGTGAATTTCAGGTCAGCTTTCCAGTACTGGAGGGGTGCCGATGCTTACCGCCAGAAGCTCCAGACACGCTTTGCGAGCCCTTGCCGCCACCCTGCTCGCCTCGGCGCTGTGCGTCGTGGTGATGGCAACACCGGTCCAGGCCGCGGCGCCGTCCATCACCGCCATGGTCCCGGACCAGGGACCTGTGGGAACTCCGGTGACCATCGTCGGAACCAGCTTCGGCGTGCAGAACGACGACAGCGCGGTGCTGTTCAGCGGAGTGGAGGCGAACATCGTACTGTGGCGGAACGCCTTGATAACGACCGTGGTGCCGGAGGGTGCCGTGACAGGACCGGTGAGAGTCGTCACTTCCGGCGGGGTCAGCAAGGGATTCCATTTCACCGTGACCGAGACCCCTGTCCCCGCTCAGACCTGGTACCTCGCGGAAGGCACCACCGCCTGGGGCTTCGAGACTTTCGTCCTCATTGAGAACACCACCAACGCCGATGCCACCGTCGACATCGTGTACAACACCACGCAGTACGGGCGGCTTCCCCGGCCCCAGCCGCTGAACGTGCCGCCCAATTCGCGCGTGACTCTGAACCTGAACGACGACATCGGGCTCGAGCTGGACGTCTCGACAGAGTTGCAGTCTTCTCAAGAGATAGTCTGCGAGCGGGCGATGTACTGGAGCGACCGGCTGGAGGGCACTGACTCGATAGGCGTCAACCGCCCCTCGAGGACCTGGTACCTTGCCGAGGGGTGCACCACCTTCCCGTTCGAGACCTGGCTGCTCATCCAGAACCCCAGCGCCTCCAGCGATGCGAGGGTGGACATCACGTACATGACCCCCGGGGGACCCGTCCCCAAGGAGACCATCAGCCTCGCCGCAGGCTCCCGCACCACCGTGGACGTGTCGCGCGACGTCGGCTCGACCGACGTTTCAACAAAGGTGTCCAGCAGCCAGGACGTCATCTGCGAGCGCTCCATGTACTGGGACAGCCGCAGGGGAGGGCACGCCTCCATAGGCGTGGCCGCGCCCAGTACGGATTGGTACCTCGCAGAGGGCTCCACCGCCTGGGGCTTCCAGACGTGGCTGCTCCTGCAGAACCCGGGCGGGAAGCAGGCCACGGCCGAGATCACTTACATGACACCCGAAGGCCCGGTCACCCCGCCCGAGGTGACCCTGCCCCCGAACAGCCGCAAGAGCCTGCTGGTAAACGAGAGCATCCCCAGGAGCGACACCTCCATCGCCGTGAAAGCGACAGGCGCCATCATCGCCGAGAGGGCGATGTACTGGGACAACGGGACCGGCCGCGCCGGGCACGAGACCGTCGGCATGACTGCTCCCGCCACCGAGATCTACCTCGCCGAGGGCTCCACCGCCTGGGGCTTCGAGACGTACCTTTGCCTACAGAACCCGAACGACAAACCGGTCGAGGTCGGGGTCACATACCTCACCGACACCGGCCCGGTGCCCGGCAAGACGCTTGAGGTACCCAGGAACAGCCGGGTCACGGTCAAGGTCTCGGACGAGCTGCCCGCGAGGGATGCCTCCATCAAGGTGACCTGTAAGGACGGCGTGATGGCCGAGCGCTCGATGTACTGGAACGCGAAAGGGGCGGGGCACGCCTCCATCGGCTGGGTGCCCCGGTAGCGCCAGGTCATGTCGAAGCATCAGGAAGAGGCCGGAGCCGCACCGGCCGCCGGGTCCGTATACCTGGACAACGCCGCC
>JAGUWJ010000133.1 GCA_020062425.1 Actinomycetota bacterium
TACGGTCCGACGGCGCCTGGTCCGCTTCAGCTGTGCTCGCTTCCGCCATATTCGCTTCCGTCATTCGTCTGCGACCTCCAGTCTTTTCCCGTGTGCCTCACCGATCGGACAACGCGACTATACTATAAAGGGCAGTGCCTCACCACACCGGGAGCACTTCGAGCCCTCGAGCCCGTGGGCCCTGGTGAAGTAGCCGTTCCGCTCAACCGCGGTCTCACCGCAGTTGGGGCAGCAGGTCGTCGCGCCGTCATCCGTCCTGACGTTACCGAGATAGACGTAGTCCAGCTTCCGGGCCGCTATCTCCCGCGCCCGCTCGAGGGTAGCGGGAGGCGTGGGTTCGATGGTCATCTTGTAGCACGGGTAGTACGCCGAGAAGTGAAGCGGAGTGTCCCTGCCCAGCCCCGCGACGAAGTCCACCAGTTCCCCGATGTCATCGTCCGAATCGTTCAGCGTGGGTATGACCAGGTTCGTTACCTCCACGTGGCAGGCCGCCTTGGCCGCCTTGATGCTCTCCAGCACGGGCTCCAGCTTCGACCTGCATATCTTCTCGTAGAACTCTGGCCGCATCGATTTCAGGTCTATGTTCATGGCGTCCACGAACCCCAGCAGCTCTGCGAGCGGTTCGGGGTTCGTGAAGCCGTTGGTGACCAACACGTTCACCAACCCCCGGTCCCTTACCTTCCGGGCGCATTCCAGAACGAACTCGAACCACACCGTGGGCTCGTTGTAGGTGTAGGCCACCCCGATCGAGCCGCCCCTGTCAGCCATGGCCACTACCTCGTCCGAGGTTATGTAGGTCCCGGCGGAATCGGTCTCGATCATCTCCCAGTTCTGGCAGAACTGGCACCGCTGGTTGCACCCCTTGGTCCCGATAGAGAGCACGGCGCGGCCGGGGTGGAAGTGATAGAGGGGCTTCTTCTCGATTGGATCCAGGTGGGCAGCCAGCATGTGCTCGTAGATGTCGGAGTAGAGGGTGCCGTCGTTATTGGACCTGACCCTGCAGAAACCCTTTTTCTCCGCCGCTATCACGCATTCCTGGGGGCAGAGGTGGCAGTGGACCTTGCCGCCCTCCAGTTTCTCGTAGTAAGCCGCCTCTTTCAAAGGATCTACCTCACTTAAGGCTCCCGCGCGCGCCTGCCGGGTCGGGCGGGCGTCAGTTCGTGATGTCTTTCACGAACGCGAAGTTGATTCCCTCTTTCTGGAGCTGTTGCACCATCTCCCCCACCACAGTCGCGGTGTTGGGGCGGTGCCAGTGGCAGATGCCGATGGCGGTACCGTTCTTTCGAGCGGTCTCCGCGAGCTCGCGCATGGCTCCCCTGATGTACTCGGGATCGTTCTGGTGGTCGATGAAGACCTGGTTGCGCCTCTTGGGATTGCCGAGCATCAGCGTGGCCTCGGTGACCCTGCTGTTGTTGGAGCTGTTGCTGTCCACCACGTAATAATTGTGCAGCCTGGCCCATTCGCACATGCTGTACATCAGCCCCATATCGTCGCAGCCCAGCCCGCCCTGGTGGTTGTTTATACCGGCTACGTAAGGCACGCTCGCGACGTCCCTGTCGAGCATGCTGAAGACCGCCGCCCTGTCCATGCCCTTCTCGAGCTGACCCTTGCCGGAGAACGAGTTCGGCGGCGCGTTCTGGGTGGGGATGTGCATCATTACGGCGTAACCTGACTGGTGGAGCGCCCAGGCGAGGTCGCGCGAGAGGGGCGGATAGGGAAACACCGCGAAAGAGATGGGGGCGTCGATGGCGGTCCACTTGGCGAGCGGCTCGCTGGTGTTCCCGACGTCGTCAACAACGACTGCCACGGTGGGAGCGGTGGTGACGGACTTCTTCTCCTCACGCTCGGGGAGCCTCAGGTTCACCCACGAGTACGGCCGCGCGGCTCCAGGGCGCAGCCCCAGGGCCGTCAACTCGGGCGCGGTAGACATCGGAACGGATTCCTGCACGGCGTCCACCGCCGCGGACCCTTCGTCCTTCGACTCGGAGAAAAAAACGCCGCTAAGTGGCCCCCAGGGTCCGAAAAGGGCAAGGGCCACCGCCACAAGGGTGACCGCAGCCGCGGCCACCGCGCGTTCGCGCCGCTTGCGGAGGTTGCGCTGGAGCTCCCGGTGCCTGCGTATGCGGGCCCTCTCCTCTGGTTTCCCGCACTCACCTGATTCGAAATCTTCCATAGCGTTCGACCACGAGCAAGTCTCTCAGGACAAGATTACGGATTTAGTATACTGCTTCAGCGGCCGCTGCAGGCATGCGAAATATCAACAAGGCGGTCCTGCGGGCTACAGAAGCTTGAGGCCGTGAAGCACTCCCGCGATATCCTCGCGGCAGGCCGCGGACACGCTTAGAAGGGGAAGGCGCAGCTCGTCGGAGTCGATGACCCCCAGAAGCTTCATGGCGGCCTTCGCCGGCGCGGGGTTCGGTTCCTTGAACATCACCCTGACCAGCGGCAGCAGGTGGTAGTGCAGGCGCCTGGCTTCCTCAAGGTCGCCCTCCCATACAGCCTTGCACAGCGCCAGGAACTCGCCCGGGAGGACGTGCCCCGATGCCAGGATCCCCCCGTCGCCCCCCAGGCAGCAGATGCTGAACAGGAGGTGGTCTTCACCTGAGAGGACGCAGAAGTCCTTGGTCCTGGCGATGATGTTCATGGTGTCGTCAATGGAGCCGCTCGCGTCCTTGATACCCACGATGTTGGGGATCCGCGAGAGCTCCACCACCGTGCCCACTTCGATGTTGCGCCCCGTGCGCATGGGGATGTTGTAGACGATGACGGGTCGCTCCGTCACCTCGGAGACCGCCCTGAAATGAGAGATGATGCCCTCCTGGTTGGGGCGGTTGTAGTACGGGCAGACCACCAGGTATCCCTGCAGGTCTATCTCTTCGGCCTTGCTGACCAGGCGGAGGCTCTCAGCCGTGTCGTTGGTGCCGATGCCCGCGATGATCGGCACCCGGCCCGCGGCCTGCTCCGCCACAATCCTGATGACATCGATATGCTCGTCGTGCGACAGGGTCGCGCTCTCACCCGTAGTACCGCAGGGGACAAGGCCGCTGGCGCCGGCGTCGATGAGGTAATCGACGAGACGCCTGAGAGACCCCTCGTCTATCTCGCCGTCCTTGAAAGGCGTGACGTTGGGGATGAACACGCCTTTGAAGTCGACCTCTGCCAAGAAACCTACCTCCCGAATATCCTGGGTCTTATCAGACGTTAATTCTATACCGACGGCGCCCCGCTTGACAGAACCGCGGCGCCCCTCTAGAAAGCCGCCGTGCGGCCGGGCCCCTTACACGGTCCAGTACGCCACCTGCTCGCCGCTCGAGTAATCGTAGAAGCCCTTGCCGGTCTTGCGGCCCAGCAGCCCCGCCGTGACCATGCGCAGCATGAGCTCCGGCGGCCAGTGGCGCTCGTCCTGGGTCTCGTTGTAGATGGCCTTCATGGCGTTGGTCAGGACGTCTATGCCGGTAAGGTCGGCGGTCTCGCAGGGCCCCATGCGGTGCGCAAACCCCAGCTTCATGGCCTTGTCGATATCCTGCGGACTGGCAACGCCAGCTTCCACCAGGCTTATGGCCACACCGAACATTGCCAGGCCGACCCGGTTCGCGATGAACCCTGCCACGTCCTTCTGCACCAGGACTGTCTCCTTGCCAAGGGACACCGCCCAATCCTCGACCGCCTTCATGGTCTCGTCCGAGGTCAGGAGCCCGCGGATCAGCTCGCAGAGCCTCATCATCGGGACCGGGCTGAAGAAATGCGTGCCGGCGACCTTGTCAGGACGCTTCGTCGCTGCGGCTATGCTGGTGATGCTGATGGCGGAGGTGTTGGTGGCGAGAATGCACTCGGGGCGGGCTATCTCGTCCAGTTGCCCGAAGACGTCCTGCTTGAGCTCGAGCTTCTCGAAGACGGCCTCTACCACCAGGTCCGCGTCGGCGGCTGCGGCCATTTCGGTGGTCCCGGTCACCCTGGCCGCGGCGGCCTTGGCATCGGCCTCGGATATCTTCTCTTTCTTCACGAAGCGGCCCAGTGACTTCTCTATCTCTTTCATGCCCCTGGCGACAGCCTCGTCGTTTATGTCACGCATGGTGACGTCGTACCCGGCCGTCGCGCAGACCTGCGATATCCCACTCCCCATCAGCCCGGCTCCGACAACGAAGACCTTTTTTATCTCCATGCTCGTTACCCCCTCGGTAGAGATGGATCGACTGCTTTTCCAAGTCCGAAAGTCTATCACATCCGTGGCCGGTGACACCGGCCGTCAGAAAGGTGTTTGACGCCGCCCGGACCACCTTACAGCAAGTGGAGCAGCCTCTCAGGAGCCGGGCTTCCGGCCCTTGAGCGTGGCCCCGAAAGACCTGTAGGCGAAAAAGACCTCCACCGCCGAGTGGGCAATGAACAGCGCGAGGAAAGAGAACAGCATGGCCAGGGTGTTGAACGCCTCGACGAAGGTCAGGCCGTATAGGATCCCCGCCAGGGCGAGCAGCCTCCCCCACATGGTCGTCATCATGATGGTGGGCACGATCTCCGGGGGCTTGTCTATCATCCACCTGAGGATGACGATCGAGACGATGGTGTTGAACGATGCCACCGCGAACCCTGTGAGCGAGCCGAAGAAGCCTTCCCAGCCCGCGAGCAGAGAGGAGACGATGAGGCCCGGTGGTATCACCACCGCGCCCGCCACCGCCAGCCCTGCTGCCAGTTTCCTGTTGAACTCCTCTTTCAATCCACGCCCTTCTTCCCCCCGCCGACACCGGCGCGTGTTCTCCTCACCAGGTCAAAGATAACCATCATCGCACCGAGCAGGGTGCCCGCCAGCAGGAACGCGGGTTCGGTCTCGAGCAGCCTGTCGATGAGGTATCCGCCGAAGACGAAAAGGGCCATCCCGGCGCCCAGTCTCACCGCCAGGGCGGCGCCCTGCGCGCCAGCGCGCTTCCCGCCGGTACCCAAACCGCTCACTCCTCCCCGGTCTTCGCGTCATTCTTCCGACGGCGCCCGCCATCGCTCCGGTGCCTGCCCGGCCCGCCCCCGTTGTCACCCCTGATAATAGGTGGCAGGGCCGTGAGCATGAAGCCCGCCACCGCGGCCCCCAGCACGATCCAGGGGACCATCTTGTTGGTGGTGAACTTGAGGGCGAGGCTGGTGCCGCAGAGAAGCGCGGTCCAGAAGTAGAGGAGCAGGACGGCCTGCCTGTGCGAATGCCCCATATTGAGCAGCCGGTGGTGCACATGCTCCTTGTCGGCGTGCGTGATGGGCTTGCCCCTGCGCAACCTCCTGGTTATCGCCATGCCCGTGTCCACGATGGGTATGGCCAGCGCGACCAGGGGTACGAACAAGGCCACCGCCGCGATGCTCTTGAGGACCCCCTGTATGGTGACCGCCCCCAGCAGGAAGCCGAGGAGCATGCTCCCTGAATCACCCATGAATATGCTTGCGGGGTTGAAATTGTAACGGAGGAAGCCCAGCGTCGCCCCCGCCATGACGATCGAGATAACGGCCGCGTCGACATAGGCGCCTCCGACGCCGGTCTGGGTGACGTAGTAGAACATCGCGAAGGAGGTGATGCAGGTGATCCCGGCCGCCAGGCCGTCGAGACCGTCAATGAGGTTTATTACGTTGATGAAAGCCACTACCCACAGGAGCGACATGATGACCGAGAGCTCCGGCGAGAGGGATACCACCACCGTGCGGGGAATGCGGATGTTCTGGATCTGAACGCCCATTATCACCAGCACGCCCGCGGCGAGCACCTGGCCGAATATCTTTGACAGAGGGGAGAGGCCCCGCACGTCGTCGATAGCGCCGAAGAACACTATCACGGTGGCGCCCAGGACCACGCCCACCAGGTCGCTGGAGATCTTCTGGTTCCCGAGCGCCAGGTATACACCGATGCCGAGGATGAGGCTCCCGTATATGGCGAGCCCGCCCAGGGTGGGCGTCTCTCTCTCGTGGACCTTGCGGTCCTCGGGGACGTCAACCGCCCCCAGCCGGACAGCCAGGTGCCTCACCAGCGGCGTCAAGAGCAGCGCTCCCAGGACGGCCGCGCCGAATGCGATGAAGTAGTATCCCATATCAAGGGGGAGGGGCTTTCTCGCCCGTCCGCTCAACCTTCCAGAATCATCTTCTGTGCCACTATCCCCGCTTCCTCCAGCAACTTCTGCGCCAGAGCGTCGGGGTACGGCTCCAGGTAGCACACCCCTACCAGCCCCGCGTTGATGAGCATCTTGGTGCACAGTACGCACGGCTGATGGGTGCTGTACATGGTCCCACCTTCAATGGAGACGCCGTAGAAGGCGGCCTGCAGCAACGCGTTCTGCTCAGCGTGCAGGCCGCGGCAGAGCTCGTGGGTGGTCCCCGACGCTGCGCCGGCCTCCTCCCTGAGGCAGCCCGCCTCGCTGCAGTGCTTGAGCCCCCTGGGTGCCCCGTTGTAACCGGTGGTGAGGATGCGCCTGTCCTTTACTATCAGCGCACCCACCTGGCGCCGCAGGCAGGTCGACCGCCCGGAGACCACTTTCGCGATGCTCGAGAAGTACTCATCCCAACCAGGACGCATCTACACTCCCTCTGCGGGTCTGACCTCTTGGTTGTCGTATCACCGTTTCAAACAACCGTCCGGCACTTATGCGACCAGGGGGTCTGACCCCAGTCTAACTATATCCTCCGGCCCACGTCGAAGCCCTCGTGAATGGCGTCGAACGCCTTCCGGGGCTTCACGCAGTCGCCCACCCTGTGGACCTCCAGCGAATCAGTGAGCCCTTCTTCCGCCAGGGCTTCATCCAGCTCCCTGCGCGGGTGTGAACCCACGGCTATTACAACCGTGTCCGCCTGGTAACGCGTCTGCTCTCCCTCGTAGTCCGCCACTATCCCGTCGGTGTCAATGACGGCCACCCGGCAACTGGCCACTGTCCGCACGCCCAGTTTGTCGGCGTCCTGCAGAATGGTCCAGCGCGTCGAGTAGCCGATGTCGGCACCGCACCTGTCGAGCATCTCCAGCACCGTCACGTCCTTGCCCTGCTCCGCCAGAAGGGTCGCCGTCTCGACCCCCACCGCTCCGCCGCCGACGACCACTACGGTGTCCCCGACCTCGGCGCTTCCGTCCAGGACATCCCACGCGTATACCACGCCCTCGCTGTCGATACCCTCTATCCTGGGTGTTATCTGCTCCGCCCCGGTTGCCAGCACCAGGCAGTCAGGACCAAGCTCTTTCACCAGCGCGGGCGTTACCGCCGTATCCAGCATGACCCGCACGCCGTGGCGGTCGAGCTGCCCCTTGAGGTAGCGGACCATCTCACCCCATTCCTCGCGCCCCGGGGGCACCGAGGCGAGGTTGCCCTGGCCTCCCAGCCGGTCCGTCTCCTCGCACAGGGTCACCTCGTGGCCTCTGAAAGCTGCGACCCACGCGGCCTCCATGCCGGCGGGTCCACCTCCCACAACGAGCACTTTCCTCTTCTCCTCAACCGGGACGAGTTCGGTCGCCCTCTCCCTGTTCACCCTGGGGTTCACCGTGCATGAGACGGGCTTAAGCATGAACACGTGGTCGAAGCACCCCTGGTTGCAGGCGATGCAGGTACGGGTGTTCTCGGTCCGGCCTTCGCTCGCCTTGCGCAGTATCCCCGGGTCCGCGATGAATGCGCGCCCCATCGCCACGATATCCACGCGGCCTTCCGCCAGCAGCTGCTCGGCCAGGACGACGTCGTTGACCCTGTTGCAGCCGGCCACGGGAATGCGCTCGACCGCTGCGCGTATGCCCTCCGCAAGGTAGATGAAGGCGCCCCTGGGGACGTTCATAGGTATCTGGGGGATACGCGTCTCGTGCCAGCCGCCGGTCACGCTGATCATGTCAACCCCGCAGCGCTCCATCTCCGCCGCGACGATCACGGTCTCATCCAGGGTATGGCTGCCCTCCACGAAGTCCGAGCCGGAGAGGCGGCAGATAAGAGGGAAATCCCCGCCGGTGGCGTCTTTGATGGCGGCGATAGCTTCGCGCAGGAAGGTCATCCTGCCCTGTATATCGCCCCCGTAGCGGTCTATCCGCTTGTTAGTGAGTGGAGAGAGGAACTGGTTCACGAGGTACCCGCTGCAGCAGATCAGCTCGACGGCGTCAAAGCCCGCTTCACGCGCGCGGGCCGCGGCGCGCCCGAAATTGCCTTCGATCTCGAGTATCTCGTCCTCGGTGAGCTCCCGCGGCGTCTCCCTGGTGAGCCTGGAGGGCACCGACGAGGCGGACACGGACTGCTCGCCGATGATCACCTTGTAGGCGTACCTGCCGGCGTGATAGAGCTGGGCCGCTACGGGTGTGTCGTGGCGGTGCATGGCGTCGGCCAGGTCCTTGAGCCCGGGGATATACTTGTCGTCCGCGATGGATAACATCGACGGTGCGCCCATCCCCCGCTTTTCGGTGTAGCACCCGCCGATGATTATCATCCCGGGGCCCGGGCCGGCCTTGGCCCGCTCCTCGTAGAAGTCCACCAGGCCTTCCGAGACGAATCCGTCCCGGGCCATGTTCTGGTGCATGGCGGGCATGAGGATCCGGTTCTTCATCTCTATGCCGGCCACGTCGACAGGAGAGAAGACGTTTTCGAACTGCTTACCCAAAGTCGCTCCTTCCTCGCCCCGCCCGGGCGGGACTGTTCTCAACCGGCCGGCCCGACTATTTTAGCGGATTAGGCCCCGGCGGCGCGCACGGGAGCGGCCCACGCCCCGCGAGGTGACCCCGCCGGGTTATCTGTGATAACCTGACCGCGTCTTCGAAGGTGCCGCCGGTATCCGAGACCGTTTGCAGGTCCCGGACAAGGAGTGCCCGTGATAATAGACGTCCATACCCACATATTTCCCCCTGATGTCATGGAGCGCAGGGAGATATACGCCAAGCGCGACGCCTCTTTCAACCTCATATACGGTAACCCCAATGCCAGGATGGTCACCTTTGAGGACCTGGTGGCCGAGATGGACGAGGCGGGCGTCGACAAATCCGTTGCCTGCGGCTTCCCCTGGAAGAGCATCGACCTGTGCCGCCAGCACAACGACTACATGATGGATGCGATCGAGGCTTATCCCGAGCGCATCATCGGGCTGGCTACCGTAAACCCTGTCGCCGGCAAGGCGTGCGACACCGAGCTGGGCAGGTGCTTCGACGGCGGCCTGCGTGGTGTCGGCGAGATATCGGCGGACGCCCAGGGGTTCAAGCTCGACGACGAGAGCATAACGGGGCGCGTGGTCCGCGCGGTCGAGGAAGCGGGCCTTTTCCTGCTCCTGCACGCCAACGAGGACGTGGGGCACTACTACCCCGGCAAGACGCCCACCACCCCGGCCCCGGTCTACCGGTTCCTGGAGAAGTTCCCCGACGTTACCTGCGTATTGGCTCACTGGGGCGGGGGCATCTTCTTCTACGAGCTGATGCCTGAGGTGGCCAAGATCACCTCTTCCGTGTACTACGATACCGCCGCTTCACCGTTCCTGTACCGCCCCGACGTGTACAAGGTGGCCGTGGAGGTGGTCGGCCCTGGCAGGATACTCTTCGGTACCGACTACCCCCTTCTGCGCATGAGGCGGCACCTGGACGAACTGGAGCGCGCGGGGCTGTCGAAAGGTGTGCTCGAAGGGATACTGGGCAGGAACGCTCACGCGATGATGGGCCACAAGTTCGATTGAGGGACCTGCCGGGAACGGCCCGCGGGCCCCTTTTCTAAGACTGCTATAATCGACCAGACCGACAGGCGGCTGCTCGTATTCGCGCGCTATGAAGAGACAGGATCTTGACCATCTCAGGTGCCCGGACTGCTATCACCCGCTCGAACTCGATGTGAGCGAGGAGGCAGGGGGGTGCATCTATACCGGCAGTCTCGGCTGTCCCGGCTGCTCGAGGATCTACCCGGTTCACACGGGCGTCGCCATGCTGGCCGTGGTAGACGGGAGCTGGGAACCCATGCTGCGCGAGAAGATCGCGCGCCTGGAGATAACCAGGCAGCTTGCTTCCAGCGGGTTCGAGAAGGACCGCTTGCTCGACACCGAAGCCGGAAACGAGGCGAACCGGGAGGTCATGGCCGACCTCTTCGCTGATGCGGTCAGGGATATCGAGATACGAGAAGGCATTCGGGTGCTCGACGTCGGCGCGGGCCTGTGCGAGAACTCTGCGTACTTCGCGAGTGCCGGCGCGGAAGTGGTGGCGCAGGACGTGGACCTCTTCCACCTGCAATACCCCGTGTTCGGCGGGAGGGCGAATTTCGATGACGCGGCCCTCCGGGAGGCGACCGGGGAATTCGTGGGCGGGGATTACTTCATGAGGGTCCTCGCCGACGTGCACCGCCTTCCCCATGAGGACGCAACGTTTGACATCGTATTCTGCAGGTCCACCATCCATCACCTGGAATCCCGATTCCGCGCCGTGAAGGAGATGGCCCGGGTGACGAGGCCGGGCGGGCAGATGCTGCTCATATCCGAGCCGACCAGGTCGGTGATGGACCGTGAGATAGAGTACCTGGAAGGGATATTCGATTACGATCAGGGGCTGAACGAACAGACCCTGCCCGTGACCTCGTATACTCTCCCCATGCGTCTCTTCTGTAAAGACGTGGCGGTCACTTACTCGAGGCCGGGCTGCATGGCCGGCACCAGGAAGTTCATGAAATGGGCGCGTGTCAATTTCGACAGCCATTTTCGCGGCGGGGAGCGGCTTGGGTTCACCCGCTCGTTCAAGCTCCTGTTCGCGGGGTGCGGCATCAACGTCTCTGGGACCAGGAACTCGAAGAAGGCCCGCAAGCCGGGCAGGGTGCCCGCGGGAGAGGTCATCGCCGGCGCGGCCGACTTGGTGATGGAGTTCACCGGGGGTGCAGGGGACCCAGGGCTCGCCGCTGGTGAAGGCTCGCTCATCGATCACCCTTACGCGGTTTATCGCGAGCTGCTCAAGGTCCCCCGCGAGCAGGTGGAACACCTGCGGAGGATCAACGACGCGTGCCTGGACCCGGGGGATTTCCCGGAGTCCATCGAGCTGGGGGGCGATTGCGGTCGGTTCATAAGGGGGTGGCGTCAGCCGGAGCGGGGGACCGGGATCGAGTACCGGTTCACGGGACGCATGGCTTCCTGCCGGCTGCGGAACAAGCCGGAAGCCGGGGAGATACATATGCTGGCGGGCACGTTCCTCTCGGGCGCGGGAGATGCCTCCGTGGTGATACGTGTGAACGGTGAAGAGGCGTTCCGTTTTGACCTCCCGCCAGGTGAGTGGCGCGAGATAGCTTTCCCGAAGCCTCGCTTGGAGACCCGTATCATTGAAATAGAGATCGAGAACTCCAGCACTTTCGTACCGGATGAAGTAACCGGCTGCGGAGACACGCGCGAGCTGGGGCTGCCGGTCTCTCGCATCTGGCAGGCTTAGGTGGCCTGCCGCTCCAGGCCCAGCAGGGGAAGCAGCTCGTACAGGCTCTCGATGACCGGCACGTCAGCGGTGTGGCCGAAGCCGAACCTGTCTATCATCACCGGGTGTATGCCGACGCTGCGCGCGCCCAGCACGTCGGCGTAGTAGTGGTCCCCTACGTGGACGGCCCGCTCCGGGCTCACACTGAGACGCTCGCAGGCCACCTGGTATATCTTGGGGTCCGGTTTGATGATGCCGATGCTGGCCGAGGAGAGCACCGAGTCCAGGTAGCGCGACAGCCCCATGTCGAAGCAGAGCTTGGCGAGCCTCGAATCCCAGTTCGACACCAGCGCGAGGCGGTACCCCCTGGCCTTGAGCGCCTGGAAGACCGGCACCACGTCGTCGTAGGTGCGCCAGCGCGCCCCGTCGCCGAAGTGGTCGTAGATAGCCCTGCCGATGAGCTTGCGGTCGCCGTCGACGCCCATCTCCTCGAGGGCGGTCTCGTAGAGCTCGGACCACATCTCGGAGGCGTCGGTCTCGTTCGCCCAGAAGCTGTCGTCGGACCAGTATCGGTATTCGTAGAACCTGTCGGCGGCCGTCAACCCGCGGCGCATCTCGTCGTCGGAAGGGTCGTATCCGAACCTGGACATGACCTCGCGGCAGACCGCCTCCAGCGACGGGTACGGCTTCAGGAGGGTGTTCCCTACGTCGAAGAACACCGCGTCTATGCTGCTCTTGTCGAACACTTCCATCTATCCCTGTCTCCTGGAGTACCCAATATACAACACCCTTCCGACAACCGGTATGCCGGACCTCGCAATAAGGGTGTCGGGTGTCAATGACCGGGGCCGTACCTGCCGATAACATGTTTGTATGAGCAATATACGAACGGCCTGGTGGAATTTCAGAAAGAAGCTGGGGGCCCCGAAGCTCCTCTGCGACACCTGTCTCTATGACTACCCCTCGGCGTGCCACAACCCCAGTCGGCCCAACGCCACTTCCTGCCCCGACTATAAGAAGAAGTAATTTACCCCTGGGGACAGACACCGTAAGGTAAATCGATAAACCGCCGAACAGGTTGCCGCGCCGCCGATTTACCTTACGGTGTCTGTCCCCAGGGGTAAGTCAAAGGCTGGTGATGGTGCGGGGGCCGAGCAGGGGGTTCTCCGGGCGGGCCAGCGCCTGGTCAATAGCCGCCATCATGGCGGGCTTGTCCTCGGGCAGGCGACCGTAGAGCGGCAGGTAGTTCGATATATGGTCGCTCAGGAACCTGGCTCCCTCCACCTCCAGGTTCTCCAGCAGCAGCCGCGTCTCGAGGGCTATCTCCCGGCCGGTGCATTCCTGGAACTCGCCGCTCTTCAACTGTTCGAACATCGGGAACCCCGGCATGAGCACAAGTGTGCGAATCCTGATGTAGTCCGGTTTCATGCGGTTGAGCGTCCTCGCCGAGTTGACCGCGTGCTGTCGCATGCGATCCCTGCCGCCAAGCCCTGCCAGCACGTAGGTCGAAAGCTCTATCCCGGCCTCGCGCATCTTCTCCGACGCCCGTACGTAATCGTCGGCGCATGCACCCTTGCGTACCGCCAGCAGTATCTCGTCATCCCCGCTCTCGAGGCCCATGTAAACGATGTCGAGGCCGTGCTCGGCGAGCCTCTTCAGGTCTTCGACCTTTCTCCCCCTGATGAAGCGCGCCCCACCGTAGCAGCTCACCCGTCCGACCCTGGGGAACACCTCTCTCACGTGGTCGAGCACCCGCACCAGGTCGTCCGTTCGCATGGCTATGGTGTTCCCGTCAGCCAGGAACACCGAGGGGGGGTCGGGCCACACCCTCGCGGCCGCCTCGATGTCTTCCTTTATCTCCTCGATGCCGCGCACGCGGTACTTCTTCATCTTGTACATGCCGCAGAAGGCACACTGGTTATGGGGGCAGCCTATGGTCGCCTGTATGATGAGGCTCCCCGCCTCGCAGGGAGGCCTGAACACCGGCTCCTCGTACCTCAACTCCTGTCCTCCAGGGTCCGCACGGCGAGATCGGTGAGGGCGACCCTGTATCGGAACAGGTCCCAGCCCGCTTCTATCAGCGCTTCGCGATAGGTGCCCTGCAACTCCTCGATGGTGGCCCACCGCGCTTCGGCTATCTCCTCGGTGTCTATGGGCTCGAGGATCCCGCCCACCTGCCTCGACTCGAAGATATGGGTGGTCCAGTCTATGGGTTTCCGAACGCCCGAGGTGAACCGCGCGTTTATCCTCACCAGGTAGCGCAGGAGCTCTATCTCCAGCCCCGTCTCCTCCTTGGCCTCGCGGAGAGCCCCGTTCAGCAGGCCTTCGCCGGGATTCGCGGCCCCGCTGGGGATCCTGAAAGCGCCCGGAGGGAAGAACGGCTTCTTGACCACCACGACGCGGCCCGGGTCCTCGTCCCCGCGGATGAACATGGTTATGTCGTGGGCGCGACCTTTGTACATGCTGCCGTCAACGACATCGTACTCCCACGGTTTTATCTCGTACTCCATGCTGGTCACCACCGGCGAGCCGTAAAGGTCCTCGGCGGCGGCGACTTCCTCTTCATCCACGTACATACATAGATTGTACACCGGAAGTGTTGCCCGGGCGTTTGAAAAGAGCTGAAAGGGCCGTAAGCTGGAGCCCGCTTCCTTCAGCCCTTCTTGATGAAGAACGTCAGCTTGGTCTTCATCTCATCCATCGACGGGA
>JAGUWJ010000022.1 GCA_020062425.1 Actinomycetota bacterium
GACTTCCCTCATGACGGACGCTCCTTTCACTCGAGTCTTTGCAAACCCAAGTTTAATGGAGCATCCGTCTTCTTATTAATCCAGACCCCAAAAGGTGAAAGTTCACAGGCGATATTCCTCTTTGTTGCGCTATAGTCTGGGCAGAGGCCGGCGGATCATACGGGGTGGGTCCAGATGAACGAGATTGATTTCGCGCCGATCGGGTACGTGGAGAGCGATTTCAAGGAGATACAGCACGACCCGGACATATTCAAGGGCACAGTGTCCGGCATAAGGATCCTCGATGAGTACGTGGATGGGCTGTACCGCCTGGAGCAGTACCGCCGCCTTTACGTGATATTCGTATTCGACAGGGCTCGAGGCTACCGCCTGGTCATCCATCCGCGCGGTGACCTCAACAGGCCCGAACGAGGGGTGTTCGGAACCCGCTCCCCGTACAGGCCTAATCCCATAGGACTCGCGGTGGTGGAGCTGCTCGGGGTGGAAGGCCCCCTGGTAAGGGTGCGAGACCTCGATGCCATCGACGGAACGCCCGTGCTCGACATCAAACCCTGTGAGGACGACTCCGTCATCTACTAAAGCCCTCCGAGCGCTCCAGAAACTCGCGCGCCCGCCGGGCCGCCTCTTCTTTATCCTCCGGAGCGAGCGTGCCTTCAAGCACCAGGTCGGCAAGATGGCTCTTCACCTCTTTAAGCCATGGGCCCGGGCCGCGGTCGAAGAGCCTCATCAGTTCGCGACCGTCGAGCGGCGAGCGCGCTTTCGCGACCTCGGATGCCGCCTCGAGCGCGTTGATCCTTCTCTCCAGGTCGTCTATGAATGTGAGGAACGGCTCCACGGTATCGAGGCTTCCTGCCTTCACGTCCGCACGGGCCAGCTCCAGCACCTCCGAGACCGGCACCACCACCCGGCCGCTCCTGGTCATGGTGCAGTCGCGGACGAGCCTTCTCACCGCGGCGTCGCTGAAATCGGGTTCGTAGCGGATGGGGCGCATGTGCCTGCGGACCAGGAAAGCGGTCGTATCGACGTCTCTCCTGCCGTAGCGCAACCTGCGCATCGCCCTGCGCGTCAGGGTTTCGCTGATCTTATCGTGCTCCGGGAACATCGTCTTGGGGACCGTGACCTTTGTCGGCGGCTTGCCCAGGTCATGGAACAGGGCGGCGCGCCTCAGCAGGGGCTCCGCCGGCAGATACGTCATGGTGAGCAGGGTGTGCTCCAGCACGTCGGCCCTGTGATAAGCGGGAGGTTGCTCTACGCCTTCCATGGCGCTCACCTCGGGCGCCACGTGGTCCATCAGGCCCGCATCGACCAGCGTCCTCACCCCGACGTCGGGGCGGGGTGAGACCAGGATGAGTTCGAGCTCAGCCTTTCGCCGCTCCCACGATATCTCGTCGAGCCGCTCCGCGTCGCGGCGGAGCACCTCCAACAGTCCCGGCTCGATGCCGAAGCCCAGTTGGGCCGAGAACCGCACGGCCCTCATCATCCTCAAGGGGTCCTCGGCCATGCGTACCTCCGGCCGGCCGGGGGTCCTGATGACCTTTCGCCGCACGTCCTCCAAGCCTCCGAACGGGTCGACCAGGCAGCCCCTTTCGGGGGCCAGCGAAAGTGCTACGGCGTTAACGGTGAAATCACGGCGGGCAAGGTCCTCCTCAATGGTAGATACCGGGCTGACTTGAGGATGCCGGGAGCCGGGTCTGTACTCGTCCGAGCGGAAGGTGGTGATCTCCAGCTCGCCCTCGTCGCCGGAAAGGACGAGCGTCCCGAACTTCTCTCCGATATCGTGGATCGCGCCAAGCCCCTCCAGGGCCCTGCGTATCTCATCCGGGGACAGGTTCGTGGCGAGGTCGAACTCACCGGGTTCGGTGCCCATCAGCAGGTCCCGCACCCATCCCCCCACTACATAGAGCTCGCCTCCCGCCTGGTTCACCCTCCGGGCGAACTCGTCCAGGACCGCCGGCACTCGCTTCGACAGTTCTCGGTCATAGTTCATATCTCAATGATATGCAATCTCGCATCACAGGTCGCGCCCGCGACGGTTCTGCCGGCACGATCCACCTTGAGCGGCGTCAATAATCAATCCACTGCGACTGTGATATTCTGTTCGACGTTCAGTCTCATCCGAGGGCACGGCGGGCGTTCCCGCCGGCGGTGAGATCTTGTAGCGGTGCCCCGCAGGATCGGGGATCGATGATCAGTAATGTGAGCAGACAACTGGAGACAGCCCTCGAGGAGAGGACCGGCCAGAAGGTCCGGCACTGCTACCAGTGCAAGAAGTGCTCCGCGGGGTGCCCGGTCGCTTTCGCCATGGACGTCCTGCCCCACGAGGTGATGAAGCTCGTCCAGTACGGGCAATCCGAAAGGCTGCTGGGGTGTTCCACCGTCTGGCTCTGCGCATCCTGCGAGACCTGTTCCACCCGCTGTCCCAACGACATCGACATCGCTGGGGTCATGGACGGCCTGCGGGTGATGTCCCTGGAAGCGGGCAGCGCTTCCGAACGCCGCATAGGAGTCTTTCACCGCTCCTTCCTTAACGGGATAAAGCTCCTGGGCAGGACCAACGAGACCGTCCTGATAGGGCAGTACAAAGCCCTGTCGGGCAGGCCTTTCGACGACCTCGGGCTCGGGCTTGTGATGTTCCTCAAGGGCAAGATAAAACTCGTGCCCCGTTTCGTCAGGAACCGCCGGGCCGTCAGGAAGATATTCGAGGAGACCTCGAGGGGGCGGTCCGCTTGACGGATCTGTCTTTCACATACTATCCGGGCTGCTCCCAATCCGGCTCGGCCAGCGAATACGGTGACTCCACCGAGGTCGTCTGCGCGGCGCTCGGTATCGAGCTTGCCGAACTGCCGGACTGGAACTGCTGCGGCGCTTCTTCCGCGCATATGACGAACGACCTGCTCTCGGTCGCACTGCCGGGCCGTGACCTGGCCGCGGCGAGGCGGATAGGCAGGGACGTCCTGGTCGTGTGTGCCGCCTGTTACTCGCGGATGCGCATCGCCCAGAGCCGGATGCTCGAGGATGAGAAACTTGCGCGCCGGGTGGAGCGAGCAGTTGGGGAGAACCCCCGCTTCGAGGGAAGGGTCAGGCACCTCCTGGATGTGCTGGTCAACGACATCGGCCTTCCTTCCATCAGGGAAAGGGTGGCACTCAGCCTGGAGGGCTTGAAGGCGGTGCCGTATTACGGGTGCCTGCTGGTGAGGCCGCCGGAGGTCTGCTTCTGTGATTCAGTAGAGAACCCCACCGATCTCGACCGCTTCTTGGAGGCGCTGGGGGTACAGGTCAGACCCTGGTCGTTCAAGACCGACTGCTGCGGCGGAAGCCTGTCGCTCTCGCGCCCGGATGTCACCGAGAAACTGGTGAACAAGATATTCACCCGGGCCGAGGAGGCCGGAGCCGAGTGCATCGTCGCCGCGTGCCCGATGTGCGTCGCGAACCTCGAGATGAGGCAGAAGCCCTCGACGTTCGCCTTCGAGCTTCCGCACCGTTTGCCGGTGCTGTACTTCACGGAGCTCCTCGCGCTGGCCATGGGCCTTCCCGGGGTGGACGAATGGCTGAAGAGCCACATCATAGACCCGCTTCCGCTGATGAGGCGGGCAAACCTGATAAGAGCATGAGCGAAGAAGAACAGGCAGCGAAAAAAGAAAAGAGAGCCCCCGCCTCGAAAAAGGCTTCGGGAAAGAAGGCGGCGAAGAAAGCCACTCCGGCGAAGAAAGCCACCGCCGGCAAGCCAGCGAAAAAACCCGCAAAGAAGGCCGCGAAGAAGACGGCCTCCAAGGCCTCAGTGGTGAAGAAGGCGGCCGGGAAGACCGCGGAGAAGCGTGCGCGGGTGAGAGCGGGCGCGGCGGGGTTGGCCCCTGAAAAGCCGGGCTCCGGGGTGTTGAAACGCGGCCCCGTCGGTGCGGTGATGGTCATCGGGGGAGGCATAGGCGGCGTCCAGGCATCTCTCGACCTGGTGGAGATGGGTTACAAGGTGTACCTGGTGGACTCCGGGCCCTCCATCGGCGGGGTTATGGGACAGCTCGATAAGACCTTTCCCACCAATGACTGCTCGATGTGCATTCTCTCGCCGAAGCTGGTAGAGGTCGGTTCGAATCGGAACATCGACATCTATACTCTTTCTGACGTGGTAGGCGTCGCAGGGGAACCGGGCCGCTTCGAAGTGACACTCCGTGTCCGGCCCCGTTACGTCGACCTGGAGAAGTGCACCGGATGTGGTATCTGCTCAGAGCACTGCCGGGTCAAGGTGAAGGACCCGTACGATGCCGGCCTTTCCAGGGCTCCTCTCATACGGGTGCCTTTCCCGCAGGCGGTCCCCGGGGCGGCGTTCATCGACCCCACAAAGTGCCTGTACCTGCTCAAGGGAAAATGCGGTAACTGCCGCGAGGAGTGCCCGGCGGGCGCGGTCAACTACGAGGACTCCGAGCGCACGGAGACCCTCCAGGTCGGCTCGATCATCCTCGCCTCCGGCTACAAGCCGTTCGACGCCACGGCCCGCGCCGAGTACGGGTACGGTGCCTACGATAACGTCGTGACCAGCCTCGAGTTCGAGCGCATACTCGCGGCGAACGGCCCCACCGGAGGCCACGTGGTCAGGCGCTCCGACGGTGAGCCGGTGAAAAAACTCGCCTTTATACAGTGCGTCGGCTCCCGCGACTCGACACTCGGAAACACGTACTGCTCGTCGGTGTGCTGCATGTACGCCACCAAGCAGTCGATAATCGCGAAGGAGCATGCGCGCGAGATAGAGCCCACCATCTTCTTCATCGACATGAGGACTTACGGAAAGGGCTTCGAGGAGTACTACCAGAAGGCCAAGGACGAGCAGGGCGTGCGCTACGTACGCTGCCTGGCTTCGTACGCCAAGGAGCTCCAGCCATCCAGGAAGATACTCATCGGCTATACCGACCCGCGCGGGCGGACTGTCGAGGAGGAGTTCGACCTGGCGGTGCTCTGCGTGGGCATTACGCCCGATGCGGCAGGCCCCGCCGGAGCGCTGGGGGTAAGTCTGAACGAGCACGGCTTCGTGGAGACTGACGACTTCCTCTCGGTAAAGTCCACGCGGGAGGGCGTCTACGCCTGCGGCGCGGTGGAGGGCCCCAAGGACATCCCGGACTCGGTCATCCAGGCCAGCGCGGCTGCGGGACTCGCCAGCTCGAGGCTGGGGGTCTGCCGCTGCGAGCTGACCGAGCACGTGGAGTACCCTCCCGAGCGGGACGTGTCGGGGGAGGAGCCCCGGGTAGGCGCGATAATATGCCGCTGCGGGACCAACATTGGCGGAGTAGTGGACGTTCCTTCCGTGGTGGATTACGCGAGATCGCTCCCCAACGTGGTCTTCGCGGACGAGCGGCTGTACGCGTGCAGCCAGGACGCGCAGGAGTGGATACGGGAGGTCATCAGGGAGAACAGCCTCAACAGGGTCATGGTGGCATCCTGCACCCCCCGCACCCACCAGCCGCTGTTCAGGGAGACCGTGCGCTCGGCGGGGCTCAACAAGTATCTCTTTGAGATGGCTAACATCCGGGAGCACTGTTCGTGGGTGCACATGGACATCCCCGACGACGCCACGCATAAGGCCAAGCTGCTGGTCAAGATGGGCGTGGAGAAGGCATCACTTCTCGAGCCTCTGGAGGAAGGTGTCTCCCAGGTCATCCACAACGCCATGGTGATAGGCGGCGGCGGGGCGGGCATGGTAGCGGCCCTCCAGCTCTCCGACGCGGGCTTCAAGACCTACCTGGTGGAGAAGGAAGCGGAGCTGGGCGGCAACATGAGGCACATCCACCGCACCATAGAGGGAGCGGACGTCCAGGCTTACCTGCGGGACCTCACCGAACGGGTCACGGGTCACGAGATGATAGAGACCATGCTCTCCTCGCGCGTGGAAGAGGTCGACGGCTACATCGGCAAGTACCATACCAGGGTGCGAACCCCGGGGGGGCCGCGGGAGCTCGACCACGGGGTCGTGGTTGTCGCCACCGGCGGGTCGGAGTATGAGCCGGCCCCCGGCGAGTTCGGGTGGGGAGAGAGCGAGCGCGTCATCATACAGGTAGAGCTGGAAAGGCGGCTCGCGGAGGAGCCGGAGTCACTTCGCGGCCTGAGATCGGTGACCATGATACAGTGCGTGGGTTCCCGCAACGATGAGCACCCTTATTGCAGCAAGATATGCTGCGGGGTTGCCGTGAAGAACGCGCTGATGCTGAAGGAGCTGAACCCGTCAGTCGACCTCAATATCTGTTATCGGGACCTGAGAACCTACGGCTTCAAGGAAGATTTCTACCTCAAAGCCCGGGACCGGGGGGTCAACTTCATCCGTTACGAGAAAGAGACGCCTCCGCTGGTGCGGTGCACCGCGGGTGGCCGGCGGGTGACGGTGCGGGACTGGAACATCCAGGGCGAGGAGGTCGTCCTGGCCCCTGATCTGGTGGTCCTCTCCACGGGCGTCGTCTCCAACCCCGAGGCCGCCGAACTGGGGCCCAAGCTGAAGGTAACGCTCAACTCTGACGGGTTCTTCCTGGAGGCCCATGTCAAGCTGCGCCCGGTCGATTTTGCCACGGACGGAGTATTTCTCGCAGGGCTTGCGCATTACCCCAAGACGATCTCCGAGAGCCTCACCCAGGCTTGCGCCGCCGCGGCCCGCGCGGAGTCGGTCCTCTCCAAGGAGAACGTGGTGACAGAGGGCGTGGTGGCATACATCGATCCTGATGTCTGCTCTGGGTGCAAGGCCTGTGTTGACCTGTGCTCGTACGAGGCCGTGTTCTTCGACGAGGCCAGGAAGGTCGCTTCCATCAACAGGTCGCTCTGCAAGGGCTGCGGGGCCTGCGCCGCCGCCTGCCCCTCGGGGGCCAACCGCCTGCTCGGGTTCAAGCCGCGGCAGATAATCGCTCAGATCAAGGCCGCCTGCGGAGCCTGACCGGGCAGACCCGCCAAATTCAACCTTTGACCTTTGGGGTCAGACCCCCCAGGTTGAATTTTTCACATTCCGGGATCAAACCCCAGAATGTGAAAAAAGGCTCGACAATTCCGCGATAATGGTTTTCAATTCTTGCGCGGCTTTGTTGAGTGAGAGAGACGGGTGTAACAGGTGAATCCACTTGCTGAAGAACTGAACGCCACCATAGGGTCGGCGAACCCGGCCCTGCTTACAACGCTCTCTGCGCTGGGGAGAGAGCTGTTCTTCCCGAAGGGGATACTGACCCAGACCGCGGAGGCCAGGGAGAAGGCGTACCGTTTCGATGCGACGATAGGCATTGCCCGCGCGGGCGGCGAGGCCATGAACCTTCCGGCCGTCACGAGCGGGCTGGCGGGCATCAGCCCGGACGAGGCGTTGGATTACGCGCCGTCGACCGGCAACCCCGGTCTGCGCCGGAAGTGGCAGGCAGATATGATGGCCAAGAACCCCTCGCTCGAGGGGAAACCGACCAGCCTGCCAGTAGTGACCGGCGGCATCACGCACGGCCTCTCGCTATGCGGGGAGTTGTTCCTGGATCCCGGAGACGTGGTGTTGCTTCCGGACAAGTACTGGGGCAACTACCGCATGGTGTTCGGCACGCGACGCGAGGCGGAGGTCCGCACCTTCCCGTTCTTCTCCGCCGATGCCGGATTCAACATCGACGGGGCGTGCGAAGCCCTTTCCGGGGTACTCGACGAAAGGGGCAAGGCGTTTCTGGTCTTGAACTTTCCCAACAACCCGACCGGGTACTCGATAAGACGTGCTGAGGCCAGGGCTATGGCGGAGGTGCTGGACTCACTCGCGGGACCGGGCCGTGATCTGGTGGTGGTCCTCGACGACGCCTACTTCGGCCTGTTCTACGATGACGACGCCTGCCCCGAATCGCTCTTCGGGCTTATCGCGGGCATGAATGAACACCTCTTCCCCATCAAGCTGGACGGGGCCACCAAGGAGGAGTACGCGTGGGGTCTCAGGGTCGGCTTCATAACTTTCGGGGTCGCAGCCGCCGGTCGCGAGGCTGAAGTCCACCAGGCGCTCGAGAAGAAGGTGGGCGGCGCTGTGAGGGGAGGCATATCCAACTGCTCTCAACTCGGGCAGACGCTGGTCCTCCGCGCGCTGGATGACCCCGATTTCCACGCCCAGAAGAACGACAGGTTCGAGCTCATGAAGAAAAGGGCCCTCGCGGTGAAGAAGGCCCTTGCGAACGAGGAATATGACCGATTCTGGGAGCCGTACCCGTTCAACGCCGGGTACTTCATGTGCGTCCGGCTCAAGAGCCTCGACGCGGAGGAATTCCGGGTGCGCCTGCTCGAACGTCACGGGGTCGGGGTCATAGCCGACGGCGGTACTGACATCCGGGTCGCTTTCTCTTGCCTGGAAGTTGATGAGATCCCCGAACTCTTTGCTATAATGTTTGCCTGCGCAGAAGAGATGACCAGCTTGAGCTGATCAGGGACAATCCACACCGGTCCAGGCGGGCCACCGCCCGCAAAAAGGAGAGTTTAATGGGCCAGAACCGCACCATATACGTGATAGACGTGACCAACAGGGACGGGGTACAGACTTCCCAGCTGGGCCTGGCTAAGATAGAGAAGACCATCATCAATATGTACCTGGACCAGATGGGCGTCTTCCAGAGCGAAGCCGGTTTCCCCACCACAAACCACGAGACCAACTACCTGCGGGGCAACCTGGAACTGGTGGAGACGGGAGCCATAAAGCGGCTGCGCATCTCCGGCTGGCTCAGGGCCATCAAGGCCGACATCCACCTGGCGCGCGAGATGGTGCCTGAGCTCAAGCACATCAATATATCCATCTCCACCTCCCCCCAGATGATAAACGGCAAGTGGCAGGGTCAGCGCACGTTCGACGACGTCAACAACAGCATGCGCGAGGCTCTGGAGATGGCCCTCGAGCACGGTTTCGAGACCGTGGGCGTCAACGCCGAGGACGGCTCGCGCACACCCATGGACGACCTGATCAAGTTCGCGGCCACGGCCAAGGAAGCGGGGGCCACAAGGATCCGTTACTGCGACACCCTGGGCTATGACGACCCGTTCACCATCTACGACAGGATGAAGACGCTGGCCGAAGAGGTAGGCATAGATCTGGAGCTGCACTGCCACAACGACCTCGGCCTCGCTGTGGCCTGCACCGTGGCTGGAGCCGCGGGCGCCATCGACGGCGGCGTGGACGCCTATATCAATACCACCATCAACGGCATCGGCGAGCGTGCCGGCAACGCGGACATGATCTCCTGCCTGCTGGCGATCAAGAAGTCGAGCGGTATGGCCGGGCGCTACAGGCTCGATCCCAGCATCGACATGAAATGCAGCTGGAGGCTCGCCAAGTACTCCTCCTACGCCTTCCGCGTGCCCATACCCATTAACCAGGTCGGGGTCGGCCAGAACGCGTTCGCTCACGAATCGGGCATACACGCCGACGGTGCGCTGAAAGACAGGCGCAACTACGAGCTGTACGACTGCGAAGAGTTGGGCAGGGGCGAGCCGGAGTTCATCGAGACGGGCCGCATGATAACCACGGGGGCGTACGGCGGCATCAAGGGTTTCCGGAACGTTTACGACAGGCTCGAGATAGAGTTCCGTTCCGACGAGGAAGCCAGAGAGATACTGGACCTGGTGAGGCTAGCCAACGTCACCACCGGAAAGCCGCTCACAGAGGACGAGCTCAAGTTCGTGGCGCAGAACCCCCAGCAGGCCAGAAAGATATTGACGCTCTCGCTCTACCAGGAGCCGGAGATCCTCGAGGAGAGGACACGCGTCACCAGGAAGGTCGGTTTTCCGTGGGAGAAGACCTCGAGCCCCAAGACCTGAACGGGCCCGCAGCGCGGTCCCGTGCCGCCACACATTCGATCTGAGGCGGGAGGCATATACTTGGAAGTAAGCGACGAGGTATGGGATATCGTCAACCTGCGGAAGCCAACCATGGGTTTTCTGGCCACCGCCGACGGCCGGGGCAGGTGCAACGCGGCCTGTATCGGTTCTCTTCAGCTCTCCGACCGCGGCACCATGACCATGTTCGTCGGTGATAACAGGACGCTCCGCAACCTCAAAGAGAATCCCAGCGCTGTTTTTATCACCTCCACGGGAGGGGATATCGAGAATGTGAACGGCTGCAGGATCTACCTGGAGGTCACCGGCATCGTGGAGGAGGGCCCCGTCATCGAGAAGGGCCGTGCCATGATGGCCGAAGCCGTGGACGGCAATGTGGCGTTAGAGATGAAGGCGTTTGTGACCTTCGACGTGAAGGAAGTAAGGCCCCTGCTCGGGACCGAACCGTAGAGACCAGCCCTCGCCGACAACCGCCCGCGCCCCCCGGAATCCGGCGCTGTGCCTGACCGCGGCGGCCCTGGGAGGAGGAGGACACCGGTGGACGACATCATCTGGATGAGCGCGCACGAGCTGTTGGAATCCTACCGGGCCTCCAGGCTCTCACCCGTTGAGGTCCTGGGCGCCGTGCTCGAGCGTGTCGAACGGGTCAACCCCGCCATCAACGCTGTCGTGACCCTCACCGCGGATCTCGCCCAGGAACAGGCCAGGGCTTCTGAAGAGGCCTACCGGAACGGCACCGCCCGCGCCCTCGAAGGTGTGCCCGTTACGATCAAGGACCTCATCCACGTGAAGGGCGTCCGCAACACTTACGGCTCCAGGCTCTTCGAGGATTTCGTGGCCGGTGAAGACGCCGTCCTGGTGGAGAGGCTCAAAGGTTCCGGCGCCGTCATCGTGGGAAAGACGAACACCCCCGAGTTCGGCCTGGTGGCGGTGACCGACAACCTCGTGTTCGGGCCGTCCCGGAACCCGTGGGACATCTCCAAGACCACCGGCGGGTCGAGTGGCGGAGCAGCCGCCAGCGTTGTCGCCGGCTTCGGTCCCCTGGCGGCGGGAAACGACGGCGGCGGGTCGATCCGGATACCGGCCAGCCTCTGCGGAGCGTTCGGTCTGAAGCCGCAGTTCGGGAGGGTGCCTTCCTATCCGTATTCGCTGCACGGCTGGGACACCATGAACCACGAGGGGCCTATCACCAGGACCGTGGCGGACGCGGCGCTGATGCTGAACGTGATGGCGGGGCCCGATGAGAGGGACCGGAGGACCCTGCCGGCGTCAGGCGTGGATTACCTGGAGGGGCTCGATGATGGGATAGAAGGGCTGCGTGTCGCTTACACTTGCGACCTCTCCGCTCCGGCGGTTGATCCCGAGGTGGCGGAGATAACACGAAAAGCGGCCTTCGCCATGAGCGAGCTGGGATGCGAGGTGGCCGAGGAAGACCCCGGGATAATGGACATGTCCGGTGACCTGACTATGCTGGTCATAGCCGAGCAGGCCGCGGTGCACTCCGAGAACCTGGACGAAGACCTCGAGAAGATGTACCCGGCCTTCGCGCCGTTCATAATGCTCGAGCCGTCGCTGGACGCGGCGGACATCGCGCGGATCGCCTTCCATCGCGAGGACATCTGGGACAGGCTCTGGCGTTTCTTCTCCAGATACGACCTGCTTCTCACCCCTACGACCGCATGCGCGGCTTTCGATCTCAAAGAGGGTCCCATGACCTGCCCCGACGAGATAAACGGGATCCCCATGACCCCCGCCAACTGGATCGCTTTTACCCACCCTTTCAACTTCACGGGCCAGCCCGCCGCTTCCGTCCCCTGCGGCTTCACGGCCTCGGGACTGCCCGTGGGTCTGCAGATAGTGGGCCGCCGGTACGATGAGACTACGGTGCTCAGGGCGTCGGCGGCGTTCGAGAATGCTTTTCCCTGGTCGGGCAGACACCCCGATATCTGAGCCGGCTGATCCGTGGTCCCGCGTTCAGTTATGTAGGCCGGGTTCCGATAAGAGTCTTGGAACCGGTATGAACTGAAGGCCTGGTCGATTCCGGACATCGCGCCTGCGTGCGAGCGGGTCTTTCTAGTTCTACAATGGGTGTGGAGGGATATTCTTGAAGGCGTATCGCATCGTCTATCTTGGCAGCGACAGCGACTTCCTGTCGAGCTTGGAGAGCTCGCTCCAACAGGTGGGGTGGCCCATCTTGCGTGAGCCCGGTGATGCCGATGGGACAAGAAGAGCGCTTACCTTCAACCCGGATCTCGTACTGTGGGACTGCGACAACGACCAGCCGGGTGAGGGTTTCCCCCTGGAGATGCTGAGAGGTGCGGGCTTCACCACTCAGCCGGTGATGTCGGTCGTGCGAAGGGACGATCCGCGGAGCACTATAAACAGCCTGGCGGGTGGAGCGGCCGACTACATAGCAAAACCTCTGTCCGAGATGCCGGTGCCGAGACTTCTCGCCGCGCTCAACTCGGGGCGCAGGCAGCTCAGGATAGACTGGTTCGGCCGGGTGGTGGATGAGTCGAACAACCAGGTCAAGGGGATGCTGGCCAACCTTTCTGATCCCGCTTACGTGGTCAAACCCGATTACCAGATACTCTGGATGAACAGGGCCGCCGAGGAGATCTTCGGGGAGGGTCAGAGGGGGGGGACCTGCCACCATGTCTTCTACGAGCGGACCGAACCGTGCGAGGCCTGCGCCAAGAGTGAGGGCATGGCAAGGTGGAGGGCCGCGCTCAAGAACGGCAAGACCTACAGGTTCGTCTCCGTGCTGGCGAGGAACGGGAAAGGCGAGATAGAGAGGGTGGTTGCCGGCACCGATATCACTCCGGATGAGGAGGTTCAGAAGATACACAAGACCTTCGTGGCTAACGTGAGCCACGACCTCAGAACCCCCCTGGCCGCGATCGACCAATACGTGAGTATACTCAATGACGGCCTCGCCGGTGAACTCACCGACGAGCAGAAAGCTTATATTGATATCATCCAGAGGAGCAGCTTCAGGTTGCACAACCTGGTGGAGAACCTGATCGATGCCAACAAGATACTATCCGGCGAGTTCAAGCTGAGGATGGAAGTTGTCAAGATCGAGGATGTGTTGGGGCTGGTGCTCGAGAGTCTCAAGGCCCAGGCCGCCGACCGCGGTCTCGAGATACAGACACAGGTCGCGGAAGCCCTGCCGCCGGTCTATGTAGACAGGGCTCGCATCGCCCAGGTCATCGCGAACATAGCCGGCAACAGCATCAAGTTCACCGAGCAGGGAATGATCCAGATAAGAGCCGGTTTCATGCCCCGGGACGACGGCAAGGTGATGGTGTCCGTAGAGGACACCGGCATCGGGATACCGCGCGAGGACCTGGGGAAGATATTCGAGCTTTTCTACCGGGTGGAGAACGATCAGGTCTACGTCGAAGAGGGGGCGGGACTGGGTCTGTCGATAAGCAGGGAGATAATCCGGACGCACGGCGGCACATTGTGGGCGGAGAGCATGGAGGGCGCGGGCAGCGCCTTCCACTTCACCCTTCCGGTGCACTCAGGGGAGCGCCAGGATGCGGCCGGCGCGCAGGGCCTCTAGAGGCACCACGGGCGAGGAAGGAGCTGGAATTGACCGAGGAGCAGAAAGTCATTCTGGTCGCCGATGACGACAAGGACCTCGTCACGGCGCTCAGCATCAGGCTCCGCGCGCAGGGCCATCTGGTCGTCGAAGCCTACGATGGTGAGCAGGCCTTCCAGGTCGCCCAGGAGAACAAGCCAGACCTGGTCATCCTGGATGTGCGGATGCCCGCCGGGGGAGGCTTCGCGGCGATCGACAAGATCAAGCACTCTCTATCCACCAGGGCCGTACCGGTGATCTTTCTCACCGCTTTCGACGATGAGGAGATGAGGGAGCACGCCAGGCAGCTCGGCGCCGTCGGGTTCTTCAGAAAGCCGTTCGACGACGGGGAGTTCATGGGCGCCATCAACAGTGCCCTGGGGTCCTAGCGCCCTCCCACCGGCAACCGGACCTTAATCCTCCAAGGTGATCAGTTCGTATTCCCTGCTGCCCAGGCCGATCTCTTCAGCGTAAGCCAGCTGGCGGTTCCAGCTTTCCCCCTGAGCCCCGAGAAAAGTGTCGGATGAGCCGCCGGCCCCTTCCGCGAGCGCCTGCTTCTCGAGCGAGCGGATGACCAGGTCGCCCGAGGCCTGATCCAGGGCCACCGGGTCCAGCGATGCCAGGAACCCTATATCAGCGACAGCCGGCGCCGCGCTGAAGTTCCAGCAGTCGCAGGTGGGGGTGATGTTGGTGAGGAAGCTCCAGAAGCCTGCGCGCCCCTGCTTGTTGGCCAGGACGCCTTTGGTTATCTCGGCCAGCTTCTCCTGGGCTTCCCTGGGATCACCGTGCCACATCACCTTGATCGCGTGCTCCGGGCAGATGGCAACACATTCACCGCACCCGTAACAAACGTCGTTGTCGAAGACTATGAGGTTATCCTCGAGACTGATAGCCCCGGTCGGGCAGTTCTCGAGGCACGCCTCGCAACGGGTGCACTTGTCTTCCTTCAATGACGGTCTCACCTGGGAGTGCACGGCCATCTTCATCCGCCTGCCCGCCGCGCCCATGCCGAGGTTCTTTATGGTCCCGGCGAAACCCGTCAGCACGTGTCCGGTGATATGGGTTATGACCATCATGCTGCCCGCATCGTGTATCGCGCCCGCCACGTCTATGGAGTCGAAGTGCTTGAGTCCTACCTGCACGTGTATGACATCGCTCCCCCGCAACCCGTCGGCTATCAGAACAGGAGCACCAGCGGTTGCGCGGTTGAAGCCGTGCTCCTCGGCCACTATCAGGTGGTCGCGGGCGTTATAGCGCTTGCTGAAGTAGAGACAGCCCGTGTCGGTCAGGAACGGGCGACCGTTGAGCTTCTCCACTTCATCCACGATCGGGCGTATGTAGTGAGGCTGGACGCGTGAGGTGTTGCCGGGCTCGCCGAAATGGACCTTGAAGGCCACCAGGTCCCGCTCCCCTATGACTTCAGAGAATCCAGCCGCCTCGAACAGCGCGCGAATCTTGTCCAGCGGTCCCTGCTTCACGTTTCCGCCGACCGTTGCAAAACAGACCTTCGAAGACAATATCATCCCCTCCTCGTGGAAGTCGCCCGGGCTTGCGCTACTTCATTCTCGACCTCGAAGGGGCTTTCCTGCCGGTGCCTCTAAGACGGGGTGGATCAGGCGCGCCCACCGCGCTCAGGGCATCGACTCCAGGAACCCCACCAGCTTGTCGAGGGTCTCGTCGCTTATCACGTGCTCAATCTCGCAGGCGTCTCTGTCGGCCACATCGTCATCCACGCGGAGGACGTTGGTGAAGAACTCCCTGATGACCACGTGCTTCCTGTCGAGCCCCTTGGCTATACGTAGCCCCATGGCCGTAAGCTCTATATGCTGGTACTTGTCGTGCGTTACGAGCGAATTGTCCACCAGCTTGTCGACCATCTCCGAGACGCTCGGGTAGGATATGCCCAGGAGGTTGGCGATGTCCTTGACACGCACCTCATCGCCTCCCCGCGCAACCTCGTAGATAACCTCTAGGTATCTCTCGAACGTTCCGCTGTTGCCCATCAGGACGCGCCTCCTTCATCACTGCTCGCGCAGGATGCCCGGAATACGCAAGCGGCACAGGTCATTTCACCGCACTCCCGGCATCCCTGGTCCGGGCGGTAGATGGCGAGCTTCCCCTTTCTTTCCAGGAACTCCAGCATGCCCATAAGGGCCCCCTCCTCGGTCCCAAGCCGCCCGGCCAGTTCCCTGGTCGTGATCGGCCCCTTGTTCACTTCGAGTTCTTTCAGGATCTCCTCGAGCACTGCGATCACCCTCCGAAGCCCAGCAGCAGACCGACCCTGTAGATGATGAAAGCCATGACCCAGGCCAGCACCAGCGAGTAGGCCACCGCGAAGGCTGCCCATTTCCAGGAGTTGGTCTCCCTGCGGATGACCGCCACGGTCGCCAGGCACGGCGTATAGAGCAGGGTAAAGGCCATGAAGGAATAAGCCGTTAGCGGCGTGAATATCCCCTGAAGCCCTTCGGATATGGCGGTAGAGTTATCACCGACCCCCAGAATCGCACCGTAAGTGCTGACCACTATCTCTTTGGCCACGAAACCGAAGAGGAGGGCTACGGCCGCCGTCCAGTCGAACCCGAGCGGCTTGACCAGGGGCTCCAGCGCGCGACCCAGCATCCCCACCAGGCTCTCGCTCCCAGCGTACTCGGCTCCTGTGGGGAAGTAGGAAAGGAGCCAGATGACGACCGACCCGGCCAGTATCACGGTGCCGGCCTTACGCAGGAACAGCGAGCCCCGGTCCCACATGTGTATCAGGGTCCCCTTGGGGGTGGGCCACCTGTAGGGCGGCAGCTCCATGACGAACGGCTCGCTCTCACCGGGGAACAGGAACTTACGGAAGAGCTTCGCCAGCAGCACCGCCAGCAGTATGCCCATGAAGTAGAGAGAGAACACCACTATCCCCTGGTTGGCGGCGAAGAACGCCGCAGTGAAGAGCGCGTATACCGGAAGCCTGGCGCTGCATGACATCAGGGGGTTCACCAGGATGGTTATCATCCTGTCCCTTTCGCTCTCCAGGGTCCGGGTCGCCATGACCCCTGGAACGTTGCACCCGAAGCCCATGAGCATGGGGATGAACGACTTCCCGTGGAGGCCCAGCCAGTGCATCACCCGGTCCATAATGAAGGCGGCCCTGGCCATGTAACCGGTATCCTCGAGGATGGATATGCACAGGAAGATTATAAATATCTGGGGCAGGAAGACCAGCACCGATCCCACGCCGCCTACCACACCGTCCGAGAGCAGTGAGCCGAGCCATGCGGGGGAGGTGAGGTTGGAGGATATGAGGTCCGCCAGGCCGGATACGAGCACCTCGATGACCCTGGTGAGGTACTTGCCCAGGAAGAAGGTGAGGAAGAACATCAGCCACATGAAGAAAGCGAAGATGGGGAAGCCCAGGATGCGGTTGGTAAGTATGTTGTCTATGCGGTCCGAGGTCGTCAGAGGCTCGTCGAAGCGCCGCTTCACGGCTTCGCGCACCACTCCCGCCACGAAGCCGTAGCGCATGTCAACGATCACCGTCTCGATATCCTCGCCATATATCGTGTTGAGGTGCTTCCTGCTCTCGTCCAGTTGCCTGAAGGCGGCGCAGTCCTGCCCGCAGAAAGAAGCGATGTCTTTCTCGACGCGTTCGTCCTCCTCCAGCAATTTGACCGCCAGCCACCTTGGTGAGTACCTGCCGAGCAGTTCGCTGGAGAGGTCGGGCTCCGCCACGAGGGCGGCCTCGAGCTTCTCGATTTCCTCCTCGACCTCCCAGCCGTAGTTGACCGTTATCCTGCGGAAGCGGACCTCGCCGTCCGCGGCGGCGAGGATAGAGCCCTTGAGTTCAGTCGTACCCTGGTTGCGGAAGCCAACAGTTCCCACCACCGGCAGGCCGAGTAGCTCTGAGAGGAGCTCGATGTTGATGCCGACTCCGCGACTCTCCGCAACGTCCGTCATATTAAGCGCTAGGATGACCGGAACCCCGAGTTCCATCAGCTGGGTGGTGAGGTAGAGGTTTCTTTCGATGTTGCTGGCGTCGACAACGTCGACCACCACATCGGGCCTTTCGGAGGCGATGAAGTCCCTTACTATGACCTCTTCCAGGGAGTAGGCGGTCAAACTGTAGGTGCCGGGCAGGTCGACCACGTTGAAGGAGCGTTCCTCATGGCGGGCGGTGCCCTCCTTTTTCTCGACGGTGACCCCCGGCCAGTTGCCTACGTGCTGCCTCGAGCCGGTAAGGTTGTTGAAGATGGTGGTCTTGCCGGCGTTGGGGTTGCCGGCAAGCGCAACGGTGATCCGGGCTGATTCCGACATCATGGCGACCCCGGTCAGCTTTCTTGCAGAGGGGTTTCAGCGGCGCACACGTCCCCCTGGTCGGGCCTGATCATCACCTTCGAGGCTATCCCCCTTCCGAGGCACAGCCTGGTACCCCTGACCGCGACTATCAGAGGGCCCGGCGCATCGTTCTTCAGCACTTTAACCCGTTCCCCCCTGACGAGGCCCATATGGTTGAGCCTGTGTTCGAGCCTGTGGCCGCGGTCGGCATGGAAGAGGTGGCCCCGGCGGTAAGACTTCGACGGGCCGGCGTGGGTCCTTGCCGGGCCGCCCTGCCCGTGGTGCCGCAAGCCCCGGATATCCTCGAGCACACCGCTGTCACCAGGGCACATGAACCCCAGCGGTATCAATCCGTCAGCTCCCATCCTCCTGCACCTCCACCCAGATATCGCCCGCCTCGTCCTTGCGGAGTGAGAGGTGAAAGCCTTTGAGCTTCAGCTCTATCGGATCGCCCAGGGGGGCGACGCGCTCGATCTCGACCGCTGTGCCTGACACGACACCCATGTCCATGAGCCGTCGCCGTAACTGACGCTTGCATGAGAGCTTGTGTATGCTCCCGGTGCATCCGGGGGGCAGGTCTCTGAGTCTCACTATCCTTGAATTGCCGGGTCCCCGCGGGCCGCCCGTAACCTTGTGCTGCTCGCCCGGAACAAAGGGCGCGCTTTCCTCGGCGCCTCTTCTGTGTCTATGTTTCATATCAAGTATCCTGCTCAATGATTTAGGCACACCTAACTTATAGCACGAGGTTAGCACCGGTATGTCAGGGTGTCAATATCGAAGGTCAAGCCTCGAGGTGCGGGTAGTGGAGCCGCCTTACTGCTATAATCTCGTTCTCAGCAGGATTTACCACGCGGCATCGCAGACTGTCGAATCGGGGGGTGGGCGATGAGAGCGATACGGTTCAACGCGAGTATTCCCAGATACGCCGTCACGTTTCCGCTAGGGCGTATAAGGAAGGAAGCGTACTATAAGGGGCCTATGTCCACCACCTACATGGACGACGTCCCCGAGCCGGAACTCTTCAACGATAACTGGGTAAAGGTCCGGACTACCTACGGTGGTGTCTGCGGAAGCGACATCAACCTCATATTCTTGAAAGATTCTCCTTATTCCGAGCCGTTCGCCACCATGCCGTTCACCGTCGGGCACGAGAATGTAGGAAGGATTGTGGAGATCGGCTCCGGAGTCGACGGATTCGAGGCAGGGGACCGCGTGGTGGTGGACCCGATGATGCCTTGCGCGGCCCGCGAGATAGACCCGGTGTGTGACTCATGCGCCCGGGGCGATTACTCACAGTGCCTAAACCTGCGCAAGGGGGACATCCCGCCGGGGTTCTATACCGGCCTGGGCGCGCCTTCAGGGGGCTCTTGGAGCGAGTTCTTCGTCGCTCACAAGACTCAGCTTTTCAAGGTGCCTGATACTATGAGCGACGAGCAGGCGGTCATGCTGGAGGCCCTGGCGATATGCGTGCACTCGGTGATGCGCAACCTGCCCGAAGCCGGGCAGACCGTTCTTATATACGGCTGCGGGGCGATCGGTATGCTCACCGCCGCCAGCTTGAAGGCGCTTGCGCCGGAGTGCCGTCTCATTGTGATAGCCCGCTACCCCTTCCAGGCGGAGGTGGTTCGCCGGTACGGGGTGGACGAGATCATAATGCAGCGCGAGGTCGACGACGTCTACGCGGAGGTCGCGGGCCTTACGGGAGCCGAGATTCTCAAGCCGATGATAGGCCCGAGGTACCTCAACGGGGGTCCGGAGACCGTATTTGAATGTGTGGGCAGCAGCGGGACCGTCAACGACGCCTTGAGGATGACCAAGTCGGGCGGCAGGGTCGTGATGGTGGGTCTGATCACCTTCGCGCCGGGTATCGACTGGACGCCGGTCTGGTTCAAGGAGCTCACCATCAACGGGTCGCTCTGTTCGTCAACCGACACATATCGGGGCGAGACGAAGAGGTCGTTTGAGTGGGCGAAGGAGCTGGTAGCCGAAGGGAAGATCGACGTTGACGGCCTGGTCACCCACATCTGGGAACTGGACCAGTTCGTCCAGATGATCGAGACCGCGACCTCCAAGGGGGGCACCGGCTGCATCAAGCAGGCGTTCAAGTTCTGAGACCTCGAATCACCTATCCCATATGCTTCGGAGGCCTCCTTCAGGATATGGCCCCATCCGACCGTCCGCACGTTGCGCTGAAGGCGCATTTGCTATATACTCTTCGACTTGGCCGGAGGCTGTTAGGGGTGGTTTGCCCTGCATCAGAACCGGCCTGTTGGTTGTTTGACCGGAGCGTATTCGCAGCCATTTAGCGTCAGGCGACTTCGAGAAGACGTCTGAGTCCGTGTCTAATCGCCTGTAATCTTGAGAAGCGACCTCGGAGTCGGCTGCGCCCGCACAAACTCGCCAGCCTGGCTGGCTGAGACGGAAAGGAGCCTGGAGATGGCAGGACCTGGAAACGAGAAAACATCGGAAGAAGAAGTCCAGATCATCTATCCGCCCGAGGAGCTCAGCAAGAGCGCCTACATCAAGAGCATGGACGAATATAAGAAGATCTACGACAGGTCAGTAAACGATGTGGATGCCTTCTGGGGTGAGATGGCGGAGTCGCTCGACTGGTACAAAAAGTGGGACAAGGTCTTCGAATGGGACGAGAAGGAGTGCAAAGCCACCTGGTACGAAGGCGGGAAGCTCAACGTCTCGTATAACTGCCTCGACAGGCACTGCAAGAGCGGCAAGGGCGACTCGGTAGCCCTCATCTGGGAGGCCGATGAGCCTGGCGAGAGCAAGACCTTCACTTACCAGCAGATACTGGACCAGGTATGCAAGTTCGCCAACGTGCTCAAGAAATACGGCGTGAAGAAAGGCGACCGCGTCTGCATATACCTGCCGATGATACCTGAGCTGCCAATGGCGATGCTGGCATGTTCACGCATCGGAGCCATCCACAGCGTAGTCTTCGGCGGCTTCAGTTCGGACGCACTGCGCGACAGGATCCTGGACAGCGATTGCCAGACGCTCGTCTGCTCGGACGCGAGTTACCGCAGCGGAAAGGTCATACCGCTCAAGAAGAACGCCGACTGGGCTCTGGAGGAGTGCCCCAACGTCAGCACCGTGTTCGTGATAAAGCGCGCGGGCATCGATGTGGAGATGGCTGACGGCAGGGACCACTGGTGGCACGAGGAACTCGAAGCGGACGACATCGATTCCACGTGTGAGCCCGAGCAGATGGACGCCGAAGACCCGCTCTTCATCCTCTACACTTCCGGGAGCACCGGCAAACCCAAGGGAGTCCTTCACACGACAGCCGGGTACCTGCTGCATACCTCACTCTCGCACAAGTGGATCTTCGATATTCACGACGATGACGTATGGTGGTGCACCGCGGACATCGGGTGGGTGACCGGACACAGCTATATCGTGTACGGCCCTCTCGCCAACGGATCGAAGGGCGTCATGTTCGAAGGTGTTCCGACCTACCCCGACCCCGACCGTTTCTGGGAGATCTGCGAGAAACACAAGGTCACTGTCTTCTATACCGCTCCTACGGTCATACGGTCGCTGATGCGGCTGGGAGACAAGTGGACCAAGACCCGAGACCTCTCATCTCTACGCATACTGGGCACCGTGGGCGAGCCGATAAACCCCGACGTCTGGCTCTGGTACTACGAGAACATCGGCGGCGGAAGGTGTCCCATAATGGATACGTGGTGGCAGACGGAGACGGGGGGCATACTGATCACCCCGCTCGCCGGAGCGACCCCCATGAAGCCGGGCTCAGCCAGCTTTCCCTTCCCAGGCGTCATGCCGGTGATCCTGCGGCAGGACGGGACCGAGGCCGACGTGAACGAGAGCGGGTTCCTCTGCCTCAAGCGGCCCTGGACCGGTATGATGCGGACCTTATACGGGAACCACGAGCTTTTCATCAACACTTACTTCGCGATGTTCCCAGGCGTTTATGTGACTGGTGACGGCTGCAGGAAAGACGAGGACGGATTTTACTGGCTCCAGGGGCGGATAGACGACGTCATCAACGTCTCTGGCCACCGCATCGGCACCGCCGAGGTGGAGAGCGCCCTGGTGAGCCACGAGTACGTATCCGAGGCGGCAGTAGTGGGGATGCCGCACGAGATAAAAGGGCAGGGTATCTACGCGTACGTGACGCTCAAGAGCGAATACGAGTCGCGAGAGGAGGGTGAGGTAAAGCAGAAGCTGGTACTTCACGTGCGCAAGGAGATAGGCCCGATCGCCACTCCGGACATCATTCAGTTCACTCCCTCGCTGCCCAAGACACGGAGCGGCAAGATCATGAGGAGAATCTTGAGAAAGATCGCTGAGGGCACTAGTGATTCGCTGGGAGACACCAGCACGCTGGCGGAGCCGGCCGTGGTGGACCAGCTGATATCGGGCTCCAAGGAACTGCTTTCGAAGTAGGTGGAGCCACTGGGCGACTTTCGACGGGGATCGTAATTCACGAGAAGGAGATGACACATGGAAGACGTCAAGCTTGCCAACCCGGCCGTACTGGGGCTGACCTGCTTCGGTCTGACCACGATGCTTCTGAACTTGCACAATGCGGGCCTCTTCAAGATGGACGCCACCATTCTTGGCATGGGCTTCTTCGTGGGAGGCTTTGCGCAGGTGATCGCCGGGACCCTTGAGTTCAGGAAGGGGAACACCTTCGGAATGACCGCGTTCACTGCCTACGGCACCTTCTGGATAAGCCTTGCCTTCGCGATAGTCTACAAGCCTATCCTGCTGACCAAGGTCGGTCTCGAGGCTACGGGCAAGGGGCTTGCCTGGTACCTGGTCCTCTGGGGAGTGTTCACGCTTTTCATGACCGTAGGAACCTTCAAGATCAACAGGGTCCTGCAGTTCGTATTCATCACCCTGGTGGCACTGTTCGCCTTGCTCGCCATCGGCATCGGCTGGGAACTTCCCAACGTTATCAAGGCGGCCGGAATACTTGGCATATTCACCGGGGCAGGCGCCCTGTATCTCGCCATGGCCGAGAACCTGAACGAGATATACGGCAAGCAGATCCTCCCCATCTGGTCGATGAACGTCAACTACAAGGAGCCTGAGGACCTCTAGATTTCCATTGGGGACGGACCCTTAACCGGAAATCTTACGGGATTTTACCCCCTGGGTGAGTAAAGGCCCGGGCATCGCCCGGGCTTTTATTCTTCACGGCGCAGTCTCTTGCGCGACCAGCCCGCGGTAGGCCTCGTGAAGTGTGAGCGTTACCGGTCCTGGGCAGGAAGGAACCACCCTCGTACCCACCCGCCGTACCGGCATCAGCTCGAACATGCTGTTGGTGAGGAACACCTCGTCAGCGCCCATCAGGGTCTCGAGGCTTTCCATAACGGGCTTGCAGGGCGTTCCCGCCTGAGCGCACAGCTCCAGGACGGCCTCGCGGGTGACGCCGGGGAGAAAGGCGCAGCCCAGGTTCGGGGTCAGGACCTCGCCACCCTTCACCATGAACAGGTTCGAGGATGTAGCTTCGGAAAGGTTGCCCGCCGTCGTCAGCATCACCGCGTCGTCGTCCCCGCGGTCGAGGGCTTCCTGCCTGGCGAAAACGGAATCCATGTAGTTCCCGCTTTTCACCGACGAGAGGTGTGACGAGGTGTTCCGCTTGATACCCGATACCGCCAGTGTGACTCCGTTCCTGTACGCCTCTTCTGACGGGGGCTCATAAGGTCTGGCAAGAATGAACAGGCCGGCCGGCCCCTTCTTATTCAGGCCCTTGACTCCCTCCGACTGCCCTCCGGTCACGGTGATCCGCACCCGGGCCTGACGGCCGGCCCCGTCGAGGCCGTTCTGCTCGAGCAGTAAGTACACCGCTCCTATGATGTCTTCGGCACTGCAGGGTATATCGATCCTGAAAAGCCGGACGGCGTCGGCGAGGCGGCTCAGGTGCCTCTCCAGCCTGAAGGGGCGCCCCGAGTATGCCCTCACTGTCTCGAAAACGCTCTCGCCGAAGAGTATCGCGCGGTCATCTACTGGAAGCCGCGCGTTCGCGAGGTCGAGGAACTCGCCGTTCATGTATACTTGCTCGCTCATGATTGGATTTTACCCCATTGCCGTGGGTGTGCACGCGGGGCTAAATGCGACGTCAGCGCTGGCCGGTGACGGTTGAGAACATAGCCTTGCCCTTGTCCAGCGTCTCCTGGAACTCGGACTCGGGGTCGCTATCGGCCACGATTCCTCCCCCGACCTGAAAGTAGACCCGGCCACCAGTGATGATCATGGTACGGATAGCGATGTTGATATCGTGGGTCCCGTCGAACCCCAGGTAGCCGATACCTCCTGTGTAGACGCTCCTGGCGGTGGGCTCCAGTTCGTCGATGATCTCCATGGAGCGGATCTTGGGCGCGCCGGTGATGGAACCCCCCGGCCAGGACGCCCTGATGAGGTCGACGACGTCCTTTCCCTGGTGGAGGTTACCGGTCACCGTTGATACCAGGTGGTGAACCGTGGCGTATGACTCGAGGACGGCATGCTCCTCCACGCGGACGCTGCCGTAGTCACACACCCTTCCCAGGTCGTTACGCTCGAGGTCCACTATCATCGAGAGCTCAGCGCGGTCCTTGGCACTCTCCAGCAGCTCCTTCCTGTAGTGCTCGTCCCGGTCCCGGTCGTCCGAGCGGGGCCTCGTTCCTTTGATCGGGCGGGTCTCCACGCGCCGCCCTTCGACCTTGAGGAATCTCTCGGGCGAAGACGATGCTACTGCAAAGTCACCATAGTTCAGGTAAGCGCTGAAAGGCGCGGCATTCAGGACACGAAGGCGCTTGTAAAGGCTCCAGGACGGCTCCAGCAGAGGCGCGCTAAAACGCTGTGAGAGGTTCGCCTGGTAGATGTCCCCGGCGAGGATGTATTCCTTCACCGCTTCGACTGCGTTCAGATACTCGTCCCTGGTGAACCCCGAGTCGAAGTCGAGCGGAGAACCTTCCTCGGCCTGCGCGGGAACCCGCCCCGCTTTCGTCTTGCCGAACGCACCCGCTCCAGGGGCGATGCGCGCCATCGCCCGCTCGGTCGTCTGCTCGAGATCATCCCCGCGCGGTGCAGTCAATACCAGCCACTTCCTGCCGCTCTCCAGGTCGGAGGCGACCACACGGTCGAAGAAGCAGAAAGCCAGCTCCGGGAGGCGAAGGTCGTCGACCACACCCTCGGGGAGCCTCTCGATATGGCGGCCCAGCTCGTACGACAGGTAACCTACGCCTCCGCACAGGAAAGGCGGAAGGCTGGCGGGCATTGCACCATCAGGCAGCACCCTCTCTTGGAGTGCCGCTCTCAGGGCGTCGAACGGGTCTGTCTCGACCTCCACCTCGACCGAACCTCTCCTCGAGAAGCGCGCCGCACGTCCCCTGGTCGTAAGTACCATGTACGGATCGAACCCGATAAAGGAGTACCTGCCGAACCGCTGCATCAGAAGGCTCGAGTCGAGAAAGCACGAGTGGGGGAGGTGTGCGACCTCGTCGAATATCTCCACCATCTCGCGCCCGTCCTCGAGCTCTATCACCTGCAACTCGAGCTCATCGACGCGTGCCGTCTTTGTGACAGTGTCAACACGTGCCATCACGCCTCCAGAAAGTTCTCCAGGATCCGCATGCCGGGTCCTGTCATGAAAGACTCGGGGTGAAACTGGATTCCCTCGACAGGGTAATCGCGGTGCCTTAACCCCATGATAATCCCGTCCTCGGTCCGGCAGGTGACATCCAGGCAGTCGGGAAGGGTCTCCTCCTCCACGACCAGTGAGTGGTACCTTGCTGCCTCGAACGGGGAACCCACCCCCTTGAAGATTCCCAGTCCGTCGTGGAAGATGCGGGAGGTTTTGCCGTGCATCACCGCAGGCGCTCTGACCACCCTTCCGCCGAACGCCTCACCGATACACTGGTGCCCGAGGCAGACCCCCAGGATCTTGGTACTCGCCCCGAATGCCAGCAGTATCTCCTTGCTCACGCCGGCGTCGGCCGGCGCTTTCGGTCCGGGTGAGATTACTATCCCGTCGGGTTCTACCTTCTCAACGTCCGACAGCTCGATATGGTCGTTCCGGAATACCACCAGGTCTGCGCCCAGCGTACCCAGGAACTGGACCAGGTTGTAGGTGAACGAGTCGTAGTTGTCCACCATCAGTATCCTGTTTCCAGCCATCAGAGCCTCCAAACAAAAACCCAGCCTTACGGCTGGGTGCCGCCTTTCAGGGCGCCTGGGCATACCGTTTTGAGATTCGATCTCTTCTATGTTCCGATCCCGGGCGAGTATTTTACCCGAGACCGGGTATGACTTCCAGAGCGTTCTTGTAGTAAAGCCTCTCCCTGACGTCCTCGGGCAGGTCCACCTCCGCCAGCTCGCTTACCACCCTCTGCCGGGAGACCAGTGGGTAGTCACTGCCGAGTAGGGCCTTTTCCTTGACCGGCCCCTTCATGTAGCTGTAGACGAACTCCGGTACCCGCTTCGGAGCCCACCCGGCTATGTTGAAATAGACGTTAATGTTCCGGTGGACCACCGCCAGCGCCTCCTCGTACCAGGGCCATCCGAAGTGGGCGATGATGAACTTGACCTCCGGCATGTCCACTGCGATGTCGTCAACGTCGATAGGCCGGCAGAACTTGAGCCTGGTGCCGGTATGGAATTGGGTGCCCATGTGGAAGAGCACGGGGATGCCCAGCTCTTGAGCCTCTTCATAGAGTGGATACATCACCGGGTCGTTCACATAGCATTCGGTGAGGTGGGGAAGGATCTTCAGGCCTCTCATGTCGTCTTCCTCGACCGCTCGCCGAAGCTCTTTTCTGGCGGTCTTTCCCTTGTGCGGGTCTACACTGGCGAAGCCGATGAGGCGGTCCGGGTTCGCGCGCACTGCTTCAGCCACCAGCTCGTTTGCGACCCTGTAATCCCACCTCGTCTCCGCGTCGACCGCGACGATGACTGATCTCGAGACGCCCGCGGCATCCATGTCCGCTATGGTGTCCTCGAGGGTCGGCAGGTTTTCACCGAACACCCGGACGTAGCCGTTCCGCATCTTCTCGGGCATGGACATGATCGCTTCGGCTGTCCAGAGCTGCGCGTGCGTGTCGATTATCTGCATTGGGAGCCTATGCCTTTGCTGCGAGCGATACTCATTTCCGTATAGAATCCGTTGGTGCCTGCACCGAGGCGTGGCCCCCTCATACAACGGAAGCCCTCAGATACTCCTTTGTCTTGGCTGCGTCCTCCCAGCCCTCGCTGGTGACGACCTTGGCCTCCAGCCTCTTGTAGGTCAGAAAGAAGTTCTCTATCTCGTTCAGGAGGTGCGGCGGTATCTCGTGGATGTCGTCCAAATGCTGCCAGCGCGGATCGTTTATCGGAACCCCCAGTACCTTGTTGTCCGGCCCCTTGTCATCTCGCATGAGGAGCATGCCGATAGGCTTGGCTTCCAGCAGACAGCCTGAGAAGGTGGGCTCCTCGATGAGGACAAGGATGTCGACTTCGTCTCCGTCTTCCGCGAGCGTGCCCTCTATGAAACCGTAGTCGGCGGGGTAGTGGACCGCGCTGTAAAGGACCCGGTTCAGTTTGATGCGGCCGCTCGGGTGGTCGAACTCGTACTTGTTCCGGCTGCCCTTGGGCACTTCGACGATGACATCCACCGTGTCGGGGTATCGTTCGTTCATCCAGCCTCCTCTCAAGGGCCTATTGGCATATTATCTGGCAAGCTCGCCGGCCGGACAAGTTGGAACACCGCGCGCGACGAGGTGTGCCGGCAGGTCATATCTGCATACCGTCGAAGTATTGCATCGGTTAGTCGTGGTCGGCCTTACGGGTGGTACCGGAGAAAGGGGCTGTGAATCATGAAGAAGATCTTTGCGTTGCTGCTGGTGCTGGTGTTGGGGGTCACGCTTCTCGCAGTCGTAGGGTGCGGAGGAGACACGGATCAGGCCAAGGAGTATATAAAGGAAGCCGACGCCGCCTACGAGGCGGTCAACAAGAAGATGGAAGCGCTGTCCGAGACCCTGGCGACGACGGTCGGCGGCGCGATGAGCGGCAACTTCTCTGCGATAACGCCGGAGACCATGTCAGCGACCGCGGCGACCATCGACGAGGTGCTAAAAGAGCTGCCCGAGGTCGCCAAGCTCTATGAGAAGGTCGAGGACCTCGAAGGAGTGGAAGATTACCAGAATTACGCTGACGCCATGGTGAAGACGATCTCGGCGCAGGAGGCCGCGGTATTGAACGGCAAGAACCTGCTCGAAGCGATCGCGCCGCTCGCGGCGTCGGGCGACCAGGCGGCGCTCGCGGCCTGGTTCCAGGCTAACAGCGCGGAACTGATGAAAGCCCAGGAACTGTCGACTATTGCGGATGAGCAGTACGCCAAGGCTCGGGAGATGAAGAAGGACCTGGATCTCGAATAACCGCTCGAAAGGCACAAGGGGCTGAGGGTTCACAAGGAAGGCCGGGGTCTGACGTGGCCCCGGCCTTTCGTATGCGGATTTCAAAGCACGACGATCCCAGTCTTCACGGGGCGCCGCACCCTCAGTATTCCCGCATGAATACCGGTTTCAATGCGGGATAGAGCCTGCGGTACTGTCCGTAAGAGCGGCGGTAAGCATCGAACGTCTCCGCCTGCGGCTCGAGACGTTCTCCTTCCCCAACCGCGGACCCCACAGCTTCTTCGACCGAGGGGTAGACACCTCCCGCCACCCCTCCGAGCAGGGCCGCGCCCAGCATGGCCGCATCGTTGGAACATGCTGCGGCTATGGGCAGCTCGAAGACGTCGGACTGCATCTGAACCCAGAACCGGGAACGCGATCCGCCACCACCGGACACCACTGAGTCGAGAGGCAGGCCTGCCTCACTTATGAGTAAAAGGGAGTCCTTCAGGCCGAAGGTTATACCCTCCAGCACCGCCCTGAGAACGTGCGAGCGTGTCTTTGTGAGATCCAGGCCGAACAGCACTCCCCTTGCGAACGGATCGGAGTGGGGTGTCCGCTCTCCGGTCAGATACGGGAGGAAGATGAGGCCCTCCGAGCCGGCGGGCGCGCGAGATGCCGTATGAACCAGCAGATCGTAAGGGTCATCGCCGCTTTCCTCTGACTCGCTCAGTTCCGGCTCGCCCATCTCGTCGCGGAACCATCGCAAAGTCAGTCCCGCCGAGAGCATGACCCCCATCAGGTACCAGGTGTGGGGCGCCGCGTGACAGAACGAATGGAGCCTCATCTCGGGGTCGACGTGTGGAGAGCCGGTGGGGGCCAGCACCGTTCCGGACGAGCCTATACTGACCGCTACTCTTCCCGGCGATAGGACCCCCATTCCCAGCGCACCGCACGCGTTATCCGCGCCGCCCGCCGCGACGGGTGTACCCTCTTTCAGGCCGGTGGCTCGAGCAGCCTCGGCGCTGACAACACCCGCTGCGTCACCGGACTCGAGAACCCCGGGCAGCCACTCCACCGGTATCCCCAGCCTGTCCGTCATGTGTTTGGACCACGACCGGTTCACGACGTCGAAGAGGAGAGTGCCGGAGGCGTCGGAGACGTCGGTCGAGATATCACCGGTGAGGCGCATGTTGATGTAGTCCTTGGGCAGCAGAAGGTGCCGGACCCTCCTGTACGAACCAGGCTCGTTCTCCTCGAGCCACAGTACCTTCGGCGCGGTGAACCCTGGAAGCGCCGGGTTGCCGACCCACTCTGCGAGATGCCTGTCGCCGACCAGTTCACGTATCTTCGCGCACTGGTCGGAGGTGCGCTGGTCGCACCAGATCATGCAGGGGCGCAGTACGGCTCCCGCACCGTCGAGGAAGACAGATCCGTGCATCTGGCCCGAGAGGCCGACGCCGGCAACGGCGGCGGGATCGACATTCCCGGCGGCAAGCACCTTCCGGATCGCCTGGGCCGAAGCGTCCCACCAGTCGAGCGGGTCCTGTTCAGCCCAGCCCGGCCTGGGTGTGGAGGTCTCGTAACCCACCGAGGCTTCAGCGGTCACCGCGCCCGCGGCACTGACCAAGCCGGCCTTGGCCCCCGTGGTCCCGAGGTCGAGCCCCAGTATGTGAGTGCCGTCCCTGCTCAGTTTCACAGTATCTCCTCGCTATGAACCCGCCTGAGGCTGCTTCGAGCAACTATGGTAACATTAACCGCGACGGCTCAGGGCTTTGACGGCCGACGGCCCGTCCGCCGCGACGTATGACTCCACGCGCGCGCTTTCCCGCGCTGTTCCTTTGAAAGGAGTATCTGATGGAAGAAAGGGTTCTCGAGGCGATGAAAGAGGTCCTTACCACCGGGCAGGAGATGGCTCGTCGTGGGTTGGTGGCCGGCTCCTCAGGCAACTGTAGTGTCAGGGTTCCAGACAGCGACTACATCGTCATCACCCCCACCTCGCAGGAGTACGAGCTCATGCTGCAAGAGGACATGTGCGTGGTCGATTCAGCTGGAGAGCTGGTCGAGGGCAGGTACAAGCCGTCGGTGGAGATAAACATGCACCTGGCTATCTACGAAGCTCGTCCTGAAGTGGGAGGTATTGTGCACACCCACCAGACCATGGCGACGGCAGTCGCCATTGCAGGCCACAGCATCCCTCCCATACTGGAGGAGCAGGTGTTCACACTGCTGGGCGCGGTGGAACTTGCGGACCACGCCCTTCCCGGCACTGTCGAACTCGCCCGAAACACGGTAGCCGCGCTGGGAAACCGCAACGCCTGCCTGCTGGCCCATCACGGCGTGGTCGCGGTGGGCCAGAAGATAAGGGATGCCCTTCTGAACGCTGAGATAGTAGAGCGTGCCGCCTCCATCTATATCATGTCGAACATCCTCGGAGGACCAAAGATCGTCCCCTTCATGACGTGATCCCGGGGCTTGGTCACGTCAGCGCTTACCTTGCGGTGTCTGTCCCCAAAGGTAAGCTCAGTGCTGGCAGGAAGGGCAGTAGTAGCTGGTCCTTCCAGCGATGGTCTTTTTCAGCAGAGGCTCGCCCGTGCGCGGGCACTCTCCTCCCTTGACCCTGTTCGGTATCAGGAACACGTCGGCGTGGCCGTCCAGCTCCGCGTCGAGATCAACGGCGCGGCGCAGGACCCACTTCATCCTGTCGTAGAGCGCACGCACTTCTTCGTCCGAGAGGGTCTCCGTTCTTCGGTACGGAAGGACTCCGGCCTGGTAGGTTATCTCGTCCGAGTAGATGTTCCCGATGCCGGCTATAAGCTCCTGGTCCATCAGCAACTGGTGGATGGTCGTCCTGTGACCACGGACTATGCGGTTGAAATCCTCGTACTTGAAAGAGCGGTCAAGCGGTTCGGGTCCCAGTCTGGCAACGTACGGTATCTGGCTCTCGTCGGCGGTACGGTACAAGGCTACCTTCCCGAACAGCCGCGTATCGAGGAAGTGGAGGCACCCTCCGCCCTCGAAGTTGAACTCCACCCGGCTGAACCGCGGCCTCGGCTCCCCACGGCCGCGGAAGTAAAGGTCGCCGGTCATGCCGAAGTGCAGGAGAAGCGTGGCATCGGAATCGGTGTACGCGAGTATGTACTTGGCGCGGCGGCGCGCACCGACGAGCCTGGTGCCCTTGAGTCCCCGGGCCAGCCCCGCCGGAGTGATGCCGTCCAGGACCCGCGGGTCCTTTACTGAGACCTTATCGATAGGTTTGCCCATTGACGTCCGCTCCAGGTACCGCTTTTTCGTCTCGACTTCGGGAAGCTCGGGCATGCCTGGTCCCTTCCTGGCCGTTTGCCTTGTCCACGTACCGGGTATTTCAACGCCGGAAGCGTGTTTCCCCCGACCTGTGCGGCGGGGGTCAACCGTGGCATGCGGATATTCACATGAGCGGCCCCTGAGGTTGTGGTACGATTCATGCCGAGACGGCGGAATAGAAAGCCACTGTTTAACATGATCAGGCTCAGGAAGAAGATCTCCAGCTCGCAGTATGTGCGGCACATCGTCGTATCGGTGTTTCTCCTGCTCGCGGTGGTCATGACCGGTGTCATCGGTTACATCCTCATCGAGGAGATGTCTTTCACCGAGGCGTTCTACATGACCATCATCACCATCTCCACGGTGGGGTTCCGAGAGGTCAAGTCCCTGAGCACGGCGGGCTCCTGGTTCACCATCTTCATGATAGTCGTGGGCGTGAGCGCGGTGCTCTTCTTTCTTGCAGGCCTGTTCGAGTTCATTCTCAGCGAGGTGCTGGGTGATCTATGGGGGAGAAGAAGGATGAATAACATGATATCCAGGCTTTCCAGCCACTACATCATATGCGGCTACGGAAGGGTGGGCAGAAGCGTGGCCGAGGAGCTTGCAGAACACGGAAAGCGGTTCGTGGTGATAGAGAGCGACGAGGACGCGTTCCGCGAGTGCGTCGATGACGGGTACCTCGCGGTGATGGGAAGCGCGACCGAGAACGAAAGCCTCGTCGACGCCGGCATAGAGCGTGCGGTCGGCCTGGTGAGCGCCCTGCGCTCGGACGCGGACAACCTGTTCGTGGTCCTCACCTCACGAACCATGAACCCTAACCTGCTCCTCGTGGCCAGGGCCGACCAGCTCGAGTCGGAACAGAAGCTGGAGATGGTGGGGGCCGACAGGGTCATATCGCCACACAAGATAGCCGGCAAGCGCATGGCGAACCTGCTCATCCGGCCGGGGGCGTGCGAATTCCTGGACGTCGCCATGGCTTCCACCCTCCCGGAATACTTCCTGAGCGAGCTCAAGGTGGGTGAGGATTCTGACCTGCTGGGTAAGAGCATAATTGAGAGCCGGCTCCGCGAGCGGACCGGGGTGACAGTCCTGGCGGTGAGGAAGACTGACGAGAGGATATTCAACCCGAATCCCTCAGTGGACACCGTTATCGAGAAGGGTGACGTACTCGTCCTCATCGGGACGCCGGAGCAGATGGCCCTTATGGAAAGCGAACACTCCTGAGTGGATATCCGCCCCCTGCATGCAGGCGCGCGGTCTCAGGAATGAGAGGGAACTGACTTCGCTTACGCGTCTTACTTCTTGTTCTTGTGACGGTTCTTCTTCAGCTGCTTCTTGTGTTTTTTCTTGCGCATCTTCTTGCGGCGCTTCTTGATGACCGAACTCATATGTTCTGGGTTTTCTCCCTCCTTTCGGGGACCGGAGCACAACAGTGAGAATCCTACCATAAACAGGGCATGAAACGCATCGGTGTGGTGCCGTTGGATCGAAGGTGGCCGATCTAACCAGACTGCGGTAAGTCCATGAGGGTGAACTCAAAGCAGGCGCCGTTGTCGTTATAAGCCGTGATGGTCCCCCTGTAGAGGGTGACCACCTTCTCCACCGTGGCCAGGCCTATTCCGGTCTCACCTTCCTTCTTCGAGAAGAAGGGCAGGAAGATCTTGTCGATGTCACCAGGATCTATACCCGCCCCGTTGTCACGGACCAGGTACTTGTGAAGACCTTCCCCGGTACGCCCCAGGTAAGATACGATAACTTCCGGCTTCCGGCTGTCGTTGTGCTTTATGGCGTTCCCAATGAGATTACTGAACAGCTGGTACATGTGGGTCTTGTTGGCCGACACCCGGCCCAGGTCCGAGTCATACTTCAGCTTGACCCTCCTCTCCTTGATGGGCCCGGCCTTTTCGTCAGCGATCCTTTTTACAATGGTTTCTATGTCGACGTCGCTGACATCCCACGGCTTTTCGCCGGCCTGCGCCAGCTGGAGCAGGCCGTTTATCATCGCCGTGCTCTTCCTGACGTTCGCCTCGATGATGTCGATGAGCTCTCGGGCGTCGCGCTTGGCGGCCTCGTCCTGGGGTCTCTCCAGTACCTCGCGCAGTGACAGGCCGGCGGCCTGCATGGACGCGAGCGGCCCCTTGAGGTCGTGAGACACCATGTGCGCGTATCCCTCGAGCTCCCTGTTCATCACCAGCATCTCGTGCTCGGCCCTCTTGCGCCCGGTGATGTCTCTGGTGATGGTGATGAAGCTGGTCGGGTTTCCGTTTTTATCGCGAATGACCGAGGCGCTGGTCTCCACCATGAACTCGGTGCCGGTCATGGACCGTACCTTGAACTCCCTGACGTTCGTACCTTTTTCCAGCAGCTCCTGCATCGAAGCCTGGGCCTCTTCACGGTTTCCCGGCTCGACGAGGGTCAGGCCGCTCATTCCTCTGAGCTCTTCCAGGTCGCTGTACCCGAAAAGGTCAAGCGTCGCCCGTGAGGCTTCGACTATGTTGCCCTCCAGGTCGGTCACCACCACGGCGTCGGGGGATGTATATAACAGGCTGCGGTACAGAGCCTCCGACTGCTGGAGCTTCTCCTCGGCCTTCCTGCGCCTGGTGGCGTCCCGCACGACGGCAGCGTAGTTATTCTCGCCGGATATCTTCCAGGTGGAGCGGGAGAGTTCCATGGGGAATAAGGTGCCGTCTTTCCTGAGACCGGTCATCTCGAGAACATTTCTGGGTATAGGCTCCTCACCGCCGCTCTCTCGCATCATCGAGCCTAGTCGGGACTCCCTGTCGCCCTCCGGCAATATCGAGACCAGGGGCTTGCCGAACATCTCCTCGGCGGAGTGCCCGAATATCTGCTCGGCCCCCGGGTTCCAGAAGATGATCTCAAGGTTACTGTCGGCGCAGATGACCGCTTCCAGTGCGCTCTCGGCCATCGAGCGAAAGCGTTCCTCGCTACTCCTCAGCATCTCCAGGCGGCGGCTGTCACGCAGGGCGACCGCGGCGATCTCACCGAAGGCCGACGCCATCATCGCGTCCCTCCCGGAGAAGCCGCCCTGCTTGTTCGCCAGCATGAAGATGCCCGCGGGGTCGCCCTCCACCAGGAGCGGGGCTACCAGCACGCTCTCGACCTTGAAGTGATCCTCGGGCAGGCCTTCCTCGATGCCGGTCTCCTTGACCGCGTTGTCGTAGTAGGCCTTTCCCGCCTTGAGTTCCGGAGTGATCAATGCCTCCACCGGCATCCTGGCCAGAGGACCCAAGCTACCCTTAAGCCTGTCCGGCTCGCAGAAGAGCATCCTTCCCTCACCCGTATCCTCTTCAAGCAGGATGACGCAGCCCGCCTCGGCTCCCACCAGCTTGTGGCAGAGGGTGAAGATCTCTCTCGCCGAATTCTCGAAGTCCTTGTGCTCGAGGACCAGCCGGGTGCTTTCCAGCAGGGCGGTGATCTCCTCCCTGCGCTCGTTGGTTTCCCTTATGACGTTGTGCAGGGCTTCGTCCGCCCGCTTCCTATCGGAGATGTCTCTCCCCAGGCCGGTTATCCCCACGGGCGTACCGTCGCTGTCCCGTATCAGTGAGAGGGTTAGCTCGAAAGGAATCCTCCTGCCGTCCTTGGTTATCAGTTCCAGCTCCATCTTGCGGATCCCACCGGTCTGGGCCACGTGTTCAAGAGAAGCAGTAAGGCGAAGGTAGTTCTCCGGCGAGAGGAAGTCGAACGTCCTCATGGCGTCGATCTCCTCGTCTGTATAGCCGGTGACCTCACACAGGCTGCGGTTCCACTTGTTGAAACTGCCCTGAAGGTCCGCGACAACTATTATGTCGGGAACCGCGTTGAGAGCGTCCATGGTGAATGCCCTCTCGTCCGCAAGTGCCTTCTTGGATATCTTCCGTTCGCTCAAGTCTCTGACAGCCACCACATAACGGACGCCCTTCCTGGTGATGACTTCTTTCGCTCTGACCTCGACGGGGATAGTGCGCCCGTCCTTGGTCAGGTTCTCGGATTCCACGGCGCTGCCGGCAAGGAGCCTGCCGACGACTTCTCCGAATCCCTCGCGCTTATCCTCCGGGAGCAGTTCCATCGCCGACGCGCCCTTGATCTCCTCAGCCTCATACCCGAGCATCCTGCACGCCGCTTCGTTCACGTCCTCGATCCGGCCTTCCACAGTCTCCACGAAAAGCGCGTCCGCGGACTCGTTGAAGAGCGTACGGTAGAAAGCCTCGCTTTCCCTGATGGCCTCTACGGCCTTTGCGAGCACGTAATCGTGGAGAGCCCTCTCTACAGCAACGGGGAGGGCAGCCGCCAGCTTGTCGTTCTTGACGATGTAACCTGCTGCCCCCTGCTGGAAAGCCAGCGAAGCGACGTCCTCGTCGCCGCGGCCTGTCACCACTATGACGGGGGGGTGCTGTTCGGCGGCGGTTATCTCAGGCAGCAGGTCGAACCCGAAGCCGTCAGGGAGCTGGTAGTCCAGGGTTATCAGGTCGTATGCGGAGGAGCGTATGCGCTCGCGGGCGTTCTCGAGGCTCGGAGCGATATCAACACGAGCGGCGCTCTTGAGCTCGAGAAGCTGCTTCAGGATATCCGCGGTCTCGGGCTCATCCTCGATTACCAGAACTCTAGGGCTTCCGTCCGGCTCCTGTCTCACGTCTTGCCCCTCGAGCTGTCGCGCTTATCAGTGTCTTTCTATGGGTAGGAAAGGCCGCAGCAGCGGCGCGCCGCCATTTAACAACCAAGGGTCGAGGTACTAACTAAATAATAGCACATCGGACATTATCGATGGGAGTGTACGTGCTGCCGCGGCGATCGGCGGGCACCTGCAGCCAGCCTAGAAGACCCCGGCAGCCATAAGTATGCCAAAGACGATGAACAGTACTCCTGAGATCCAGCGGATGTACCTGAACGGAACCACCCTGGCAAGCCCCTCCCCGGCGATGGCGCCGATGAACGAGGTGAGCCAGAGGGCCAGGGTTCCTCCAATGAATACGAATAAGGGGTAGCCGTACCGGCCGCTTAGCGCAATTAGAGCGAGCTGGGTCTTATCGCCCAGTTCCATGAGTGAGACAACGAGCAGCGCAGAGATGAAAGGCGAGCGGGAGGCCTTTCTCTCCGCTTGAGGCTTCTCTTCCTCCTCACCTCTGAAGGAGAGCACACCGAAAATAATGAACACTGCCGCGGCTACGTAGCGTATCACATGCTCCGGGACGTACCGGGCGACCACCGCTCCCACGGTCACCGCAAATGCGTTCAAGACGGCGAACGCCACACCGGCGCCCAGGAATACCGGCAGGTAGCCGTAGCGAGCCGACATGGCCAGTATCGCTATCTGGGTCTTGTCCCCCAGTTCGGCGACGAATGTTAGTCCGAATGCAGCTGCCAGAGCTTTTATCACGTGGAGATTATAATCGGATGAAGGACCACGGGGACAGGGAAATGCACAGATCTGTCAGGCGCCGGCAGCTGGGTAGTCGAACAGTGTGAACTCGAAGCACGCCCCTCCGTCGCAAAAGGCGGTGATCTCGCCGCCGTACAGCTCCACCACTTTCTTGACTGTCGCGAGTCCTATTCCGGTGTCGCCGGTCGACCCCTCCTTGAAAAAGGGGATGAAGATCCGTTCCATGCTCTCTGGCGGGATGCCCGGGCCGTTGTCTCTGACCAGGTAGCGGTGCCCACCCGGATCGACCTCCCCGAGGTAACGGATGGTGATCCGTGTCTTGTCGCTCAAACCGTGCCTGAGCGCGTTCCCGATGAGGTTGGTGAAGATCTGGTACAGGTGGGTCTCGTTCGCCACAACCGTTCCCATGTCGTCGTCGCAGAGGATTTCGACGTTATATTCTTCGAGGAAACCCCGCCTCTCGTCGAGCACGGCGTCGACCACGGTTCTCACAGGCACCGGTGAGAGGTCAGTCGGCTCGAGCTCCGCCTCTGCGAGGGCCAGCAGGTCGTTTACCATGGACACCGACCTTCCAACGTTCCTGGATATGATGTCGCCGATTTCCTCTAGGTCATGGTCGACCGCCTCGCTGCGGGGCTCGGCCAGAAGGTCTCTCATGGTCTCTACGGCAAGCACGAGGGCGCTCAGGGGGCCTTTGAGGTCGTGCGAGACAGTGCGCGCGAAACCGTCCAGCTCAACGTTTGCCAGTTCCAGCCTGGCGTATGTGCGGGCGTTTGCGACGCCTAGCCCGCACACCGCAGCCAGCGTACGGGCCATGCTCTCGTAGTGATCGATATACTCCGGGAATGCCACCCTCCTCGCCGAGAGGATTCCCAGCAGTTCGTCACCGTGTGCTATGTCGATGTCGAACCCCGAGCGGGTGCCGGACGGGGTCTCGTCCGCGAGCGGTTCGATCTCGACGCCATCGGGCAGCGAGTACGTCCTCTCCGTCCTGCCGGACGAGACCACCGCGTACCCCACCCGCTCAGGGGCTATCAGCATCACGAAGAGTTCGATTATCTTCTCAATCACGCGCTCCTCACCGCTGATCTCGGCGAGGGGGCCGATGAGGTCGAAGACCATCTCGTAGTCCGCGGTGCGCCTCGAGACCGTGGACAGGGCTTTTCGTGACGCGCTCTCCTGCTTCTCCAGTCGCCACTCGAGGTCGAGCCTCGTGAGGAAGAGGCCGAGGTAGTCGAGTCCCACCTGTAGCACTTCGAACGGTACCCCGACGAACTCGGAAAAAGAGGCGAGGTTCGCAGAAGCCGTCGGGTCGACACCTGTATCGAGAAGCACGAGCTTCGATGTGGACTCCTGGAAGAACTGCCGGGCGGTCTCCCGGTCGAATTCCCAGAACTCCATGTATTCTTTCCATTTGGTCAGCCATCCAGGCGTGAGCAGGTAGGCTCCCTCTGATAAGGACCTGTCGAGAAGGCTGGGGTTGACGAGGATGTTGAAGCACTGCTCCTGACAGCGGATCCGCCAGCGCTCGGGAAGGTCGCCGGCGCAGGCCAGCCCCGCCAGGCACTGCCCGCCCACGATGAACACGCGCTCGCAGCCGTCGTCCACGACGATGTCCAACCTGGCCACGCCGTGAGTCGTCACAGGGGGGCATGGGCGCTCTAGTTCATAAGACTGGACCGAGATACTGTCGAGGCCCGCGGACTCAGCGGCCCGGGCGACCTCTTCCGCCAGGTGTTCGCAGACGACGACGCAGTACTGCTCAGACGCCATACTCATCGACCCAGTCGAGCGGGTAGCTGCCCCATTTCCTGGCGGCCTCAGAAACGGCGAAGAGCACTTCGTCGGGTACCTGGAACGGTATCTCACCATGGTTGTCGGCGAGTATGAAGCCACCCCCCTGGCCGGCCCCGGCGATAGCCTCCTTCACAGCGCTTTCAGCCTCTTCATGGGTCCACCTGCGCATCTCGATGCCGTTCAGATTGCCCAGGATGGTTATCCTGCCTGAGCAGGCCGCTTTCAACAGCCTGATGTCCTCCAGCGCGCTGACGCCGACCACAGCAGCACCCGATGCGATGATATCGTCTATTATGGGCAGGCACCGCCCGGATGCCAGATGTATGGCCAGGGGACCGTTTGCCCGTTCGGTCACGCGACTGGCTATCTCATATCCGGTCTCGAGGTACAACTCCCGGGGGATGATGGTCCCTGACGAAACAGGGTCGAAATAACCTATAGCTGTCGCGCCCGCGTCCAGCTGGGCGTTGACCCACTCGACATGGAACTCTTGGTTGACCTCCATCAGCCGCCAGAACAGCTCGCGGTCCTCGTAGATGAGGTCCAGGTAGCTGTCGAATCCCATCTGCATGACGGGAAGGGAGAACGGCGATATGGCCGCCGCGATTACAGGAGCCTCGTCTCCCACTTCTGACTTGAGTAACTCAATAGCCCGCAGGCTTTTCTGCAGGACGGGGCTCTCGCTAACCCTGGGAGGTTCTAGACTCGTTATATCGGAGCGTTTTCTGATGATGGGCTCCCCGGCATTCGGAGGCCCGTCGTCGAAGAACAGCACCTCTCCACCCCAGGCTTCCACCTCCGCCGCAGCGTAGAACAGCGGGTAAACGCAGTCGTGGCCGTACCTGGCCCGGAGACGCATCTGGCCTTCGACCACGTTCTCCGGGCGCGAGAAGTACTCGGCGAGTGACATCCCGAGCTCCTTCGCGCCGTGCATGGTGAGGAACAGGAAGAGGGGCACGCGGTCGGGTTCGTTGTGCCCCAACGTTGTCAGGGTACGCTCGAGCGAGGTTGTAGACGGCTGATCCATCACAGAGCTCCGTTCAACTCTGTCATCAGTCGCATCGCGTCGGATGCGTCGCGGCCCATCGCGGAGGCCCCGACCTCTCTCCACAGCCTCTCGTCAAACAGGAACGGCGCGCCACCGACTATTATCCTGGCGCCCGAGCCGGCTTTTTTCAGCCCCGCCGCGAGAGCCTCGACCTTTAGTGCGGACCTCAACATAAGTGTTGAGACCAGGAGCACCTCGATACCGTCCGCGACCGATCTCTCCACCAGTTTATCCGCGGTGATTCCGTGTCCGTAGTCGGTGAGCTCGTAGCCTGACGCCCTCAGAGATGAATAGACGATCCTCTTTCCCAGCGCGTGGTGATCTTCGAGGGCGGCGATTGCGGTGACCGGCTGCCTCTTTCTCTTCTCGTCGGCGGGGGGAAGGAAGGTGTCGACCAGCTCCTCGCAGATCCGGCCGCTCATGTAGACCTGCGACAGGGCGACGTCGCCGCTCTCCCATGCATCGCCTATCCACTCCAGAGCAGGCACTATGGTCTGTTCTACGACTTCGATAGGGGACATACCTTCGTTCAGCAACTCGAGGATGTCAGATGCCCTGGCCCGGTCGATTGTGAGCAGGGCTCTTTCGAACTCCTCCACGGAGTCTTTGGACCGCGTCATTTCTCACCACCCGAAGTGGAAACTGAGGTCTTTCTCACTCCATCAATCTCGGCTCAACTTAAGATTCCATAAAATGGCCGCCCTGGCCTGTAACGCCCTCAGTAATCGATTCCACTGAAGTGCTTCCAGTCGAGCCTGGCACGGGCCCGCTCCAGGATGCGAGACCTGAGCCGCCCGGGCACCAACCTGGAGCCCAGGAACAGGTCGGTTACCTTTTCAGCCGCCCGGGCCAGTGGCCAGGGCAGCCTGAAGATCCTGCGGTAGGCGACCATCAGCAATACGAAGTTCTCACAGACCATCTCCACCTGGGCGGCCGTCATGCTGTCCAGCTCGAGCTGGGAGCGCCCCGAGAACAGGGTATCCAGAGACGCGTCTCCCAGCATATCCTCCTCTTCACATACTTTGTATATGCTGGTCTTGGGGAAGGGGCAGAGAGCTGTGACCTGTGCGAGACCGGGTTGGACGCGGGCGTTCATCTTCACGGTGTCGAGTGCCATGGAGAGGGTCTCGCGGGGGAAACCGGTCATATTCAGCGAGACGGTCGGGATGCCGTAAGACCTGCATAGCTCGAACGCCCTCTCTATCTTGCTGTCGTCCATGTCCCTGAGCAGCACTTTCTTCCTGAGCCATGTATTGCCGCTCTCGATCCCCATGGCTACCGCGCTGCAGCCGGCATCGGCCATGAGGGAGACCATCTCCTCGTTCAGGAGGTCCACGCGGGCATTGCAGATGAAGGGAAGCCCCACCTTTTCCTTGAACAGGGGCGCGAACTCCCTGAACCAGCGGCGGTCGAGAGTGAGGATGTCGTCCTCGAACCTCACATGGTCGAGCTCAGGCTCGTTCACCAGGGCCGCTTTTATCTCAGCGACAACGTTGCCGGGGGACCGGAAGCGCACGTAGTCCCGGCTGTTCGGGTAAATGCTCTTCTGGAGGTGGTTGCAGCAGTAGCTGCACTCGAACGGACAGCCGCGCGAGGCCATCACCGATAGCCGGGTCCTCTGGTTGGCGGCGAACTTCTCCTTGTTGAAGATGCTCCTGTCGGGGAACGGCAGTTCGTCCAGATCCCTTACCAGCGGCCTGACAGGGTTAGAGAACGTTCTCCCGTCGCCGGCGCCCCAGAGGCCGGCTATCCCGTCCGTGGGTCGGCCGGACTCGAGCGAGTCGCACAGCTCGAGGAGGGTCACTTCACCCTCACCCACGCAGACATAATCGATCCCGGGGACCTCGACGACCTCCTCAGGGCATATCGTGGGGTGCACCCCACCACATACCTTCGGCATCTGAAGTACGCCATCCATCCACGAGCAGAGCATCCGCACCTTGGGGAACTGAAGTGTGGTTGCGGAGAACGCTACCAAATCGGGCTCCGTACCCCCGACCTCTTCGAGAAAAGATTCTCTTTCCGGAGGCCTGGTGAAGTGAATGAGCTCGGTCCGGTGGCCGGCCTGCTTGAGGAACGCCGAGAGGTAACCGATTCCCAGGTAGACTCGGCCCTGCGACTCCTCGATGAGATCCTGAGTCTCGAAGTAATCCGTGTATACGAAAGTTACTTTCACTCCTATTCCGCTTCCCGAGCGGGCTTGACCCCGGCGAACGCCCCCACCATCAGAACAGCGAGCCCCAGCACAAGGAGGCCAAGGGGGATGTAGACGAATTGCAGCTTGAGCTTGGATACCTCTTCGCGGGCGAAGGCGCTCATCGTCTTTACGCTCTCCCTGGTCTGCTTGTACTCGAGGGTGTAGAGCGCCCTGCTCAGGAGGAGGTTCCCGCCCGCATCCTCGACCGCCAGAGTAACGGTATCACGCCCTGAGGAGGTTTCTACTATGGTGCCCATCCTGGGCTCGACCTTGAGCAGGGTATCCTGGCTGCACCTGTATTCGGGCTTTACCTCCACATCGTCATCGACCGCCACGTCGCTCATTTCCAGCCACTCTTTCAGCGGTGCTCCCTGAATGGTTTCAGGATAACCGCGGGGCGTAGCGGCGGCGGGCCGGTCCGCGAAAGACATCGAAAAGCGGTATGTAGCGAGCCCTCCCGCGAAGGTCTTTCCCTCGAACTCCGCAGGAAACGTCGCTCCGGCAAGCTCGCTCCAGAGCGGGACGCTGCTTCGGGGGGTGTTGAATGGGAAGACGATGAAGTACCCCGAGCGTTCCCGGTCGGCGAGATCGCTCTTCACCTGCTCCCCCGTCCTCCTGTCGACCGCGTATGTGTGCTCCCCCTCGGAGATGAGCTGCCCCGACGCTGAATCGTAGATGCTGGTCTCGGCTTTGAACACTGCCGTCTGCGCCGTGGATACCAGGGGCTCGCTCCGCACCGTCTTGGTTATGCCCACGCTTGCCCGCGACGGTGGCGCGCCGGGGACCTGTCTATCCGGGGGGTTCACGAAGTAGGTCAGAACACCCTCGTACTGAAGCACCTGCTCCATGTCGGTGGCCACAACCTTGAGCGCGGGGGCTACCGCGAATCTCCAGATCGGGGCCACGAGTATCAGTGCGATGCCGGCCGCGACCAGCAGCAGGTTTGCCCTCATGCGCTTCACGGCGCGCCATCTCTTCTGGAGGATGTTTAACACGGGACGCTCACGACCATCTAGCGCCCGGGGGGATGAAGGTACTTCTTGCGGAACTCTTCTGTGGTCAGGATGTCGATGTCCACGCGTATCTTGGCCAGCTCGTCTCTCGCCTGATCGGAATCGTCGAACAGCTCCCGCCTGAGAACCCGCTTGGTGCGGTAGTTGATGACTTCCACAATGTATCCTTCACCGAGGCCGACCCCAAGCAGGCCTTTGGTGAGCCTCGCCTTGTAGTAGTCATCGGCCAGGTAGCCGAGCTCTGATTTATGATCGCCGCGGGCGCTGCTGTCCTCCCGCTCTTTACGGCCTCTTTTGACCATGCCTTGCCTTTACAGATCTCCGGCTTCCGCTTGCCCTCCGGGGGGCGGCCCCTGTTCCTCCTGCTTGGGCACTACTATGCGCTGCAGCGCGTAGACCCCCAGCGCGGTGATGGCGCAGCTGTGCGTGGGAGGCAGCTTGGAAGAAGCTATATAAAGGGCGCAGGTGTCCTCGCACGGCACCTTCGCTCCCGGTATCTGCGGAGAGCGTATCGGACACCAGCTTCCAGGGATTGATGCCACCGGACTCCTTTCGCACCCTGCGTAAGCCCGCACGTAAGGGCGTTCATATTCTATCGCTCAGTTTTCCGCCGTGTAAACCTCGCCTGGCTACGGCGGCACCTCATCGTAAGGCGGACTGCTCGCTCTAATGTACCAGTCTGTCAGACTCCGAGTAAATCGCCGCGAACAGTCAGGATTGCTTCACCGAAAAAGGCTAAAGTTCTTTGCCACTATAGCCGATGCACATGAACGACGCAGGACTAGGGGGCAGGTTTTGGCGCAGAGAGACTGGTACTTCATCTGCTTCGGGTTAACAGCGGTTGTCGCGTTGAGCTGCTGGATTCTCGCGATAGTTGTTTACCGCAACAACAGGAAACAGTATCTCAATCGGTCTTTCGCGCTCATGATGCTGTTCCTGGGATTGTGGGTCCTTGCGGGGTTCGCTGAGAGGCTGCCCTCGACACCAAACGACGCATTCACACTGTGGGTATTCAGGTGGGCGTATGCGAATGGCACCATGCTCTCGATCTGCTTCCTTCTCTTCGGTATCACTCTCTATCTCGATCGCGCACCAAAGAAAGTATTAACGGGAACATTCCTGGGCTTCAGCGCCGTTATTTCTATTCTCTGTTTCTCCCCACTGATCATTCATTCCGCGACATTACGGAACGGTGTTCTGGTAACGAAATTTGGTCCTTTGTATCCGCTCAATGCGTTGGTGATCCCATTCGTCAGTATCACCAGTATCTATCTCATTGCCAAGAAATGGTCACATTCCGCCGGCATTGATAGGGCTCGCTCCAGTGTTGTGCTCTTGGGCTTCGTCATATTTGTTCCTTTCTGCATGGTTTCGGCTCTCGTGTTGCCTGTAGTTTTAGGCAGTGATGCAAGCAGCGGGTACGCTTTTATAACCGCTGTAATTCCGGTGGGATTCCTCTCATATGCGATTGTCCGCCTGCGCCTGCTTGACACGCGCATAATCCTTCGAAGGACGACGGTTCTTCTGCTCACTGCACTTGTCTTCTCGGTTCCTCTTGCGTTGCTCTTCGTGATTATCGAACTTGCCAGCCCCTCGAAGGGGGTACAATATCTCGCCGTATTTGCGCTTTTCATCCTTGTTATGATCTTCGCCCAGGACGTGATGAAGCGCCTTCACGTCCTTTCGGCCAGACTCTTCTTTTCTGGCTTGTACGATGAGGTCCAGCTCCTCGAAGAAGTTTCAGATACCCTTAGCGCCGAATCCGAACCGAACAAGAGCCTCGAGGCAGGGCTCTCCCATCTGGTCGCACCCCTTGGCGTGGATAGTGTGGGTCTGATGATACCTCCTGGTGTGGTCAACGGGAGCTGCTGGTACTTCAAGGCGTTTCAGACGCTTGACGGACCGGTTGATTGTGAAGTCGACTACAACGCGGAGTTCCTGTGCTGGCTTGGAGCGGTAGAAGGTACAGTTGTGACTGAAGAAGTCACGCGCTGGCCCAGAAACGAGCAGGAGGAGAACCTGGGAAGGTGCATGGCCGCAAAGGATCTTTGCGCCTGCCTCCCGGTAAGGATATCTGAAGAGCGGATAGGGTATCTGCTTATCGGAAACAAGATCAACGAGAAGGCGCTTTCCTCGACAGACATCTCACTTCTGGAAAAGACGGCGGAGCGTATCGCTGTGTTCATCGACAACTATGGACTCTCTTCCAGGCTGGCCAGTCAGCTTAACGAGCTCCAGCAGGTATACAGCGATCTTCATCAGGCCTACGACTTCAAATCTGAGATAATCCAGGTGGCATCTCATGAGTTCAGGACGCCCATCACCGTAATAGATGGCTTTGTGCATACACTGGTATCAAATTGGGATTCGATTTCCGAGGAGGACAAGGCCGAATATCTTACCAGCATCCTTGTGGCCAGTAAGAGGCTGGTCAACCTGACGGATAAGTTCCTTGATATCTCGAAGCTGGAGAACGGGAATAAAAGTGTGGTCAAGGTACCGACCAAGCTCAGCGCCATCGTTCAGACAACGTTGTCGGACATAACTGATCAGGATATTGGGCGGATTCTTGTAGAGGGCAATCCCGAGCTGTACATATCATGCGACCCGGAGCATTTACGGATGATGCTGGAGAACCTGGTTGAGAACGCGCTTCGCTTCAGCCCCCCGTCGAAGCCCGTGATGCTGAAGGTATGGCGTGACAGCACCATGATATACATCCAGGTACAGGATTTCGGGAAGGGTATTCCCCTTGCGGAGAGGGAAAGGGTTTTCGAGCCGTTCGTACGTCTGGAGACATTGGAGAACCATTCAAGAGGAATGGGGCTCGGCCTGCACATCGTCCGCCTGTTGTCCTCTCGGCTCGGCATAGAAGTTGAGATCGATTCAGGGGAAGGAAGGGGAACCACGGTAACCCTCTGTCTCGGGCAGGAATATTGAACTGCGGTCGAGGTCAGGCACGTTCCAGCCCTATGACCGGGAGATGGTAGCGGGAGAACTATCGGCCTTTTTAACACGCTCCGCTTCCAGTGCCTTTTCACCGATGAAAGCCCAGTAGGTCTGGGTTCCAAGAAGTCGAGTCTTGAGTGGGAATCCAGCCTCTTCACTGATGCGCTCGATGAATTGAGGGAGGAACGCGGACTTGTCGCAAACGTCACCCCCCAGGGTCCAGTTGCGCTCGGCAACTGTTTCAAACAGAGTTGAAAGCATTAGGTTTACGAAGCCGAAATTGCGTAGATGCCGTGTTGTGAACAGGGCGGTGATGTACCAGAAGAGCCCCTGTTCAACAGCCTGAGGGAATTCATCGCGGAGGAATTTAGGACTGATATATGCTGCAGCGGCTTTGTCCAGATTGTTGGTGAGGAGCAACATGACGACAGGCTTATCGCCGATCACCATAATGCACTTGTTGTATTCTGGGTCGTTCAGTGCATACACGAATGAGTTGTGGTCATAGCAGGATTGATCCTGGATCGACTCGTCGTGCCGGAGGCTCTCCTGATACATTTCCCACAGAGGTTCCCACCATCTTTCCGGTGTGGTTTTCAAATAGAAATACAATGTCGCGGTTTCGCCGTCCTGCTCGAAGACGAACCGCTTTTCTTCATCGTATTCAGGCTGGAAATCCTTGCCAGCGGGCTTGTCTCCCCAGAGTGTCTCGAAACGCTCCGTGCCGCCAAGAATATGTATTTCAGGTGGGTCGAAGCCGTGGAAGTTGCTCGCGTAGACGAAAGAGTAGGCTCCGGTGTTCTGGATGAACAGCCTGTCGCCGACTTTCACCTCAGGAAGCAGGACCTCCGAGAGTATAGTGTCGTCCGGGTCGCATGTCGGTCCGGACAGTACGTAGTTCCTGAGCGAGGCGCCGTTCTTCGAGGTCTTGACGGGGTATGGAAACCGTCCTTTCACCTGCTGGGCTTCCATCAGGCCGTGCAGGGCGCTGGCGTCCAGAAAGAGCCACTCCTCATCACCACGTCTGGCTCTCCCTATGACGGTGCTGACCAGGACCGCGGATTCGCCGACCAGGTACCTTCCCGGCTCGAGGATGAGGCCCGTTCCCTGAGGGAATCGCGAGTTGAATATCTCATGCACCGCGCGTCCTATCTCCTCGATGGAAGGAATATCTTCGATGTACTTGACCGGAAAACCGCCGCCGATGTCGAGCGCCTGGCACTTTATGCCGCGCGCCTCCACGGCTGAGAAGACCCGCGCGGCCGATTCCATGGCGTCGAGCCACGTCTGCAGCCGGGCGCATTGGGAACCCACATGGAAAGCGACGCCATAAGGGATGAGACCCATCTCGCGCGCGTCCTCGAGCAGTTCCACGGCGTGCTCCGCAGGCGTGCCGAACTTCATGCTCAAGGGGAAAAGGCTTCCTTCGTTACCGACGGCGAGCCTTACGAGGACACGGGAGCCGGGAGCCAGAAAGGCGAGCTTTGAGAGTTCTTCCTCCGAATCGAATACGAAGAGATCCACGCCCATCTGGAAGGTGTCTCTTATGTGCGACTGCAGCTTGACGGGCGAAGAGAAGACGAGGTCTTCTGGCCTTGCTCCGATATCGAGGGCAATCTCAGCCTCGCGCTTGGACCCGACCTCGAACCTGGAACCCTCGGAGATAAGCGTGTTCAGGACTTCGTGATTGTTGTTTGCTTTCACGGCGTAGTAGATCGTAGCGCTTGGGAAAGCCGCTTTCATGCGTTCGTACTGGCGCCGGACCTTCTCGAGGTCGAACAGGAAATAAGGTGTCTGGTAATCCGACATCACCGCCACCCCCGCTTTGAAGTTGTGCAAGCGTCATACCTCAGTGATAGCACAGGATAAGTATAGTTACTAATGTTGAATAAGGTCAATAGAGTTAATTTAAGTGAACTATATATAGTAGTGGTGTTCGACGGTGACTACTGACAGTTGTGTTAGTTGCCTGCATGTGTTGACAATAATTATAAACAGCTAGAGAGCGGAATAGACACAGAACGCGGCAATGTAGTGACACATAAGTCCACCCGTATGGGGGATACCGTCACCCCCATTAGGGTAATACCGGCGTCGCGGATCGACCCTTCTGGACAATCAATTGTTCTTCAATTAACCTCTTCAGATGAGCGGCTCGGCGTCCGAAGTCTTCGCGGGATCTCGAGCCTCGATCACGGCACGGGCCCATAGCTCAGTTGGCAGAGCAGCGGACTCATAATCCGCGTGTCGCAGGTTCGAGTCCTGCTGGGCCCACCAACGGTTTTCCGCATGGGCATGGGCTTTGAGCATACCAGGCAAGACCCGCGGTCCGGGGGAGCTTGTATCGGTGTGCCGCTCTGGTGCCGCTCACTTCCGCCGGGAGGCCCTGAAATGGGTGACCCGATTGTCCGCTATAAGCGCGTCAATCCGTGACTCGATTCCCTGGTCCACGGAGGGCAAGAGGTGGCCGTAGCGGTCTAGCGTGGTGGTGATGGAGGCGTGGCCCATTCGCTCCTGGAGAACCTTAGGATTGCAGTTGAGGGAAATCATCAGGGCGGCGTAAGTATGGCGGAGGTCATGGAATCGGACGCGGCGGAGCCCGGCGCGCTCCAGCGCGGGGTGAAACTCCCGGGCTATCATGTTCGAGAAGTTGACCGGCTTGCCGGCGCGGTTGCGGTAAATCAGGTCAGACGGCTTCTGGCCTGTCGGTCGGTGCGCCTCGAGCTCCTCAGCCAGGAGCGGGGAGATCGGGACGGCCCGGACCCCGCGCTTGCTCTTCGGGGAAGAGAACCCGTACTCCGGATGGTATGACCGCCGAATGTATATCACCCCGCGCGCCTGGTCATAATCACTCCAGCGCAAAGCCAGGAGCTCGCCTTGCCGGGCCCCGGTCAGGACGGCCATGGCGAACAGGGCGCGGTATTCAGGACTGGCCGCGTCGAGGAGCCTGGCCACTTCATCAGGTCTGAGGTAGTCCATCTCTCGGTGCGGAGCTTGAGGGAGCTCGACGAATCGGGTGGGATTCTGCTGGACGTACCCCCAGGCCTCTGCTTTCTTCATCATGGACTTGAGGACGGCGAGCGTCTTGCTCACGGTCCTGGGGGAATATCCCGCGCGGATTTTCTCCGCCACGTATGATTGCACTACATCGGGAGTGATGTCCTCCAGGGGGCCAGAGAAGAACGGGGCCAGGTGGTTCCTCGTCACCTCGCGGTAGTCTTTCAGGGTGCTGGGTTTCAGGCCCTTGACGCTTGCGTAGTCCTCGAGCCAGCGCTCTGCCAGGTCGGAGAAGGTCACGCTCCTGGGCCTGCCGAAGGTGCCCTCGGCCAGCTCGGCGCTCGCCGCGCGGAGACGGGCCTCGGCGTCCTTCTTGCGAGCGAACCCGCCCAGATTCTTGGCGCGACCGCCCACGCGCGCCACGGCATAGTATCTGACCGCCCCGGACGGGAGGACCCGGCGCCTTATATGCCCGGACATCAGCGTTTCTTTTTCTCTTCCTGGAGCTTCTTCGAGGTCCGACCGAGCCGCTTGGTGGCCTTGTATTTCACCAGCGTCATCACCTCGTCGATGTCCTCCTGGACGATGCCCGGGTAATTCTCGAGACAGTTGCGGAGCTCCATGTCAGATGATGGGCCACCGCCCCTGCTGTCCATGGGTACGCCCAGAATCTCGAAGTGCATGACCTCTGCCACCTGGATTAATGCATCCAGTCCCGGGCTACCGCCCCGCAGATAACGCGAGAGAGAAGATTCGGAAATCCCCAGCAGTATCGCGAACTCCTTTTGAGTCATGCCGAACTCCTCCATCCTCTCACGAAGCCAACGAGCAAAGTCAAATCCCATTATCGCCACCCCCGCGTACATATTTCAACGGAATTCTCACTGAGTAGCATCTCATAAACCTGGAATCCCGTGGCAAAAATGCAGGATTCTATATTGACAATGCCGAATTCCTAATGTAGAATCTGACACGGTTACAACCAACAGGGAGAAGCGCAAGTGGGGAACCTCGAGTCAGACATCAAGCCCAAGCGAAAAGCTCAAGACATCAACCTCAGAGAGCTTGAGCAGTTGACCGGGATAAACCGGGGAGAGCTTTCACGGATAGAGCGCGGTCGGCTGGTCTATGACGAGAGGCAGAAACGACTCATAGAGGAGGTGCTAGGGGAGGTCGCCATGTGGGCGCTCGAAGAGAGAGACGGCCTTCTGGTGAGAATCCCCATCAGGCCAGCATGAAACTTATCACCGCTAAAGAACTCGCGGAACTCATGAGCATCCCTGTCGGGACCGTGTGGGCCCTGGCGCGAGAAGGCCGCATCCCGCACTACCGGACGGGGAACATCCTGCGCTTCGATGCGGAAGAGGTCCTGGGGACCATCCGCAACGGCAACGGGGGGAGAGATGAACACGACGGAAGCGAGAAGGACGAAGGCGACGGCGGAGTTACTTCTGGAGGTGCAGGCTATCGACATGGAAGTGGCCGGTCTGTTGCGGCGCCTGTTGGTCTTGATGCAGGAGCATTGGAATCTGCTCCGCGAGGCCCAGGCCACGAATGACGAAAGGGGGTGATCGAATGCCAATAGCTACAAGGACTCATGCGAACGGGAAGATGGCCTCTCTCTACATCGTCAATGACGAGCGGTTCAACTACTACCCGATAGTAGAGGTCAGCGTCTATGACTGGCGGGACCACGGGGCCGGGGTCAAGGTCGTCGTTGAGCCCAGGGTCGAGGGCGTGAAAGTCGAGGTTGTGGACCTGGCAGAGGTCCTAGCCGACGACGAGAGACAGAGAAGGGAGGCGGCGAATGCTTGACCATCTATCACCATCACAGATGTCGATGTGGGGGCGCTGTCAGGTCCAGTGGTACTTCCGTTATGTCGAGGGCCTGAAGATACCGCCGAGTGTGTCCATGGCCCAGGGTTCGGCCATGCACGAGGGGGCGCGGTTCAAGTTGGCCGCTCGGGTGGAAGGTGCGGAGGAGCCCTCCGACAGCGACACGGAAGAGTACATCGTAAACGAATTCGAGGAGGCCGGGAGAAAAGGCCTGGACCTGAAGGAGGGGGACGACCTCGGCAAGGCCAAGGACGAGCTCACCGCCTGTGGCAAGGTCCTCCTCGAAGAGTCCCTCCCGGACATCACGACACCCACAGCAAGTGAGAAAAGATACGACCTGAATCTGGAAGATAGAGACGTTGGCCTGGTGGCGATTACGGACGTTGAGGAGGAGGGCCGAGTTAGAGACTTCAAGCTGACCTCTAAAACACCCGACCCCCTCTCCGAGCTACAGCCTGTAGTCTACACCTACTGCCGGTGGCAGGAAACCGGGGAGGTCCCGGACTTCACCTATGAAGTGGTGAAGAAGCTCAAGACCCCAAAGCTTGAGCGGGTAAACCACCGGTGCACAGAGGCCGACATCAACTTCTTCTTCGCACAATTCGACGCGGCGGTGTTCCAGATGAAGCACGCAATCGAGGCCGGCAACTTCGTCCCCAACCCCTGCGGTTGGTGGTGCTCGGAGTCCTGGTGCGGTTACTGGAACCATTGCCGAGGCAAGGGGGTATGACAGGTGAGATCGTCAGACTCAATAGCAAAGCTCGCCCCGGACCTGGTAAAGCTCCAGGGGGAGCTCAGTAACCCGAAGGTCAACAAGACTAATCCACACTTCAACAAGAAGTACGCCGGCCTGGACGCGGTGACAGATGTAATCCGCCCGGTGGCGGCAAAGTACAACTTCGCCATTGTCCAGGAGCCCAGCAACGCGAACGGCGCCGTGCTCATCACCACGCGCCTGATTCACACATCCGGGGAGTGGCTGGAGCTCTCGCCGCTCTTCCTCGTGCCCGACAAGAACACACCCCAGGGGGTCGGAAGCGCTATCACTTACGGTCGGCGCTACACCGAGTCGGGGCTGTTCAACGTGGCGAGCGAGGACGACGACGACGGGAACGGCGCCGAGCCTGCAAAGGCACCCTCCAGGAAGCCTCCCACCGCCAAGCCCAAGGAAGCCGCAAAGCCCAAGGAAAGCGGTGGGCCCTCCGAACCTCAGATTAGAGCCCTGAAGGGCCTCGGCTACCAGCTCGGCTACCGCGAGAAGGACCAGAACGATGTCGGCTGGTGGACGCCCACTTTTATGGACATCCTCCAGAACCAATACGGTGTGGACGAGATCGACGAGCTCACCGGGGGAGCGGGCGGGACGGCCAGCCACCTCATATCTGCCCTCACTAAGCAGGCGGACGAGGCGCGAAAGGCCAAGGAGGCGGAACATGGCGTGTAAACACCTGGCGGTAGAAACGGACTTCCTGGTCCTCTGTCTCAGGTGGGACGAATACGTCACCGCCGAGGACTGTCAGGAATGCCCCGACTACTCGGAAGTCACGGAGGAGGTGGCCCGTGAGAACTGAGGTTACCCGGCTGGTGGCGACCATGGTTGGATACCGAGGGTACGACCGGCGGATAGCAGGCGCGGACCTCGCCGCCAAGCTGGGAATAAGCGAGCGCGAGCTCAGGGATGTCGTCAACGCCGCCCTGGATAACGGGCACCCCATCGTCGCGCTGTTCGAGGGCGGCTACTACTATGCCATGAGAAGGGAGGAGATCGAGCACCCCGTCCGCCAGCTCCGCTCCATGAGCAAGAAACTGAAGGAGAAGGCCGACAGGATGGAGGCGGCGGCGGAGAAAGTGTTCGGGCCCCCCACCCTTTTCGGAGGGGGTGGTGGTCTTGCCGAGGGATAGGAGGATGGTGTCCCGGTCCCTGTTCACCTCCAAGAAGGTCTACCAGGTGACCGACAGCGAGGCCGCGCTCTTCGTGGGGCTAGTTGTGGAGGCAGACGATGAAGGCCGGGGCGAGGGTGAACCCTTCGCCCTTCGCCTTAAGTTTGCGAACCGCACCTGGAGCGACACGAAGCTTGAGACGATGCTGAAGCACCTGGACGAGGTCGGCCTTATCTGGTGGTACAAGAACGGCCAGGGGACCTATTACGAGGTGGTGGACTTCATGAAGCACCAGCGCGGTTCATGGCACGGGAAGTGTGCGGTCCCTTCGGAAATTCCTTCTCCAGGGAACCCGGAAAGCACCCTGGTCAACCATGAACGGTGTAGCGCTACACCGGAGGCGGTGGAGCACTCCACCACGAGTGGTCCTAATAGAACTAAAGGGAAGGGAATAGAAGATAATATATACCCCTCGCCTGCCGGCTCGGGCAAGTTTGAATACCCGCAAGAATTCGAGGACTTCTGGAGCGCTTACCCGCGCAGGGTCGAAAAGCGCAAGGCCTACCGGCTGTGGCTCGCCCACGTGCAGGACGGCGTGAAACCCGCAGACCTGGCGAAGGCCGCCGGCGAATACAGCCGCGAGACGAAAGACCGAGAGTCCGAGCACATCAAGCACCCTTCCACCTTTTTAGCCAAGCGTGACCGACCTTTCGAGGACTACATCGAGAAGGCCGGCGCCAATGCCAAAAAGGTGGAAGCAGACAAGAAAGCCGTGGAAAAGGTCCAGGAGCGGCTGGAGCAACGTCCGGAGGAGAAACTCACCCCGGACCAGGCCCAGGCCAAGGTTGAGAACCTGGAGAAGGCGGCGAGGCAGGCGACTGGCCCCGCGCGCGAGCGGCTCCACGGGCTTGCTCAGAGCATCGCGGAAAAGTACTCGATACCCCGAGCAGTTGAGGACAACGGGAGAAGGGAAGCGCTCGGTGAGTTGAGGCCCAGCGCAGAGATGGGAGGGTGAGAACAATGAGCTTCAAGAGAGACGATGCTCCGCCGGCCCCTTCATATTGGCGCGTGGTCACTCCGCGCATGGAGGGCATTAGCACCTGGGAAGAGGGTCTGCGGCTGGTCCTTGACGACCTCGAGGACCTCATGGTCCGCAAGCACAACGACTACGGCCCTGGGAACATCGACGCCCTGGGCGAGCGCGGCATATTCGTCCGGGTCTGGGACAAGGTGAACAGGCTGAAGAGGCTGGTCTGGGAAGGGCGGAAGGCAAGGGTCGACGAGACGACAGAAGATACCTGGAAGGACTTGGCCAACTACGGGATTATCGCGCTCATGGTGGAGCGGGGATACTGGGACCTCCCCTTCGGTGGTGATGCGGAGTGAAGAGAATCTATATCTCGGCGCCCTACCGTGGGAACGGTGACTCATTCAGAGTCCAGCAGAACATCGAGAGGGCGAAGAAGCTGGGCCGGTCATACGTGGAGAATGGCTTCATTCCATTTGTCCCGCACCTGGCACAGGGATACTTCGAGAACACTTCCTGGGAGGCCGGCAACGCGCTTTACTACTGCCTGAAATGGCTGGAGGTGTGCGACGAGCTCCACTACTTCGGGACCCCGACTGAGGGGATGAAGGACGAGATCAGATACGCGAACGGCATGGGAATCAAGGTGGTGCAGAAGCCATGGCCCCCTGGACTCCAGCGGGGACAGGTCAATCCGAAGGGGGGGGTGTGATGTGGGCTGGGTGCAGATAGATACCTACCTTGAGCGGGACGAGAGTTTATACGAGCAGGCCTACGGGCCCACGGATACGAGGACCATCATCCCCCGGGCCCGAGAATGCGAAGTGTGCAGGGACCCCACACCTTTCTACATATCGGGGTCCCTTTGCGAGCCGTGCGCGGCTCTGGAGCGCCTTTGCCTGGACTGTGGAACCGACATATCCCACATGAACACGAACACCCGGAGGTGTCCCGCGTGTAGGCGGATATGGAGGCACTCACCGCTCAGGCTGGAGATGAAGGAAAGAAAGGCGGTGAACAGTTGAAGCACAAGCGGTGCGGATTGTGCGGCCTGGAGCTTGTAGAGGAAAACGGAAAGTACCACAAGGACTGTGGTACGGCCTTCAAGAAACTGGCGGACCGGATGCGCCGGCGCCGTGGCCACGGAGACTATCGGCACCCGGACTACCTGGCGCTGGAGTCAGTCGCCGAGGAGGTCCAAGACCTACTGGTGAACCGGAGCGTGCACGAATTGAAGGAAGCTTTCGGGGACAAGACTCCCGTAGTCGAGGAGCTCCTAATTTCGGTGCACCTGAAGATGAAGGAGTTAGGGTGGAGGGGTTTGTACGCTTGAGGCAACTCTTCGGGGAGCTGTTCCTCGACGGGTATGAAGGAGAGCGAGACAACGAGCTGGAGAAGCTCGGGATAAAGATACCCCATAACGACCTGGGGTTGAGGGTCAGGGACCCGGTCGCCTACAGGCTCTATGAAGAGCTGGACCGAAGGTGCTTGAACCTGGCCAGAGAGTACGAGTACCTCCGGGCGAAAGCATATCGCCCAGGAGAGTACGTCGAGTTACAGAGGGAGGTTTCATGAAGCGAAAACAGAGAGAGCGCCGGGGGTCTATCACGCTTTGCTGTGTAGGCGTGGGCGCGATAGTCCTGGCCACGGCGCTCGGAGTGTTAGCGTATCAGGAGCAGGGGCCCGGCACAAAACAGAATAGTACGGACGTAGCCAGAGTACCCGCCGAGTCCCTGCTTGCTGATGATGGATACCCGGCCATGGAGAAGGCCAAGTGGGATTACATCATATCCCAGGTGGTCAGGCTCAAGACCATCGAGAAGGTCGACGGCTACCTGTCGCGCAAGGGTTCACCGCTTGCCGGCACCGGTGCGAAGTGGCTGGAGTGCTCCGAGCGGTACGGCATCCCTTACTCACTCGCTATCGGAATCATGGGATGGGAGAGCGCTATGGGCCGACAATGTTTCAGACCTATGAACGCCGGCGGCCTGATGCAGTACAGCGGGTTCGGGTCGTGGCAGGACTACATCGAAGCGCAGTACGGCTTTCTCGCGCAACACTTTGGCCAGCCACGGGTAGCGGAGGACTGTCCTGGCTACTGCGAGGGGACGCCGCAGAGCTGGCTCAATGGGGTGAACGGAATCAGGAGGGAGGTGGAGTCGCTATGAACGGAATCGAGGTGGCGTGTCTGGTGCTGCTCGCGGCTCTCGGCATCACGGGGAACGTGTTGTACCTCATAGAGGGGCGGCGGAGAAGGGAGGCCGAGGCCTTGGCCGACTACTTAGCGGAGAAGTGGGTGCGCAGTTTGAGGGAGGGGGAGGCGTGAGATGAGCGTGTGTGATGAAGGTTGGGACACGGGTGAGCCAACTTACGGCCAATGTCCTGCTCTGGAGTTCGACGAACATCTAGCGTGGTGTGCGCTCGGTTATTTCCCTATCACGGCGGCATGGAACAAGCCCACCACCTGCCCCTTCGCCTCCATCCTCCGCGCCCTACCCACCGCCGAAATCCACTACGAGGAAGTGGAGGGCTGGGACACTTGGGTGGTCAGCGTCAAGAAGCCCGACACCTGTCCCACCTGCGGAGGGAAGGAACGGAATCCCCACGCTGAAGTTAACGTGGTAACGGGCGAATCAGAAGATGAAGCGTGTCCGACTTGTGGCAAGTGGCAACGAAAGGGGGAGTGATGGGTAAGTGTAAATTCGCCGAGTCGGTTATCTATTGTCACCTAAAGGATGAATACACCGACCCGTCAGATTGTAAGACTTGCGAGGAGTACTGTACCGCCGGTGGTAAGGCACGAAAGGAGAAGTGACTTCGCGACCAGGTTGACCGCGACGAATTCCGCGCGTAATCTCAAGGTGAGTCATAGTCGAAGCCCCCGCCTGGGGGCTTCACCCTTTCGCCACCCCAACGGTGACAGGGACCTTCTCACTTGCTGAAGGCCGGGCACGTACCAGCCCGGCCAAAGAACACAATCGTTGCGCCCCCTCGCAACGTCGGAAGAGCGGGGGCCCCAGGTCCCCGCCTTCCACCTTAAAGGAACCATGAAGCGCTGTAACTTCTGCGGACGCCGTGCCCAGACACATCACATATTCACGCGGGGCGCCCATGGGAAAGCGGCGCTGGTCCCGGAGAACGAGATCGACTTGTGCATCAAACATCATGCGGAGGCTCACAGCCTGGGGAGGGAAACATGGGCGAGGAAGTACGGGCTGACAGAGATGGTGAGAACGGCGAGAGAAGCAGTACGAAAGAAGGAGATAGCCTCCAGTTCCAGGCGAGCATAGCGCCCACATCAACGGCGATAAAGTTCGACGGCGCCGGCGGGGGAGCGAGGGTACAACTGGACCTCCCAGAGAGCCAATACAGGGAGGCCTTGGTCCTGACAAGCTACAGGGGGATGCTCCTAAATGTGACGGTGGAAGTGGACGAAAACAGCCCTTGACAAACTTTTGCTAGCTTTGCTAAAATATAAGCAAGGCAAGCAAGAGGAAGGAGGGGGCGCACGTGACAGACTACCGAGAGGCCGCACTGAAGGCCTGGGCTACAAGACTCGCCGAGATGGAAGAGGAGGACTACCAGGCGCTGGTCCTGAAGAGGCTCGACCGCGAAGAGAAGGCGTCGAGCGCATATTTCAGAAGCGTCATAGTGAACGACTGTGGCGGTGTCAAGGACGAGGACTACGAAAGCATCCCCGTCTGGGCGCGGAGGCGAAACGGAACGACCCTGGACGACCTGATAGAGGTTGCTACCAGGCACGGCTACTACTGCGAAACAGCCAACGATGTATACCAGGTCCTCCAGGAGGTGTCGCCGTGAGCCTTATCTACGAGCCCAAGGGAAGGGCCGGGGAATATGCACAGCTCGCGCTTAACATCTACCAAGGATGCGGCCACCAGTGCCGCTACTGTTACGTCCAGAAAATGCCAGGACCCGCAGGCAACACCTGGCACCAAGAACCAAAAGCACGGGACAACCTCATAGACCGACTGTCGAAGGAGCTTAACAGTCGCTCAAAGGCGCTCACAGCCCCCATAACGCTTTCGTTCACTTCGGACGCATACCAACCTATAGAAGCAGAGCTAGGACTCACACGGAGGGTTATAACCCTTCTAAAGCACCACGGCCTGAGAGTGGAGGTTCTCACAAAGGGAGGGGCGCGAGCCTGCCGTGACCTGGACCTGCTCGGGCCAGAGGACGCCATGGCCGCCACTTTGACTTTCACGGACGAGAAAGACAGCGCCGAGTGGGAACCGGGGGCGGCACCGCCGGCGGAGAGGATGGAGATGCTGGCTCGCGCGAAGGAGCACGGCATCAGGACCTGGGCCAGCTTTGAACCGGTCATAGACCCGGAGCAGACCTTTCGCCTCATGCGTGAGGTGGCCGGGGTAGTGGACCTGTACAAGGTCGGGAAGATGAATTATCGAGGAGTCCCGGTTGATTGGGAGGACTTCGCGCACAGAGCTCTCGATCTTCTGCAAGAGCTCGGGGTGGATTACTACATAAAAAAGGACTTGAGGTCATACATTGGGGACCGCCGGCCAGAAACAACACGAGCAGATGTACCGGAAGCTCAAGCTCCGGAGGACCCTGCTTCGCTTTTCTGAGCCTGGACCCGCATACGTCCCGTTCATCGGGGATGGAGATATTGCCGCCGAGCTCTACGGCGGCTTTTCCATATTCGGAGCCGACCTCGACTCCCAGAGAATACAGGCCGCCAGGGAGAGGCTCGCGGGGGCAACACTTCGGGTCTGGGATTGCAATGCCTGGCCCTTTCCCCGGGCTACCGAACCCTTCACCCTGGCAGACTTCGACGCCTACAGCGAGCCTTACGCATCGTTCAGGAGCTTCTGGGAACAGGCCCCACACGCAGAGAAGATGGTGCTCTTCTTCACGGACGGGCACCGGCAGGGAATAGTCCGGAGCGGCTCTTGGACCAGGCCCGACGGCAAGAAGGTCAGGCTCGAAACGACCAACGAGCGGAGAGCGATTTTCAATAAATACTTTGGCAGGTATATCCTCCCTTGGTTCAAGGAGTACGTGGAACCTTACGAGGTCAAGGTCGTAACGAAATACCTCAGAGGGATGCAGTTATATTGGGGAGCGGTGATCGAGCATGGCGATAGAGAATCCGTACAAAATGGACGCCAATAAAAAGGCGGAGTACCTCGAGCAGTTGCGGGACGGCCTGAACAGGGGCGAGTCCGCCAGGGCCATAGGGGTCAGTCGAATGACCGTCTGGGAGCACAGGAAGGACGACCCCGACTTCGACCAGGCCTGCAAGGATGCACAGGACGAGGCGGTAGAAGAGGTCGAGGACGCGCTATATGAGAGCGCGGTCAACGGAAACGTGACAGCCGCCATCTTCTATCTCAAGAACAGGGCACCAGGACGGTGGAAAGATGTCCAGCAGAGAGAGTACGGCGGTAAAGACGGAGGACCTGTCAGGGTCGAAGTTAGTATCGCAGAGCGACTTGAAAGAGCTCGCCAACTGCTCGACGTCGGCGCTGCTCCTGGCGGCGCGGGTCCTGATGAATCCGCTGATACCGCACGAGCCGACATCGAAACAGGCGAGGTTCCTAACCCTTAGCGAGAGAGAGTGTTTCTACGGGGGCGCCGCAGGAGGCGGGAAGTCCGAGGCCCTGCTCATGGGAGCCCTTATGTACGCGGACACTCCCGGATACAACGCGATAATCTTTCGGCGCACATACGCGGACCTGGCACTTCCGGGCGCCTTGATGGACCGGGCGTGGGAGTGGCTCGCAGGGACGGACGCGAAGTGGGATGAGAGGGACAAGACCTGGGCATTCCAGAGCGGCGCCACGCTGACGTTCGGGTATCTTGCTACTGAGAATGACAAGTTCCGGTACCAGTCGGCGGACTTCCAGTTCATAGCATTCGACGAGCTGACGCAGTTCACGGAGACACAGTACACATACCTGTTCGGCAGGCTTCGCCGGCTGGTCACCAGTAAGATTCCGGTCAGGGTCCGCGCGGCCTCGAACCCTGGAGGCCTGGGGCACGAATGGGTGAAGCAGAGATACATCATCGAGGGCCCGAAGAAAGGCAGGCCCTTTATCCCGGCCAGGCTGGAGGATAACCCCTACCTGGACCAGGAGGACTACGAGCTGTCACTGGCCGAGTTGGACCCGGTGACCAGGGCACAGCTACGGTACGGGGATTGGGAGATAACAGCCGCCGGTTCCAAGTTCCACCGGGAGTGGTTCGAGATAGTGGACCAGGCCCCGAATGAGGGCGAATACTGCCGGTACTGGGACCTGGCCGCGACAGAACCGAAGAAGCCGGGGGACGACCCCGACTACACGGTGGGGGCGTTGCTCTGCCTGCACGATGGCATCTGGTATGTCTGTGACATCAAGCGGGACCGCCTCACCCCCGGAGGGGTGAAGAAGCTGGTCAGACAGACCGCCGAGCTGGACCGGCAGGACCATCCGGGAGTGCGGGTGGCCATGGAGCAGGAGCCCGGCGCATCAGGGAAGAGCGAGATCGACCGCTACCGCAGAGAGGTCCTGGTGGGCTTCGACTTTCGCGGCAGAAGGGTGTCTGGAGACAAGGAGCTCAGGGCCAACCCTGTGAGCGCGGCGGCAGAGGCCGGCAACGTGAAGCTGGTGAGGGGCCTGTGGATTAACGACTTCCTGGACGAGCTGGTCCTGTTCCCCCAGGGAGCGCACGACGACCAGGTAGACGCCACGAGCGGCGCCTTCTCCGAATTGGCGGGGCCGCGCCTGGCGAAGGGTGGAACCATCCGAAAGAGGAGCAAATGAAAGACCTCACAAAGCTATCGACCGCCGCTTATCCGCCAGAGCTGAAGATTCTGCGGGACAGCGAACGGGAACGCATCATAGCCTGCGCGAAGGCCCAGGCGTATTACGACCAGAAGTTTTGGGCCTACATCGTCGAGGAAGAGCGGTCCTGGGAAGGAAAGACGCTCTTCGAAAAGCAGGCGACGGACTACTTCTCACCGAGAGACGAGGAGCTGGACTACACGCCCACGAAGCTGGAGCTCGGCTACCCGAAGTACTTCATCGACGAAATGGCCTCTTGGATGTTCGAGAACCCGGTGGGGCTGAAGGTCACCAACCCCGACTACCATGAGGCGCTGAGGAGAATCCACCGCTCCAACCTGGTCGATGAGAAGTTGATGCAATCCGCGCAAGAGGGGTGCCTCACGGGCGGCATAGCGGTGAAGGTGCTTTATGTCCCGGGCCTGGGGGTGCGGCTTATATTCCGACCTTCCCGCGAGTGCTTCCCGCTGATGGACCCTGATGATGCTGACGTCATGAAGAAGGTGCACTTCTGCGCGTACCTGGACGATGACGAGCACATCTGGAAGCAGACCTTCGAGCTTGTGCCCTGGGGCCAGGGGCAGGCCTGCAAGGTCACGGAGGCGATATACCACGTGAATTCGCTGGGGAGATCGAACCCCGTGCCCGAGAAGTCGGACCAGGAAATCCTCCACAACGGCGACCGGGCCATAGATTTTATACCGGTGCAGTTGATTCCGAACGAGCCGAACCTGGGGGATGTCTGGGGGAAGAGCGACCTGGAGCCGCTCTACTCTCCTATCAATGAGATATGCCGCAAGACGTCCGACCTCGGGGACGCGCTGAAGTTCGAGCTGTTCCCCATAAACATCCTGAAGAACGTCCTCGAGAGCGAGGTGGACCAGTTCGAGATACGCCCCGGGGCCCTGTGGAACCTGGTGGACGGCGACTCCGAGCACCCCGCGTCCGCGGACAAGCTCGAGAGCTCCATGGCCAACGCGGACCACGTGAAGCAGTACGTCGATATGCTGAAGGAGGCCCTGCACCTCTTCAGCGGCGTGCCCCAGACCACCAGGGACAAGGTGGACGCGACCGGGCAAGTCTCGGGAGTGGCCTTGAAACTCATGTTCACCGCGATAGTGAGCAAGAGTAGCCGCAAGCTCAAGTACTGGCTACCCCGGCTGGAGAGGATGTACGATTACGCGCTCCGCACCGCCAGCACCTATGAGGGGCTGGATTATGACCCGGAGGAATTCGACCTCGAGGTGAACGCCGTACCGCGAGTCCCCCAGAACGAGATGGAGGAGCTCGAGAAGCAGGCGAAGAGGATAGAGATGCTGGTGGCCAAGGTGGTGACCGTCCTCCAGGAGCAGGGGATAGAGGACCCCGAGGAGTACCTGGCCGAGGTCCTCACCGAGCGCCGGCAGATAGAAGATGCTTTGAACCCGGACATCTACGGCGCGGCCATAGAGCAGGAGGCTGAGTCATTCGAGGAGGAACCCGAGGAGTGACCTGGGAGCAGTACATGATGAAGGCCCGGCGCGAAGCCGTACTGGGCCTCAAGAGATACGACAAACAGCTCGGCACCATCTATCGGAGGTTGACGGATGAGGTCCTGGACGTCCTTGACTCGGCGGCTGGAGCTCGACGGTGGCAACAGCGGCAGGTCATTAGCGCCCTGGCGCAGGCGGCGAAGGCGTCTGGTCAGGAGGTTGAAGGACTTATGTCTCGGGCCCTGCTCGACGCCGGTAGGCCGGTGGTCAAGTACACCGCTCAGGGCCTGGGGCCATACGAGGCCGCCATGGGAGAGGCCGGCCTTCGCGTAGACATGGCCACGGTCCTGTTCAGGGTCCCCCAGGAGGCGGTGGCCGTTCTCCACGCGCGGACCTACTCGGACGGACTGTACCTGTCCGACCGGATATGGAATCTGACCAGAAACTCCCAGAGGGGCCTACAGAGGATGGTCATAGACGGGCTTGCGAAGGGCCTGCACTATGACGACCCCAGGCTGGCGGAGCAGGCCAAGAGGTTTCTCCAGCCGGCGCGCCTGGGGAAGAAGGTCAAGCCCCAGATAACCCGCACCCTGAAGGACGGCACGAAATACACCTTCAGACAGAGGCCGGTCAGTTTCGACGCGGCCAGGCTTCTGAGGACCGAGTACATGAGCGCCTTCCGGGAGGCCGGCTCTATATGTGCTGAGAAGAACCCGGCCTGCGAGGGTGAGCAATGGCTCATCTCGGAGTTCCATCCGGACATCGGGTGCGCTTGTGAGGACTATGCGACTCACGACGAGGGCCTGGGGGAAGGCGTTTACAAGGTAGGTGACCTGCCGATAACGCCGCACCCGAGTTGCCTGTGCACTTCCCAGCAGGTGACGGTGTCCCTGGACGAGTTCATGGGGTGGTGCCAGGACTACGTGAACGGCGAACGGAACCAGATCGCCGAGTGGTGGGATAAGTACGGGATGGAAATGGCGGCTTAAAGCAACCCGCGCGAGCGGTTTATATATTCCCCAGGGTCCCCAGAGCGGGGGCCTTCTTAGTACCAGAGGAGGTACATCATGGCCGAACCTAACGATGAGGGCCAGGAGCAAGCGCAGGAGGAAGGCCGGCAGGCCGCTTCTGAGCCAGCTTCAGGTGCCAATTGGGAGGAGAAGGCAAAGCACTTTCAGTCCATAGCGGACAAGAGAGATGCAGACCTGAAAGCCTTGCAGGACAAGGTCAGCAAAATGGAGGAGGAGCGGGACAAGAAGCGAGAAGAGGAGCTCAAGGAGCAGGAAAAGTTCCAGGAGCTTTACAACGAGGCGAAGGCCAAGGCCGAGTCCCTTGAAAGGGAGAAGGCAGGCCTCGACCTACGGGTGAAGCTACAGGACCATCTCTCCAACGAGCACC
>JAGUWJ010000174.1 GCA_020062425.1 Actinomycetota bacterium
CACCGCCGCGCGGCCGCAGGCGCTCCTCGGCACCTTTACCACCACGCGTGTGTCACTCCACGAGACGTAGTCGCTCGCAGCGCACAGTACGGAGCCGAATCTCACATACGCCCCACCTCTACTCGGGACGAAATCACTACCTGAGATGGCCACCCGTGTGCCCATCTTGCCCGAAGCGGGGGATAAGGCCGAAACAGATGGAGGCGGGGGGATCACGGCAGTGTGAGTGAGGCTGTAGGAATCATCAAGCGAGGATCCCGACCAGGGGACCACCAGGACGAAATAGGTCCCCGCTTCTGGTGCGCGGAGCTCGATCAGCTCGTCGTAATTGCTGGCCTTTATGGACCTTCCCACTTCGCTTCCCTGTTCCTCGTAGAGATATAGGTCGTAGTCACAGCCGGCAGGCACACTCTCCAGTTCGGCTCTAAGCGTCTGGCATCCGACGGGTATATCGACTTCGTAGTAGTCCAGGTCATCGGCGCTGCCGATAAAGGACGTGTACGCTACACCCGACTGCAGTGGGCCGTATGCCGAGCCAATATCGTCGTTGGGTTCGTAGGTGTCGCTCAGACCGTTAGTCAGGGTGAAACCTCTAGTGAGCATCCCGGAGCGGCCGTCCGGGTTGGTCACGAAGACATCCCACACACCCAGGGGTTCACCGGTGAGGTCCACGGTGCAATCGACCCTGGCGGCACTTATTACCGTCTCACCTGCCGCGTACAGATCGACTGCGCCCGCTTTCTTGAGCAGGACCTCGCACCCCTGAACGAAGCCCGCTCCCTCGATAGAAACGCTGAGCGTACCCGTATTGATACCCTCCGAGGGGTTGATCGACGTGACCGTCGGCGCCGGCTCGCCGCTCGCAGACACAGTCAACGAAACAGGGTTACTGGCGGTACCTTCCCAGTCGTCGACTACAACGGGTCCGCTCGTCGCTTCCGCAGGGACGGTCACGGTCACCTTACTGTTGGTGAAGGATGCCTGGATCGCGCAGGTTCCGTTGAAGCTCACGCCGGCCGAACGTCGGTTGGCCCCGAAATCATTACCGGATATCTCGATTGCCTGTCCGGGGCATGCTGTGTCAGTGCTAAGATGGTCGATCGCGGGGCCGGCCGATGCGAGGTCGGTCATGGTCCAGGCTTCCCAGACGTAGCGCTTGACGAAGTCGTAACTCAGGTAGACGAACCCTGCACTCGACCCGTTCCACCCTGTGCCCCACGAGTTCACCATCTTGAAGCCGCCCCTGTGGTCGGCGTCCGCGCCGGACGGGTTCGCGTTGTCGTCGTATCCGACGACCGTGACCGCGTGCCCTCCGGCGAGGCTCGAGGAGCCGTTGTAGTCGTAGTACGGGTTGGGGCCCAGGTAGTAGTCGGGGAAATCCTTATATATGGGTATGCCCATGACCAGCATGTTCCCGCCGTCGAGCCGCGCTTTGATGCCGGAGATGTCGTTTACCGGGCTGTACGGCCCGAGTTGCTCTCTGAGGAAGAAGTAGCTCCACCCCGATGCTATCTTGTAGGGCTTCGCGGCCTCGAACTGCGCGTCGGTAGGTTGGGCAGTCCAGTTGTTCTGGTTGTACGGCATCTCGGATATGTCCACGTCTCCTTTGGCTTCGAGCAATTCGAACGCGTCCTCGAAATACGCGCCGTTATCCACACCCCGGTTTATCTGGTTATAGACGAACGCCGGGCTGAACCTGTAGCGCGGATCGCTCAGGTCCCAGGCAGGATGTTCCAGCTTTTCCGACCACGTCTTGTAGTAGTAGCTGGTGGCCCAACCTACACAGCTGCCCTGGCCTCCCTGGTTTCCCACCGGTGGGAGCTGTTCGGACAGATCGACGGAGGATCCCAGGGAGCTGCCCGGGGTGATCCCCTCCGCCGCGAGGGTGGACTCGTCTACTTTCTGGTAGTCGCCGGGAGGGGAGAGCTGGAACCCAAGCCCGTGTTCCCCATTGCCCTTGACAGCTTGCGGGCTCTTCAGGAAGCTCCGCAGGTCCGCCTCGGCAGCTACAGCGTCGCCGCCGAACGCGGGCAGGAACGCGGCGGCAAGCACAAGGACAAGCACAAGTACTGTGAGTGATTTGAAGTAGGTGCCTTTAGACGCGTGTTCAAACACACGCGCGGTAGAACTATGATAGCGTCCGTACTGAGTACTCATGAATACTGCCACCTAGGCGTGTCGCAGAGTTTTATCTCTCAGTAGGGATCTCGTTAGTCGGTAGGAAGCGCGCCATAGCGCAAGAGAGCGATTAAGCGTCGACCGTATGGGGGACGGGGACCCCCGCTACTAGAGGAGAGACTGCTCCGAGAGCTCAACCGCCCGGTCTATCTGTTCTTTCAGGATGGGCGGCAGGCCTTCGATGTCCACGTGCATGAATCCCCGCACGATGGTCGCCACCGCCTCGTCCTCCGAAAGGCCCCGCGCCATGAGGTACTCGACCTCGTCGCGGGCTATCTTGCCGACCGCCGCCTCGTGCGACATGTCCACGCCCTCCACGCGGCCGTCCAGCTCAGGTATGGCGTAGATGCGGCCTCCGCCTTTCAGTATCATGCCCCGGCACTCCAGGTGGGCTTTCACGCCCTCCACCTCACCAATGAGCAGGCCCCGGTTGATTATCTCGCCGCCCGTGGTGAGCGAGCGCGCTATCATCTCGCAGCGGGTTTCCGGTGCCGAGAGAACCGCCTTCGAGCCGACGTCCATCTTCGTGCCCTCGGGGGCCAGCAGGACCGAGTTGAAGCGGGCGGTGGCGCCGCTTCCAACGAGGAAAGCGCTCGGGAAGAGCTGAAGCGACTCTACGGGATGCAGGCATATGTAGTTGTTGAGGAACAACCCGCCTTCCTCGATGCGGATGGCGCTTCGCGGGCGGACCGCGACCTGCGGGGCCCAGTTGTGGATCATGGAGAAGGTTATCTTCGCGTTCTTCTTTATGTAGAACTCGCTTATGCCGATATGCAGGCCTCTCGATTCGGGAGAATCGGTCGCGCACCCGGTGATTATGTGCAGTTCCGAGTCCTCCTCGGCGATGATTATGTTGTGTACGTTCTGGCTTACGTTCTCGGACTTCAGGTACAGGCAGGCCTGAACCGGGAACACGGTCTTCGCCCCGGGCATCGCCCTGACGAAGTAGCCGTCCTGGAAATTCAGCTCGGCGCTGGCGGTGTACTTGTCGGCATCCACGGCCACAAGCTTCCAGAGGTACTCGTCCAGCCAGTCGTACTTCTCAAGCGCCTTTCTGGTGGCCATCACCTCGACGCCTTCCTGGGTGGGGGCGGCGTGGATGACCGAGCTGTCCACCTGGATGAACGAGCCGGAGCGTTCCTCACCGGAAACGTCCACCCCGGCGTTCAGCAGGCGCTCGGGGTCCACCACCTCGACGTCCTCGAGCTCGCAGGCCTCGTACTCAGGGGTGTCGCAGGAGTACTCCTCCAGGTTCAGGTCGGGCCCGTACTTCGCGGGCTTCCCCTTGGCAGCTTCGGCCTTTTCCCTTACCTCTGACACGTCAGACACCCCTCATAACCGTGCTGCCTGATCCCCTCGAGAATCTCGTGAGGGTTTCCGGTGCACCAGATGGTCTGGTTGACCAGCACGCAGCCCTTATCCGCCTCCACGTAGTCGAGGATGTACCCGGAGTGGGTGATTATGAGCCCGGATTTCTTCCTCTGGCGGTGCAGGTCTTTCTGCAGCAGATCCCGTATGGCGTTCCCTATGACCCCGATGTTCACCAGGTCCACCCCCGACTCCGGCTCGTCCAGCAGCACCAGGTCGGGGTCCTGGGTGAGGAGCTGCAGCAGTTCCGCGCGCTTTATCTCTCCCCCCGAGAAGCCTAGGTTCAGGTCGCGGTCCATGAACTGAGAGAAGTTCAGCTCTCTGGCGACCTCTTCGGGGTCGCGCCCGTCGCGCCTTATTAGCTCCAGCATATCGGAGACCTTGAGCCCACGGATGGTGGGCGGACGCTGGAACATTATGCCGATGCCCCTTCGGGCCCGCTCGTCGGCGGGCAGGTGGGTGATGTCTTCACCTTTGAACGTTATCCTGCCGCTCTCGACCGTGTAATTGCCGAGGCCCATGATGGCCATCAGCAGAGAGGTCTTGCCGGAGCCGTTCTCGCCGAACAGCATCCTGGTCTCGCCCTCTTCTATGTTGAGGCTGATGTTCTTCAGCAGGACCCGCCCCTCCACCGAGACGGTCAGGTCTTCAATATCGAGCATCTCCGACACCCGCCTTTCGTAGGTGCCTTGTATTATAGGCCAACACGCCCGGCCCAACCTCCGTGCTCATGCCCGGCGCGATTTCGGATATACTTCCTTCTGTTGAGATCTTTCTCGCCGAGTCGAAGCGAGGCGGCATGAGCAAGCGCAGGGCAACGCAGCGTCAGGCGTTGTGTCGCGCGCTGGTCATCACTGTCTCCGTTGCACTGCTGCTTCCGCTCCTGCTCTCGACCTCCGCCGGCGCGGAGAGCGTGCAGCGGTACCGGTTCGAGGGCCACGCATCGGTGGGGGTCACCGCGCCGTCCGATACCTGGTACCTGGCTGAGGGTTCCACCGGAGGCACCTTCGAGACC
>JAGUWJ010000178.1 GCA_020062425.1 Actinomycetota bacterium
CATGAGTGGATGAAGAAGCACCGGGTGGGGGTCACCGCGGGAGCGAGCTGAAGCGAGATCGCGTGGGGTGGTTCGAATCCACTGGAGGCCCACCATCCACTTCAATCCGCGAACACCATGTGTGGGCATGAGTGGATGAAGAAGCACCGGGTGGGTTTGACTCCTTGTGATTCAGACAGTGAAAAGCTACTTGTCCTCGACCTTGTACTTGATCTTGCAGTAACCGACCCTGCCGGGTTTCTCGACACCTTCTAAGGAAGCCTTCTTGTCGTGAACCCTCGACAGAGCGAAAAGACCGGTCGGCACCAAAGGACACAGCGCTTCTTTTCCCTCTTTCTTAAGAAGATCGTTTCCGGGGCAAAGGGCGCAGTTCTCCACGTTTATCTCAAGGCTGCTATCGCCGATAGTAACATCGCTTACGTCGGCGAAGCTGAGTTCGTTGTCGAGATAGTCCTGGAAACGGCTTCGGAACTCCTCCGGGTCTTCGATCTTGTGCCCTAGTCCTTCCTGCCAGCCCTTTACCCAGCTTGAGGCTATCCTGGACTTGGCCTTCTCCACGTCACTGCCGACAGCCTCAACGAAGGCCTTGTGATACCTCTTTGTGAACTCCCCCATCTCCCTGGCCATGCTCGCTCCTTTCCTATCTCTGAAAGATACTATGACGTGACGTTTCTGTGAAGAATGAGATTGATCAACTCAATCTCGGACAACCGGAGTATGACATTAAACCAGTCCGCAGTATCATTGTCATTGGTATCGGCCGTCGGAGAAAGGTCCGTCCGCGACTGATGGGATTGAAGGCTTCCGAGGAAATGGAGTGCAGGAGATGCGGCGCCTGCTGCGAGGCGCTGTCTATCAGCAGTGAGATACCGGGCATGCCTGAAGGCAAACCGGCGGGAGTGCGCTGCATCCACCTGACGCACGAGGGCCTGTGCTCACTGTTCGGCCTCCCCTCGCGTCCCCCGGTGTGCTCAGATTTCAAGCCATCGCCGGAGACGTGCGGCCGCTCCCGGAAAGAAGCCCTGCAGCTGATGGGCCGCATGGAAAGGGAGACCTCTCCAGGCTCCGGGTGCGCCAACGGGGAGGACGGGACCCGGCTGGAGTACTGAAAACCGGGCGGCTGCAGGGTTCACCCTTATCGGGCATTGTCTTTTCCCGGTCCATTAGGTAAGAATTGACCTGGACACCGGCAGCCCAGTTGCTGCCCTCACCGAGAGAAGTGATAGATGCAGCTCGAGAAGGTCCTCAGAAGAGCGCTAAAGGCAGTCGAACGGCTCAGGAACGAAGGTTCACCGGCCAGCTCGACGGGACGGGCCCTTGCCTCCATCATAGCTACGGTTGCTTCGCGCGGAAGCGACCCGGAGCTGTGCTGCGGTATCGGTCATGCTCTCTCGGAGAGGGGTTTCGATGAGCAGTCGCTCAAGTGCTACACCAGAGCGTCCTTACTTCAGCCCTCTGATCCACTGCTCTGGTACGGCAAGGGTGCGATACTGTTCAGGCTCGGCCGGTTCAGGGAGTCGGCGCACTGTTTCCAGAGGGCGACCGAGTCAGAGCTCCAGCCGGAGTGGCAGGCGACATTCTGGTACTGGAGGGCCCAGGCCTACCTGGAGCTGGCCCGCGACAGCGAAGCGGCCTTATGCCTCGACAAGGCCATCTCGCTCGACCCCGAGTACGCGGACGCCTGGGACAGCCTGGGCATCTGCTTTCACTACGAGGGACGCTTCGGTGAAGCGCTGGGCTGTTACGACCGGGCGATACGCATTAACTCAGACCACAGCTCCGCTTGGTTGAACAGGGGATATGCACTCGCCAGGCTCGACCGCTTCGAGGAGGCCATGCGCAGCTACGAGCGGGTAATCAGGCAGAACCCCAAGAGCGTTGAGGGCTGGGTCGGCAAGGGCCACGTGCTGGAAGTGGAAGGCCACCTCGAAGAAGCTATCATCTGCTATGACAGGGCCCTCTGGATCGATCCCGAGTACGTCGATGCACTCATCGACAAAGCGGACTGCCTTATAGAGATGGGCCGACATCCGGAGGCTGAGAAGTGTCTCGACAAGGCCGTAAGCCTCGAATCGAGAAACCTCGATACCCTTCTGGTCAGCCTGCGCGACGACCAATAGGCTTCCCGCCCCGTCCTCCTCTCCACATCGGTGACGTAATCTGCTCCGTGACATGAACGACGGGCAGGGCAAAGGAAATCAACCCCTTTGTTTGATATTGTTATCAGTGAAGGAGAGCCCGCGGGTCGGACGGCTCATGACCGGCCCGGGAAGACAGGAGGACGCAATGCTCGGCGCGAAAGCGGTGGCGCGCGCAAAGATCAACCTCTTCCTCGACATTCTGGGCCTGCGCGGCGACGGGTACCATGACATACGGTCTTTGATGCAGTCACTTGAGCTGGCGGACGAGCTCTATTTCAGGCGGACCGACGGCTCGCGGGGTCAGGTCGTCATCAGGTGCAGTGACCAGGGTGTGCCAACCGGCGGGGACAACCTCGTCAGCAGGGCGGTGGAAGTATTCGCAGACGGGACTGGGGCTCTTGACGGCGAAGGCGTCGAGGTGCTCATCAACAAGAAGATACCGGTGGGAGCCGGTCTGGCGGGCGGCAGCGCGGACGCGGCCGCAGCGCTTCTTTCCCTGCGGTACATGTTCGAGCTCGATATCGAAGACGCGGTCCTCGTCGATATGGGTGCGAAGGTGGGCTCCGACGTCCCCTTCTGCCTGAAGGGAGGTACGGCACTGGTCTCGGGAAGGGGCGAAGTGGTAGAGACGCTGGAGCCTCTTCCACCTTTCAAGGTCGTTCTCGCATCCACCGGGGAAGAGGTATCAACCCGGGAGGTGTACCAGAGGTTCGACCGGTTGCACCCGGAGGGAACCTCCCGGGCGGAAGACGCGGACAGAGCGTACCAGGCCTTGATGGAAGGTGTCCGGAACCGTGACTTTGAGGGCATTTATGCCAACTTGCACAACGGTCTTGAATCTGCAACGATAGCCACTGACCGCGTGAACGAGTTCAAAACGATCGCACTCGAAGCGGGGGCCGCGGCGGCCTTGATGACCGGAAGCGGGCCCACCGTGTTCGCGCTCGTCTCCGGAATGGAAGAGGCCGCGGAGGTAGCCTGGGAGCTTGAGAAGACCGCGCCCGTCACAATCATCACGAGCTTCGCGAATCGTGGCGCCGAGATATCGGCTTTGTGAGAGACGGCTCGCTGGGGTGTGGCCAAGTGGTAAGGCAGCGGCCTTTGGAGCCGCGATCGCAGGTTCGAATCCTGCCACCCCAACCAGACCGTGACACGGCTCGAGGGGAAGGGAAGGAGCGACGTCGGGCTTTTGACATCGCCGGGAGCGTTCGAAGAGCATGAGCGAGCATAGCACCAGTCTGGCCGTCGTGGTATTGGCCGCGGGAATCGGCAAGAGGATGAGATCTGAAACCCCCAAGGCGCTGCATCGCGTCTGCGGGAGCACACTGCTCGAGTGCGTGCTCGACCAGGTCGAGGGCCTGGGGGCCAGAGAGGTCGTCGTAGTCGTCGGTCATGGCGCAGCGGAAGTGTCGAGCGTGGTAGGTGAGCGGGCCCGCTGTGTCGTGCAGGCTGAGCAGAATGGCACCGGGCACGCAGTCGCTGTCGCGGCGGAGGTCCTTGGTCCGGATATCGACGAGCTGCTGGTGGTATCCGGGGACAGTCCTCTCGTGAGGAGTTCCACGCTCGAGTCTCTAGCTGAGGCCAGGAGGGCTGAGTCAGCCGCCGCCTCCATGCTCACCGCCGTCCTGGAGGACCCGACCGGCTACGGGAGGGTTCTCAGGGGAGAAGGCGGAGGGATAGAGAGGATAGTGGAAGAGGCGGACGCCGTCGCCGGGGAACGGGACGTCAGAGAGGTGAACGCCTGCGCTTACGCCTTCGACCGCGCCCCCCTGGAGACAGCGCTCAAGGGGCTGACGAACGAGAACGCGCAGGGCGAATATTACCTGACAGACGTGATCGAGGGTTACGTAGACGGGGGCCTGAGGGTTATTGCGGTGGTGGGTTCAGCTGAGGAAGCCATGGGTGTGAACGACCGGTCACAGCTGGCCTTCGTTGGCGAGTTGATGAGGGATCGCATAAATCGCGAACTCATGCTCTCGGGAGTGACCATGGTCGATCCCCGGAGCACCTACGTCGACCTCCATGTTGCAGTCGGCCGCGATACGGTGCTGCTTCCGATGACCTTTCTACGGGGCTCCACACGCATAGGTGAAGGGTGCAGTATCGGTCCGTGCACGGAGGTGAACGACTCCGTCCTCGGCGACGGATGTATCGTCACCTTCTCCTGGCTGGACGGCTGCGAGGTCTCCTCCGATGTGGAGGTAGGGCCGTACTCCCGCCTCCGTCCTGGCAGCAGGGTGGGTTCGGGGTGCAGGGTCGGTAGCTACGTGGAGACAAAGAACAGCGTCATCGGCAGAGGGAGCAAGGTCCCTCACCTGTCCTATATCGGCGATGCCGAGATAGGGGAGGACGTCAACGTCGGGGCCGGCAGTATCACCTGCAACTACGACGGCGAGAAGAAGCACCGTACGGTGATAGGCGACAGGGCTTTTATCGGGAGTGACACCATGATGGTGGCGCCGGTGAAGATCGGGGCGGACGCGGCGACCGGAGCGGGCTCAGCCATATACGAGGATGTGCCCGATGGGAGCCTGGGTGTCGAGAGGAGCGAGCAGAAGAACATCCCCGGATGGAGGAAGAAGAGGAAAGACGGGCGGGCAAGGCGTCGCTGAAAGGCCCGGAGGATCATGTCAACAAGCATTTTCAAGGGAGGTAGCGATTTGAGGGAAGTCACCCGCAAGAGGCTCATGGTGTTCTCGGGAACCGCCCATCCCGAGCTGGGCGAAGAAGTCGCGACAGGCATCGGCGTGACGCTAGGCGCCGTCGAGATTTCCCGGTTCTCTAACGGTGAGATATACGTGAGGTTCCTGGAGAGCGTGCGCGGGGTCGATGCTTTTGTTATCCAGACATGCTCTGAGCCGATCAACGACAACATCATGGAGCTGCTGCTGATGATCGACGCGCTGAAGCGCGCTTCTACCAAGAGGATCACCGTGGTGATGCCTTATTTCGGCTACTCCAGGCAGGACAAGAAGACCCTGGCGCGAGAGCCCATCAGCGCACACCTGGTGGCGGACCTCATCACCGCCGCCGGCGCCGACAGGGTCATCTCTGTCGATCTGCACGCAGGCCAGATACAGGGATTTTTCGACTTCCCGCTCGACCACGTGACCGCCCTGCCGCTACTGGCCAGCTACATCGTGCAGAAGAACCTGTCCGACGTGGTCATCGTCTCTCCGGACGCGGGAAGGGTAAAGGTGGCCAAGAAGCTGGCCGACCGCCTGCATGTCCCGCTTGCCATCCTGCACAAGCGCAGGCCGGACAAGAACGAAGCCCTTATCACGCACGTCATCGGGGAGGTTGAGGGTAAGACCACCATACTGATAGACGATATGGTCGACACCGCGGGTACCATGGTCGAGGCTGCGGATGCGCTCAAGAACGAGGGCGCCAGGGCGATCTACGCGTGTGCGACACACCCGATCCTCTCCGGCTCCGCCGTAGAGCGCATTCAGCTCTCCCCTATCGAGGAACTGGTCGTTACCAACAGCGTCCCGGTGCCGCCGGAGAGGAAGATTGATAAAATAACCGTGCTATCAGTAGCCCCGCTGCTCGCCAATACCATCACGGCGGTGTTCAAGGAAGAATCTGTCAGCGAGATAGTGGGCGGAGACAACCAAACGTAGGACTGGAGTGATAAGAGTTGGAACGCAAGCTGGAAGCCACGATGAGACCGCATACCGGAAAAGGAGCTGCACGGAAGGCGCGCGCCCGGGGGGGAGTCCCCGCGGTCGTGTATGGGCTGGGCGCGGAACCCCAGACGCTGTCGGTCAGGAGGGACGACCTGCAGGACGCAATCCGAAGTGAAGCCGGCCTGAACGTCCTCCTGGACCTGGTGGTCATAGATGGAAAAGAGAAGAACTCGCACCTGGTGATGATAAAGGAGTTGCAGAGACACCCCTTCAAGGACAGGCTCCTGCACGTCGACTTTCTGAGGGTCGCCCGCGACGAGAAGGTCAGCATGAAGGTTCCCATCGCCATAAGGGGAGAAGAGGAATCACTGGGCCTCAAGGCCGGGGGGACCATGCAGCACAACCTGTGGGAGCTGGAGGTGGAGTGCCTCCCCACTGAAGTTCCGGACCACATCTACGCCGACATCCGCGAGATCCAGATCGGGGAACACCTGAGCGTCGGAGAGCTCGAGATACCGCAAGGGGTCACGGTGCTCAGCGACGCCGAGGACGTTGTGCTGACCGTACTCGCGCCGCGGCTGGTCGAAGAGGAAGCCCCAGTGGCCGAAGAGGAAGCGGCGGCCGAGGAGGAGGTGGCGGTGTCCGCGGAAGAAGCACCTGCGGAGGAAGCCGCCGCGCCAGAGGGTGGCAAAGAAGAGTAAAGGCAGACGCGGATCATTCAAGGGCCGGGTGCCGCTGCTGGAGCACCCCGGTTCCGCGGGCACACCATCCCTGGTGGTCGGCCTGGGGAATCCCGGGCGGAGGTACCGGGCGACCCGCCACAACGCGGGCTTGAGGGCTGCCGACGCCCTGGTCAGCTCGGGCGGCATTCTTGCCAGAGGTAAATGGTCTCTGGGAGAGCTTGCTCTCGTGGGGACCCCGGCGGGTGCAGTTCTCGTGTTGAAACCCGGTACCTATATGAACCAGAGCGGGCGCGCCGTCGCTCAGGTCCTCTCGAGGTACGGTATCGCGCCCGAAAGCGTTGTGGTCATGCATGACGACATCGATATACCACTGGGGGAGGTCCGCCTGAAGAAAGGCGGGGGAACCGGAGGTCACAGAGGCCTTTTGTCCCTGACGGAGTGTCTTGGTAACGCGGAATTCTCGCGGGTCAGGATCGGGGTCGGAAGGCCTCCGGAAGGCCAGGACCCCGCCGAGTACGTGCTGAGCGCCTTTTCTGATGACGAGCGCGAGAAGGCCGCCGGAGCGATAGAGAACGCCGCGCGGTCGGCCCTCACACTGCTTTCGGAGCACGATGGTGAAGACGCCTGAGATGCGGGTGCTCCTGCGGGCTGTTGCCGCCGTGCTGGCACTGGCGATTTGCCTGAACGGCTGCGGGGGACAGGATGCTCGCCTGCAGGAGAAGCTAGAGGAAGCGTTTTCTCACCTTCAGAAGTCGTCTCAGCACATCAAGGGTCTGGAGGGTTTCGAGGAGAGGTGGAAGAGCGCCGTCTCCGGGGAGGACGAGGTCGAACCGGTCGGAGAGCTTGCGGAAATGCTGGAAGACGCCAAGGCAACTGAGGAGTCGGCCCTGGCAGAACTTGAGCAGGGCGAGGACACCCTCGGTCAAGCGTTACGGATGCCGGCGAGCGAGGAGATGAAGAGATATCTCCGACTGAAGCTCGATGCGGTGGGCGAACAGGGGAAGGCGCTCGAGGCCGAGCTCGAAGCGATGAAAGTGCGCCTGGACATGCTCGACGACCCGGTAGCCGGCGTGGCGCCGGACAGCGAGACAGTGAGGAAGATGCGACTTGTCAGCGAGCTGGAGGGTGAGTCCAAGGGGCATGCCGACGAGGCGGCGAGACTCGACCGGGAAGCCAACGATTACTATGAGAGCAAGAAGCTCTAAGATGAAGACATTCGCCAGGAAGACGTTATCGCTACTCGCGCTGGCGGCGCTGGCGACCGTGGCCCTTTCCGGCTGCGGCCTCGAGACAGAGAAGGCGAACCAATACCTGGCCGAGGCCACCTCGTACCAGGAAAACGCCGAGGCGGTGATAGAGCGCTTCAAGGCATTTCCTGCGGAGTGGGAAGCACTGTTCAACGTCGGAAGTATCGGACCCGCGCAGGTGGACGGCGCCAGGCAGCTCATAGCCGCGCGGGAGGCGGACCTGAACGAGCTCGACAAGAACCTGGGCCTGTGGGAGAAGAGCCTTCGCAAGATAAACACCCTCAGCGTTGAGGGAAAGGTCAAGGAATACGTTCGCCTCAAGACGCGCGCGATCGAATGCTGGCAGGAATACTCGACCATGTACCTGCTTCCTCTTCTCAAGGCATATGGCGGGATGGTAGAAGTCATCGCCGCCGGGTCGAGTTACTCCGAGCAGGTGACGTCCGCTCAGGAGATAGCAAACCTGGCGAACGAGTCGCTGCAGCAGCTGGCGGAGTGCAAGAAAGCTGACAAGCAGGCGGACGATTTCTTCACGGAGCAGGACCTCGGCAAGTGAGCCGGGGTGGCACGCCGTCCTCAGTCCTGTCCCCCGCGCATGGTCATAACCAGGTCTCCGTCCTCGGAGACGGAGTATTCCGATGAAGGCCTCGATCCGATGAGGAACTCGAACAGGGCTATCGTCGTCCCCACCAGTAGCAGCGGGACCGCCGCGTTCTCTATCCTGGCCGTGTAGCCCCCGGGGAAGCTCTCCATGGAGACAAGGTTGCCGAGCCCACGCAGGGCGAGCCAGTTTCGAAAATCGCCGGCGCCCCACTCTCTCCAAGTCTCCCGCATCCGGGTAACCGCGTGCATGCGTTGGGCCTCGATTATGGTGTCCGGTATGCTCTCGCCTAGTTCACCCTCCAGCTCGTCGAAAACGGCCTGAAGCCCTCCGGGCCCGAACAGGGCGTAGCGCAGTCCGGTGGGTTCGTGGACTATCGTCCCCTGTTCGAGACCCCACTTGAAGCTCGATATGCCGCCGGGTACCCTGCAGCGGGGGCAGAGCTCGTGCTCGATGTCGCCCGGTTTACGGGGGACTTGCTTGAGCGCCAGGCGGTTCTCAAGGCCGGGCGCGTGCGGCGCGTTGTATGCGACCACGTGGAAGACGCCGGGAGAGACCTCTTCGTACGTAACCGTTCCCTCGGACTTCCTGATAGCCTCCGCCGCGCCTTTCTGATCACCGCAGAACAGCAGGATGGAGTACGGGTTCGCGATGTTTATGCTTATATAGCGCTCCTTCCAGCGCACGTCCACCGCCTGGATGTCGCCGTAACCCATCACCCTGCCCTGCTCCACGACGCGCTCGACGATACGACCGAGGCCGACCGCCCGGGCGGCGGTACCCCTGAATCCCCGCATCAGGTGCGAGATGTAGGCGCAGGTCGTCCTGGCCTTGCTTTCGATCACTATCTTTTCCAGCGGCACGCCTATGAGTTGCTCTATGCTCGTGAAAAGCGCGTCGACGCCCTCTGAATCGAACAGCATCATACGATGATCAGGATCCCTGCGCTGGGTGATGGTACCATCGGGATTCCAGGACTGGTCCTTTCCGATGCGAACGGGAACACCGCACGTCTTGCAGAGTTTGAGTTTCAATAGACCCCCCACCAGTAGTCGCACAAGCCATCGTGGCCGGCAGCACTGATTATATTTTCAATACCCGCCCTGGTCAAAAGTGACGGCACGGCCCAGCATGACTGGGGGTGTTCACGGAAGGGACGCGGGGTTGTTGTTATCGGCTGGCCGGCGTTAAGATGCTCCTAGAGTCCTGCCGGATGAAAGGCCATCGCCGTCATGGCTGAGTACATACAGCGAGAGACGAGCGCACGGATCGGCGCCCGGCTGGTGGAAGCCTTTCTCACCGCCTACCCGGAGCTTTCCGAGGAGGCCGCCAGGCACGCGGCGAGGAACCTGGCTCAGGTGATCTCGGGGACCATAGACATCGGCAGGAAGGCGGGTGGGAGTGAGGAGGTCACGCATATGGACCTGGCTAACACCCTCGTCTACTGGTGCGCCACCGGCGGGTCGCCCGAGGGTGAGGCCCCCGAACACGGCCGCGGAGCGGAGGGCACGGCGACCTGGGGTGAGAGCAGGGGGGGGCTGGCGGCACGCGCTGCCGATCTGATGCTCGCACTGGAAGTGCTCTCCGAGGAACCCGAGCTTCTGGCTGCTTTCATCCGCGGGACGTCCGCGCTGGGGACTTCAGGCTGGGAGAGGGACAGAGGAAAGATCCGCTACTGACGGGCCTCCCTCGAGAGGGTGCCGGAGGCGACAGGGTATCCGGCCGGACCCGGGGTCACGTCAGGAGCTGAACACCAGGCTGCATATGGAAGACATCGCAGGTCTACTGTTAAGAAGGATACTCGCCACTTCGCTCGCAGAAGAAGTCTCCGAACAGAGCGACAAGCCAGACGGGAAGATCAACGCGGCGGAGCCGCTCATCCCGGTTCTTGTCGGAACCATTCACCGCCTCCGCCCGGGACCGATGGTCCTCGCAGTTCCGACCGAGGCCGCTGCGCTCTCCGCTGACATCGGATGTTTCCTACCCGGTGAGGTCTTCCACCTCCCTGCTGCCGGGCCGGCAGGGGATCTGTTCAGGCCGTACGAGGAAACCGTCGGGCGTAGGCTGGAGGCTTCGCGAGCACTGCGCGCCGGCGGGATCGTGGTGGCAGGCATCGAAGCGCTCATGGGGGGGATGGCAGGAGATCTCCCGCGGGGATGGCCGCTGGTGATCGAGGTGGGCGGCGGGCTCGATCTCGAGGGCGCGATGGGCTTGCTCACGGAGGGCGGTTACGAGCGCGAATACGCGGTAGAGGGATGGGGCAGGTTCGCCCTGCGCGGCGGCATACTTGATATCTTCCCCTCCACCTCGGAGAGGCCTATCCGGGTCGAGCTCGAGGGAGACACCGTCGCTTCACTGAGGGAGTTCAACGTCGTGACCCAGAGGTCTTCAGAATCCATCGGCAGGATAGAGCTTCTCCCTGCCACTGACCTGGCCAGAAGCGAGCCCGCGCTGCCTGATGGTACCTGCGTCGCGGCGGTGAACCCCGGGTTGATAGAGGCGAGGGCGGCCGGGTTCCGCGAAGACGCGAGGCCGGATGGCCCCCACGAGCCC
>JAGUWJ010000030.1 GCA_020062425.1 Actinomycetota bacterium
AACGCCGCGCCGGGAGGCTCGGGAGGCCGCGGGAACGCGGCGCTGGCTTCCCCGAGCCGGCCGCTGCCGGGGTTCGCGGAAAAAGGCGAGCCGGGTGTGTCCAGGATTCTCAGGCTCGAACTGAAGGTGGTTGCCGACGTAGCGATCGTCGGGTTTCCCAACGCGGGCAAATCCAGTTTGATCGCCCGCATCTCCGGGGCGAAGCCCAAGATCGCCGACTACCCCTTCACCACTACCGAACCTAACCTGGGGGTTGTCTTCGAGGACGATCTCGATTACGTGGTAACCGACGTGCCCGGTCTTGTCGAAGGGGCTCACCACGGGAAGGGGATGGGCACAGCCTTCCTGAGACACGTGGAGAGGGCGCACACTATCGTATACCTGCTGGACATGTCTCCCGCAAGCGGCAGAGATCCTGTAGTGGAACTCGCCTGTCTTGAAAGAGAGCTGGAGATGTTCAATCCTGAACTGCTGCAGCGGAGACGGCTTGTCGCGGCTAACAAGATGGACCTGAATCCTCCGCACGATACCATGAAAGAGGTAGAGCGCGAGTGCGAGCGGAGGAGTTTAGAGCTTTACCCGGCGAGTGCCGTGACCGGGCAGGGCTTGCCCGAGTTGCTCAGGGCGCTGGCCGCGCAGATTGCGGAGGCGCGAAGTGAGAAGCCGCAACGCGGGCCCTCTGTCCAATACGGGGCCGTCCTGCATGCGAAGGACACCGAACCCCTCGAGGTGCACCGTGTCGAAGACCGGTATATCGTAAAGGGCGCGGCGGTCGAGCGAATGGTCCTGATGACGGACTGGAACAACGACGAAGCGCTGGCGAACCTCACGCGAAGGCTTCGCAGGGCGGGGGTTGAGGATGTTCTGGCACACGAAGGCGCCCAGAGTGGAGACGAGGTGGAGATCGCGGGGAGGGTGTTCGAATACATCCCGGAGCGGGGAGCGGAAGCTTCGGAGGATTGAGAACAGACACACGGAGATCATGGACATGGGCAGGTCGGAGGTAAACCGGATGGTGGTCAAGGTGGGGACCGCCACAATAACCGAAGATTCGGGTCGCATCGACCGCGACCGGGTTGCCAACTTGGTAAGAGGGATATCTTTCGCCCGGAAGAGCGGTATCGATGCTGCGCTGGTCTCGTCCGGGGCTATAGGCGCCGGCATGGAAAAGCTCGGGCTCGAGGAGAGGCCGTCAGATATCGAGACCCTGCAGGCGGTGGCGTCGGTCGGGCAGGGCTTGCTGGTGGGAATGTACAGCGAGCTGTTCGGCGAAGAGGAGGTGACCGCGGGGCAGGTCCTGCTCACCAGGTACGACATGATGCACCGCCAGCAGTACCTCAACGCCAGGCATACGCTGGAAAAGCTCTTTGCGATGGGGGTAGTACCCGTTATAAACGAGAACGATACGGTTTCCACCGAGGAGATAAGCTTCGGCGACAACGATATGTTGGCCGCGATGGTGGCCGGTCTGGTGGGAGCGGACCTGCTGGTGATCCTGACCGACACAGCGGGACTCTTCACGGAGGATCCCAGGAAGTCGCAAGGCGCCCGCCTCATAGACAGCGTAGAGAGGATAACTGAGGAGATCGAGAGCCTCGGCGGCGAAGCGGGGAGCCAGCTGGCACTTGGCGGGATGTCATCCAAGCTCCAGGCGGCGAAGGTTGCGGTCAATACCGGGGTCAGTGTTGTCATTGCGAACGGGCGCGCTCCCCGGGCGCTGGAGGATATATTGAGCGGCAGCGCGACCGGCACGCGGTTTCAGGCTGGCGCTCAGGTGCGCTCCAAGAAGAAGTGGATCGGATATGCGAAGGAGAGCTGCGGGCTTCTGAAAGTGGACGAAGGAGCCGCCCGAGCTCTGTTGAGAGGAGGCAAGAGCCTTCTCGCGGCTGGTGTGGCTGGCGTGGAGGGGAGCTTCGAGGTCGGAGACTGCGTGGACATCATCGATGAGCATGGCAAGACCATCGGCCGTGGGGTGACCAACTATAGCGCCGACGAAGCAAAGCGGATAAAGGGACTGACGACGGGGCAGATAGAACAGGTCCTGGGAGAGAAGGGTGAAGAGATGATCCACAGAGACGAGCTGTTCATATACGAGGACGCGTGCGGCGAAGGAGAGGTGTGACCCGATGAGTGACATCGAGCGTCTCGCAGGAGCGGCGAGAGAAGCTGCGGCAGCGCTTGCCGTGATGACGACGGACCAGAAGAACGTGGCGCTCAGGGCGATGGCCGATGGCTTGGAGCAGGAGGCGGAACGCATACTCGCTGAGAACAGGAAGGACCTCGCGGCCGGAAAAGAACAGGGGCTCTCGAGCGCGCTGATGGACAGGCTCGAGCTGAACGGGCGCAGGATATCCGAGATGTCCGAGGGGCTTGTCGAGGTCGCGGCCTTGAGAGACCCGGTGGGAGAGGTGATGGAGGGTTGGCGCCTTCCCAACGGGCTGGAGGTGGAGAAGGTCCGGGTCCCGCTGGGGGTGGTGGGTATCATCTACGAGGCGAGGCCGAACGTCACCGTGGACGCAGCCGGTTTGTGCATCAAGAGCGGGAACGCCGTCATCCTGAGGGGGAGTTCCAGTGCCATCAACTCGAACAGGGCTCTGGCCGGCGTGCTCTCCGAAGCCGCGGTGGAAAGCGGCCTTCCCGGGGGTTGCGTACAGCTGGTCGACTCCGTTGACAGGGAAGCAGCCATGGAGATGATGAGGCTGCACGGCGCGATAGATGTGCTTATCCCCAGGGGAGGAGAGGGGCTCATACGCACGGTGGTGGAGAGCTCGACGGTGCCGGTGATCGAGACCGGCGTAGGGAACTGCCACATCTACGTGGACGATCACGCGGACCTGGAGATGGCGCTGGAGATACTCGACAACGCCAAGACACAGCGGCCCGGCGTCTGCAACGCGGTGGAGACACTGCTGGTGCACAGGGCTGTCGCGCCCGAGTTCCTCCTCAAGGCCTGGGACCGGCTCGGGGCCAAGGGAGTGACGCTCAAATGCGACCAGGAGGCCAGGGAGATACTCCCGGAGTGTGATGATGCCACCGAAGAGGACTGGAAGACAGAGTACCTCGACCTGACGCTGGCGGTGAAGGTGGTTGAAGACCTGGGTGCCGCGATAGCGCACATCAACATGTTTGGGACCGGGCACTCGGACGCCATAGTCACATCCGATTACGGTCGGGCGGGGAGGTTTACCGCGGAAGTGGACTCCGCCGCGGTATACGTGAACGCGTCCACACGCTTCACCGACGGAGGCCAGTTCGGCCTGGGCGCAGAGATCGGGATAAGCACCCAGAAGCTTCACGCTCGCGGCCCCATGGGCCTTGCGGAGCTGACCAGCACCAAGTACATAATCAGGGGAAGCGGACAGACCAGGACGTAGGCGGTAAGGTATCCTCTCCCGTACGATTATTAAAGTCGGGGGGAGGATATCTCGATGTAATACTTGCATAACTATGCGTATTGCCGTATATTATGCATTTGACAAGTGATGTCTTCAAGTCTCGGGAGTTGATGAATTGCTCAAAGCTGCGGTTATCGGTGCATCAGGTTATACCGGGGCCGAACTGCTCCGGATACTAGCCGGGCACCCTGAGATCGAGGTGAAGAGAGCTACGGCCGGGCGTTACGCCGGCACGCCGGTAGCCGAGCTGTTCCCATCGCTGACAGGTGTCTACGACGGAGTGTTCGAGGGCACGGCTGTCGAGGGTCTGGTCGAAGACTGCGATGTGGCTTTTGTGGGCCTCCCTCATGGCGAGAGCATGAAAGTCCTTCCCACGCTCGTTGAGAGTGGAGCGAAGGTCGTGGACCTGTCCGCGGATATGCGCTTCGAGGACCCGGCGGAGTACGAGCTTCATTACGGCACGCCGCACTCCGCGCCATCTCTGCTGGCCGATGCGGTCTACGGCCTCCCCGAGGTGAACAGGGACAAGCTGAAAGGGACCTCGCTTGTATCCAACCCGGGCTGTTACCCGACGGGTGCCCTGCTCGGCCTTTACCCGGCGGCGCGAGCGGGTGTGCTGGGCTCACCGCTCATCATCGACGCGAAGAGCGGCGTGTCAGGAGCCGGCCGGAAGCTCACGCTGGAGACTCACTACCCGCAGGTGGCTGACGGGGTTGAACCTTACGCCGTGGGGGAGCACAGGCACCGGCCCGAGATAAGCGGCCGGCTGGCAGGACTCATGGGTGAAAGCGGTGTAGAAGTGTTTTTCACCCCGCACCTTGTCCCCATGAACCGCGGTATTCTATCTACCATGTACTTACCACTGGCGGAAGGGGCAAGCCCAGAAGAAGCAAGGGCTCTTTACGAGGATGCGTATTCGGACGAGCCGTTCGTGAGCCTCCTGCCCGGCGGCTCTTTCCCGGGTACCAAGCCGGTCCAGGGGAGCAACAACTGCCACGTCGGGGTGGAGATGCTGAGCGGGGGCATGCTGGTGGTGATGACCGCCATAGACAACCTGGTAAAGGGCGCTTCCGGGCAGGCTGTGCAGAACATGAACATAATGTGCGGTCTGCCGGAAGAGACGGGGCTCACGGGAGCGGGACTGTTCCCCTGAAAGGTGCGGTAAGTACTTGCAGCAGGTGAAGTAAGGACCCAGGTACATCTGGACCGTTACTCGGACAGGCGGGTGAGAGAACATGAACGGATTGGTCTTCGAGAGGATACTTGGCGGGGTTTGCGCCCCGACGGGGTTCCTCGCTGCCGGGGTGGCATGCGGTGTGAAGGGTGACGGTAAGCTCGACCTTGCGCTCGTCTGCTCAGAGAAGCCGGCCTCGGTCGCAGGCGTCTTCACTACAAACGAGATGGAGGCGGCTCCTGTAAAGCTCAGCCGCGAACGCGTTACGGGCGGGAGCGCTCGTGCGGTGGTGGTGTCCAGCGGCAACGCCAACGCTATGACCGGTGAGCAGGGTGAGAAGGACGCTCGTGTCATGGCCGCGTCGGTGGAGAAGACGCTTGGCTTGAGCGAAGGAGAAGCACTGGTAGCGTCGACGGGACCGATCGGGAAATACCTGCCCATGGAGAACGTGACCGCCGGCATAGACCAGGCCGTGGCGGAGCTCAGCGTGGGAGGTAATACCGACGCCGCCAAGGCCATTATGACCACTGACACTTACCCTAAGGAACTTGCTGTGGAGATGGAGATAGGCGGGAAGACCGTCAGGGTGGGAGCAATGGTAAAAGGGTCCGGGATGATCTGCCCTGACATGGCGACGATGATCTGCGTCATAACCACCGATATATGGCTCGAGTCCGAGCTGATGCAGGTGATGTTGGAGCGTGCGGTCGAATGGTCGTTCAACCGCATTTCGGTGGACGGCGACCAGTCAACGAACGATACGGTTCTGATGCTGGCGAACGGGGCCGCGCTCGGCACCGATTACGAGTTGGAACAGGAGGAGAAAGACGCTTTCTTCGCGTCGCTCTGCTGGCTGACCGGAAACCTGTCCATGGCCCTGGTCAAGGACGGCGAAGGCGCGAGCAAGATGCTGCGGGTGGTCGTCAACGGAGCGCGCAGCGACGCTGAGGCGGTGCTGGTGGCGAAGGCCGTCGCTACCTCCAATCTCGTGAAATGCGCTTTCTACGGGAGCCTTCCCAACTGGGGAAGGGTGGCGGCGGCGGCCGGGACAGCCGGTGTCGGCATGGACCAGTCGAAGCTCGACATCACCTTTGGGACCTTCAAGGTGGCCGAAGGCGGGAAGCCGTCCGAAGCCGACGAGGCCGAGCTTATCCACCTGCTGGATCGCGACGAGGTCGAGATAACCCTTTACCTGGGCGAGGGTGAAGGCTCGGCGTACTACGTGACCTGTGACCTCACCCCTGAATACGTCGAGTTCAACGCTACAGAGAAGAGCTGAGCTGGATGGATGGGAGCAACACAGACAAGCATTACAAGGCGAAGGTGCTGACCGAGGTCCTCCCTTACATAAAGATGTACAGGGGAAAGACCGTGGTCATAAAGTTCGGTGGCAACGCGATGGAGAACGACGAGATTCGCCGCATGTTCGCTTCCGACATCGTGCTCATGCGGTACGTCGGCATCAACCCTGTCATCATCCACGGCGGAGGCCCCCAGATAACCGAGTACATGAAGAAGCTCTCAATGGAGCCGACCTTCGTCGACGGGCACAGGGTCACCGACTCTGAGACCATGGAGCTCGCGAAAATGGTGCTGGTGGGCAAGGTCAACAAGGAGATAGTCTCGCTTATCAACAGGCACGGCCCCCTTTCCATGGGCCTTTCCGGCGATGACGGCAACCTGATAGTCGCGCGCAAGAAGCTGGGTGGTGACGGCGCGGACCTGGGGTGGGTCGGCGAGGTCGAGCGGATCAACGCGGAGATAATCCTGGAGCTGTTGAGCCACGAACTGGTACCTGTCATCGCCTCGGTAGGCACGGACAGCGAGGGGAACAGTTACAACATAAACGCCGACACCGTTGCGGGAGAGATGGCCGTGGCGCTGGATGCCGACAAGATAATCTACATGACCAACGTGAAGGGGATCATATCCGAGCAGGGTGAGCTGCTGAGCAAGCTCGACCTTGCCGGTTGCAGGATGATGATGGGTGCCGGGGCCATAACGAGCGGGATGATACCCAAAGTAGCGAGCTGCGTGCGTGCCCTTGAGGGTGGCGTTGACAGGGCATACATCATCGACGGTACGGCCGAGCACGCGCTCCTGCTCGAGATATTCACCCGTGAGGGTGTGGGGACCATGATAGTGAGGTCCATGGACGGCCTGCTGGAAGGTGAATGAATTGGACCGGGATCTCCAAAAGACCATCGATCTGGATTCACATTTCGTGATGCAGACATACAAGAGGCTGCCCGTCGCCTTCGTAAGGGGTGAGGGGTGCCGTCTATGGGACACGGAAGGGAAGGAGTACCTCGACCTGCTCGCGGGTCTGGGGGTGACCGTGCTGGGTCACTGCCATCCTCTGGTGACCGAGGCAGTGGCAGGGCAGGCATCGAGACTCCTCCACACGACCAACCTTTACTACGTAGAGCCTCAGGCGGAGCTGGCACGCCTGCTCACCGAGAACTTCTTTGAGGGCAGGTGCTTCTTCGCTAACTCCGGAGCCGAGGCGAACGAGGGAGCCCTGAAGCTGGCTCGCAAGTACCATTTCCAGAAGGGAGAGCCAAGGCAGAAGGTGGTGTGTGCTCTCGGCTCCTTTCATGGACGGACACTGGCTACCATGTCCGCCACCGGGCAGCCCGCGAAGTGGGAGCCGTTCCAGCCTGTTGTCCCCGGCTTCATTCACGTGCCGCTGAACGATGTGAGGTACCTGGAGGAGGCAGTCGATGAGGATACGTCGGCCCTGATCATCGAGCCGGTGCTGGGCGAAGGTGGGGTATACCCCGCGAGCCCCGAGTTCCTGAGGGCAGCGCGGGACGCCTGTGACGCGACCGGGGCCGTGTTCATCGCCGACGAGATACAGTCCGGGATGGGGCGGACCGGAAAGTTCTTCGCCTACGAGCATTCCGGCATTACTCCGGACGTGGTGACCATCGCCAAAGGGCTCGCCAACGGAGTTCCCGCTGCGGCTTTCATCGCCCGCGGCGAGCTTGGCGAGACCCTCGAGCCGGGTGAGCACGGGACCACGTTCGGTGGGGGGTTCCTGGCTTGCGCGGCAGCGGTAGCGACGATAAACGCGATAATCGACGAGGGAGTGATGGAGAACGCGGCCGTGATAGGGAAGACGCTCAAGGCAAAGCTGGAAGAGCTGACAGCGCTACCTCACGTGGAGGAGGTCCGCGGCCTGGGCTTGATGCTGGCGGTGCAGTTGAAGGTCGACGCGGCGCGTGCGGTGGTAGGGTCATGTCTCGAAAGGGGCGTCCTGGTGAACGATGTCTCACCGTCCGCGGTGCGGCTCCTGCCGCCACTCATATTGAGCGAGAAAGAGGGACTGGAGGGAGTTGAAGTCCTCCAGGAAGTTCTGGCCTCCCTCGAGCCCTGAACGAAAGGAACAGGTTTGGTCAAGCACAAGATGCGTGGCAGCGATTTTCTGAGTCTCAAGCCCCTGGATGGCAGCGAGCTCGAGGACCTGGTTGAAGAAGCCCTCAGGCTGAAGAGCGAGGGTTCGAAAGGGGTGCGCTCGCTCTCCGGCAGATCGGTGGGCCTGCTCTTCGAGAAGCATTCCACCAGGACCAGGGTCTCTTTCGAGGTGGCTGTCAACAGACTCGGCGGACAGGTCGTGGTGTTGTCGAGCGGTGATACCCAGCTCGGACGCGGCGAGACGATCGAGGACACCGGCAGGGTGCTCTCACGTTACCTGGACGGGCTGGTGGTCAGGACTTTCGGGCAGGACCGCCTGGAGGTCCTTGCCGAAGCCTGTGACATACCCGTCATCAACGCCCTGACCGACCAGTGCCACCCGTGCCAGGCACTGGCCGACATGCTCACCATCCTGGAGTACAAGGGTTCCCCGCGGGGCGTCAGGCTCGCTTACGTAGGTGACGGCAACAACGTGTGCCATTCGTTGATGAGAGCCGGGACCAAGCTGGGGATGGAGGTTACCGTGTCCACACCCGAAGGTAGGGAGCCTCTCCAGGAGATAGTAGAGGAGTGCGTCGAGAACACAGGCATCTACTCGGGGACGCTTGCCGTCGGCCACGATCCACCGGCCGGGGTGACTGACGCCGACGTCGTCTACACGGACACCTGGTCGAGCATGGGGCAGGAAAACAGGGACGAGGACGCCCTGGCCGCCAGCTTCGGTCGCTTCCAGGTGAACGAAGAGCTGCTTGCCCACGCCAGCGATGACGTAATGGTGATGCACTGCCTGCCCGCGCACCGCGGACAGGAGATAACCGACGAAGTGCTTGACGGGAACCGCTCGGCGGTCTGGGACCAGGCGGAAAACCGCCTGCACGCGCAGATAGCCCTGCTGGAGATGATCTTCGGCTGAGGAGCGGGTCACTGATGCAGTAGTGGTGAGACAGATGAAACGGCAGCGTCAGGAAGCCATATCAAGGGCCTTGAGAGACGGCGTGGTGAGGAGCCAGAACGAGCTGGTGGAGCTCCTCACTCGCGATGGCTTCAAGGTCAGCCAGACCACGGTGTCCCGCGATCTCAAGGAGCTAGGGTTTTCCAGAATGCGGGATTCGGGGGGGTCACTGAAGTACTCGGTCGAGCCTGCCCCCGAAGGCGGCCTGGAGTCCAGGGACGCAGAACTGCTCCGCACGGCACCGCAGGTGCTACTCTCGACGGAGCGTTCAGGAAACATAGTGGTGGTGAAGACGAGCCCGGGCAACGCTCAGGGGCTGGCCTGGGCCCTGGATAAGGCGGGGCTCGACGGCATCGCGGGAACAGTGGCGGGTGACGACACCATACTGGTAGTCTGCTCGCACGGAAAGGACAGCGAGGAAGTCGCGCGGGACCTCATGGGCTACGCGCTGGGTGAAAGGTGAGACAGTTGGCAGCCGATGGACCTTCAGGAAAGAGGGAAAGGGTAGTACTCGCGTATTCGGGCGGGCTCGACACGTCCGTGCTTGTCAGGTGGCTGATGGAGGAGAAAGACCTCGATGTGGTCGCAGTATGTGCGGACCTGGGCCAGCCCGGCGATATGGAGGCGATACGCCAGAAGGCCCTCGACACCGGTGCGGTGGCCTCGGAGGTCGTTGACGCCAAAGACATGTTCGCTGAGGAGTTCCTCCTACCCGCCCTCTGGGCCAACGCTCTGTACCAGGGAAGCTACCCGCTCGCCACGGCGATGGCCCGGCCGCTCATCGCCAGGCTGCAGGTCGAAGCGGCGAAGAGGCATGGAGCGAAATACGTGGCGCACGGCTGCACCGGCAAGGGAAACGACCAGGTGCGTTTCGAGGTGGCTACCGCGGCGCTGGACCCGGCTCTTTCCATAATCGCACCGATGCGCGAGTGGATGTTGACCAGGGAAGAAGAGATCGAGTACGCCAGAGAGCGCGGCATCCCGGTCCCGGTGACCGTGGACTCACCGTACAGCATCGACGAGAACCTGTGGGGCCGCTCGTGCGAGTGCGGGGTGCTGGAGGACCCCTGGAACGAGCCGCCGGAAGACGCTTATGAATGGACGACCTCGCCGGAAGACGCACCCGGTAAGCCGACCTATGTCGAGATCGAGTTCGAGGGCGGCATCCCGGTCGCGCTCGACGGCGCCCGCATGGGATTCCTCGAACTCGTGGCCGCCCTTAACAGGATGGGAGGAGAAAACGGCGTCGGGCGGATCGACGTGATAGAAGACCGGCTGGTCGGCATCAAGTCACGTGAGATATACGAGGCACCGGCCGCCTGCATACTGATAACCGCGCATAAGGATCTCGAGCAGCTCACGCTCACCAGGGAGGCGCTGGCGGGCAAGAGGCCTCTTGAACAACGCGTCGCGGAGATGGCTTACGAGGGGCTCTGGTTCAGCCCGCTCAACCAGGCGATAACAGAGTTCAACAGGTCACTGGAGAGGCGCGTGACGGGAACCGTAAGGGTGAAACTCTATAAAGGGCTCGCTGTGGTCGCAGGCAGACGGTCGCCGAACTCGCTTTACGACACCGGACTCGCGACCTACGACAAGGCGGACGTCTTCGACCATACGGCTTCCGAGGGTTTCATCAGGCTGTGGGGGCTTCCTCTCAAGGTATGGGCGCAGAGCGAGAAGAGGTCAGGGGAAGGAGAAGTCAGTTGAAGATGTGGGGAGGCAGGTTCTCAAAGGAACCCGACGGAGGATTCATCGAGTTCAGCTCCTCTGTCGGCTTCGATGCGAGGCTGTACCCGTATGACATCCTCTGTACCAGGGCGTGGGCGGGCGCGCTGAAGGACGTCGGTGTACTCAGCGCGCAAGAATCGGAGTCCATCGGCGCAGCGCTGGACGAGGTCGAGAAGGAGTTGGACGACGGTTCCTTCGAGTTCGCTCCGTCGGATGAGGACATCCATACGGCTGTCGAACGCAGGCTGGTAGAGCTCATCGGGCCGGCGGGAGGCAAGGTGCGCACCGGGCGCAGCAGGAACGACCAGGTCGCCTGCGATATGAGACTGTTCGTCAGAGACGCATGCCGCCTGGCGAGCGAAGGCGTCAGGAAACTGCAGGCTTGCCTGCTCGACCTTGCCGGGTCGAATATCGATCTTGTAATAGCGGGCCACACGCACCTCCAGAGGGCTCAGCCGGTACTCCTGGCTCACGCTCTTTTGTCCTTCGTGCACATGATGGAGCGTGACCTGAACCTGCTCGCCTGCGCCGACGGGATGGCGGACAGCCTACCCCTGGGCTCCGGGGCGCTCGCCGGCACAGGGCTTCCCGTCGACAGGATGAATCTGGCGGAAGCTCTGGGGTTCTCAGGAGTGTCACAGAACAGCATGGACGCCGTCGGTGACAGGGACTTCGTGTCCGCTGGCGTCTACGCGTTCAGCTCTATCATGATCCACCTCTCCAGGCTCTCGGAGCAGGTGATACTGTGGTGCTCCGAAGAGTTCGGACTGGCGACGCTGGACGATTCCTGGTCGACCGGCTCGAGCCTGATGCCACAGAAGAAGAACCCTGACGGGTTCGAACTGGTGAGGGGAAAGACCGGCAGGGTGGTAGGAGACCTCATGGGTCTGCTGACGGTCATGAAGGGACTCCCGCTCACCTACAACCGTGACCTCCAGGAGGACAAGGAGGCTTTCTTCGACGCGTTCGATAGCGTCATGGGGTGCCTGAACGTCGTCGAGCGGAGCATGGCCACCATCAGCTTTGACGCCGAGCGGGCGGCGGAGACGGTCGAGGGCGGCTTCATAACGGCGACGGACCTCGCGGACTACATGGTTTCGCGTGGGCTGGATTTCCCAGAGGCTCACAGGGTGACGGGGGAGATGGTCTCCTACTGCGTCTCGCACGGAAAGGGGCTCTCGGAGATGACTCTCGGTGAGATGAAAGAGATCTCTCAGGCGGTCGACGACGGGGTTATGGACTGGATGAGCGTCCGGGCTTCGATAGAGCGACGCTCAGTTGCGGGCGGAACGGCGCCGGATGCCGTCGCAAGTCAGATAGCAGAAGCGCGCAGGAAACTCTCTGACCAGGTCGGAGGGATGTGATATCATTCCCGCATGGCAACCGCAGGCGGCTCTTGCGCCGTCCTGCGTGAGCAGGTTGTCCGTCCGACGGGGATATTGGCCGGCTACAGAAGGAGCGTTCCCGTGGAGGTAAAGAAAGGCGTAATAGTGGCCCTCGGTTACGGCAAGTACTTCCTCTCGGACAAGATAACGGGGTTCGTTCCCATAGAGGAAGACCGCGGCCCGGCGCGCAGGACACACGTGTTCATCGAGGGACTCTCCGAGCCGGTGGTCGCTTCCCGTACAGAGCAGACCATGTTGAAGGACATGACCCGCGAAGGCCCCGGGGAGTTCGCCGCCGCGATGTCGCTCGACCTCATGGAGAAGATATTCAGCGATTTCCAGCACGTGGGCCCCATGCTCCGCCGCTCCATCAAGGAAGAGTGCGGTCTCGACATAGACGACATCGAGCGGAAGATAAGAGAGGTCCTCGCCGGGGACGATTCTACGATTCCGCAGGAGGGCTTGTTCGCCGAGGAGGGCAGGGACTGACCGCTGATCCGTTAGCTTCCCGGCTGCCGAGGGAGTTTTACGCTCGAGATACCCTTGTCGTCGCGAGAGAACTGCTGGGATGTGTTCTCGCGCACGAGACAACCCGGGGGTTGGCCTCCGGCATCATAGTCGAGGCCGAAGCGTACCTGGAGCTGGACGACGGAGCGAGCCATGCCCGGTTCGGACGCACAGGTCGAAGCGAAGTGATGTTCGGCGAACCCGGAAGGTCTTACGTCTACTTCGTTTACGGAATGCATTATCTGTTCAACGCAGTCACCGAAGAAAAGGGGACCGCTGGGGCGGTCCTGATCAGGGCGCTGGAGCCGGTCGAGGGGTTGCAGCTCATGGCAGAGCGCAGGGGAGGCCGCCAGTCCGATCTCACCAACGGCCCCGCGAAGCTGTGCCAGGCCCTTGGGATAGGGCGAGCGCAGAACGATCTCGACCTGTGCAGCAGCCCGTTGGGGATATTCTCGAGTGAATGCGCCCGCGGCGAAGAGATCCTGGCCTCTTCGAGGATAGGCGTTGCGGGTTCCAGGGAGGAGCCGTACCGCTTTTTGTTGAAAGGCAATCCGTACGTCTCGAAGAGACCCGACTGAATGGAGAAGAGGAGGGGTTCCCGTTGAAGCTGGATAGCATATACAGGCTGGCGATCGAGGCCGGCATGAAGAAGGACCCGAGGGGCAAGGCCGGCGTCCAGCAGGTGCTGGCAGACGCGGCCAAAGAGCACGAATCACTTAAAGGTGATGAGAAGAAGCTCTTCGACAAGGAGCGTCTCTCTAACCCTTTCTCGGATACGCGGATCCTCTTCGGCGACCCCAAGTTAGATGTGCGCAGCGCCATCGCCGGCATTGACGTGGAGACTCCTGAGCTGCTGTTGGTGGACCGTTTGCGCGAGAAGGGCAAGAAGATAGACCTCTGCATCGGGCACCACCCGGAAGGGCGGGCGCTGGCGGACCTCTCGGACGTCATGGCGCTCCAGGCCGACGTATGGGCCGGGTTCGGGGTGCCCATCAACGTCGGCGACGCGCTCATCGCCGAACGAATGAAGGAGATAAAGCGCGCCCTCATGCCCCAGAATCACCAGCGGCCGGTCGATACTGCGCGCCTGCTGGACATACCGTTCATGTGTGTGCATACCCCCGCGGATAACCTGGTGACCGACCACCTGACCAGGCTCTTCAAGCGAGGGAGGCCCCGCCTGGTGGGGGACGTCATCGAGCTCCTTCTCAAGCAGAAAGAGTACAGGAACGCCGCCGAGCGCGGCATGGGTCCGTCCGTGCTGGTGGGAGACAAGAAGGCGCGTGCCGGGGAGCCGTTCGTGGACATGACGGGCGGAACAGAGGGCCCGGTGAACATGCTGGAGAAGCTTGCCCAGGCCGGCGTGGGCACCGTCGTCGCCATGCACATGGGCGACAAGCTCAAGGCCGAGGCCGAGAAACAGCACGTCAACGTGGTGATAGCGGGGCATATCGCTTCGGACAACATCGGCTTGAACCTGTTCCTGGACCAGCTTGAAAAGCAGGGCGTCAAGTGCCAGGGTTTCTCGGGGTTCGAGCGATTCTCACGCCTCAAGAAATAGACGCGGCGGACGGGGTCATGCCCCCTTTATCACGTATCAGATCTGTCAGCGCAGGAACAGTGCGCTGGTCGCGAAAAGCCCGCCACCGTTTGAACTTCTGTTGACCGTTATCGATACCACTGAACCGACGTTCACCCGCGCCCCGGCAGACGGCGACTGGCTCACCACCACGCCGACCGGGGACCCGGTGGTGTAGGTAATACTGGCGCTCAGGGCGGATGCGGCGATGGTGGCCCTGGCCGAGCTTTCCTGCATGCCGACCACGCCGGGGACGGGAACGCGCGAAGGTCCGCTCGAGACGAAGATGGTGACGACGCCGCCTTTACCCAGTGATGTCCCGGCGGCCGGCGCCTGTGCCACGACGGTCCCCGCGGGCTGCTCACTGGGCTGGTTGACCACTGTTGCCTTGAACCCCGCGGAGGAGATCTCGGATATGGCGCCGGCACTGGTCCTGCCGACAACGTCAGGGACCGTCCTGTCGGTCCCGGTATGAACATTGCAGGTAGCGGTAGGCTGCTCTCCATTCCGGAAGGTCGCGCTGTGGACGCTGGGGCACTGCGGTGTGGCCAGCAGACCGGAGACGTCGCATAGCGTCACCGTGACCGTCTCACTAGGCGCGGTGTCGACAGTCTGGAGAGGGGACAGTTCGTCACCTTTCGAGAATGCGGTGGGAGGGATGTCCTCCAGGGCTTTGCCCATAAAAGTGCGCCATATCGTTGCCGGCAGGCTGCCTCCGGTCATTCCCCCCATGGAGATGCGGCCCTGCGGGTACCCTACCCATACGGCGGTGACCAGGTCGGGCGTGTACCCCACGAACCACGCGTCGGCGTGGTCCTCGGTGGTGCCTGTCTTTCCAGCCTGCGGGCGCCCAATACTGGCTCCGCGCCCGGTGCCGCTCGACACGACCCCGGCCAGTATATCGTTCGCCTCGGAGGCTACCTTCGGATCGAGGACCGGCGTGGTCTCGGGTTTACCCTCGTCCAGGACGTTGCCGCTTGCGTCGGTCACCTTGGAGATGGAGCGGGTGAGCGCGTGCACACCTCCGTTAGCCAGGGTGCCGAAGGCGGATGCCATGTCGAGCGGGGTGACACCGACCCCAAGGCCTCCCAGCGCGATGGCGGGATTAGGTTCGACCGGCGACTGTACACCCATCGACTTGGCCATCTCCGCTACTCGAGCCGGGCCGACGTCCATTATCAGCTGAGCGAAAACCACGTTTATGGAGTGGACGGTGGCGTTTCTTATTGTGGTGGAGCCGCTGCCCCGCCCGTCGTAGTTGGTGACCTTCCATTTTCCACCGTCTGGTAGCTCGATTATCCGGGGAGAGCTGGCGTCGTAGCTCTCATTGGGCGATACCCTGTCCGCGAGGGCCCTGGCCAGGACGAACACCTTGAAGGAGGATCCGGCCTGGCGGTGCCCGTCCGCTGCGACGTTGAACTGGCTTGCGGCGTAGTTCTTGCCACCGACCATGGCTTTGATATACCCGGTTCTGGGATCGACGCAAACCAGCGCGGCGTCGGGACCATCGTCGGGATCGGTCTGCCGTTTTACGGCGTTTTCGGCCAGATCCTGCAGGCGCAGGTCAATAGTGGTGTAGATGCGCAAGCCCCCGCGGAACGCCTGCTGGTCTCCGTACTCGCGTTTCACCAGTTCGGTTATGTAGTCGCAGAAATACGGTGCGCGCCTGGCCGCCCGGACCTGGTTCGGCCCGACGAGGTTCATCGGTTCCTTGTCGGCGAAATCCCTTTCCTCCTCCGAGATGTACTGCTTCTTGACCATCCTGTTGAGGACAAGCCTGCGGCGCTCCAGCACCTCCTGCGGTCTCAGGTAAGGGTCGTAGTAGCTGGGGGACCTGATGAGACCGGCCAGCATGGCGCACTCCGCCAGCGTGAGCTGCTGGGGGTCCTTGCCGTAGTACTTGCTGGCTGCGGTGAATATTCCGTAGCACCCCTGGCCGAAGTAGATGTCGTTGAGGTAAAGCTCGAGTATCTTGTTCTTGGAGTATTTCTGCTCCAGCTCGTAGGCCAGCCGGGCTTCCTGTATCTTGCGCCAGAGGGTCCTCTTCGGCCCCACGTAGGCGTTCTTCACATACTGCTGTGTGATGGTGCTGCCTCCCTGGACCACCTCACCCTTGACCACGTTAGCCCAGAGCGCCCTTATCACGGCCTTCCAGTTGATGCCCGAGTGCTGGTAGAAGTCGCTGTCCTCGATGGCGATGACTCCCTTCTTGAGGGCGTCGGGCATCTTCTCCAACGCGATCACTTCGCGGTCCTGGTCGCCCCTGAGTTCGCAGAGGAGAGTCCCGTCGGAAGCGAAGACCTTGGAGTTCTGGGCGGCCTTGTACTCGTTGAGGGAGGAGAGTTTCGGTAGGCCGATGCCTGAGTAGAACCATCCGACGAGGACCCCCGCCGCGGCCAGGATGCCCAGCAACACGACCAGGACGATGCGGAACGATACTTTCATGGCACCTTCACATCTATAACATCTTCAACAATGATAACACCTATTTAACGTTCGAGAAATGTAAAAGGTTTCCCTGTGAAGCGCGAGAGAAGCGAACCGACTTTAGGTTATAATACGCGGGCGCGCTCCGCCTCGTCAGGCGCCGCCTGCGCCATACCCGAACGGATCCTGGTGAGGAAGATGTCAATCGGAAAACAGGTAGACGAGCAGATGAAGGTGATCACCTCCGGAGCCGTGGAGGTCATTCCCGAGGACGAACTGCGAGCCAAGCTCGAGTTGTCGATAAAGCGGAAGAAGCCTCTCACCGTAAAGCTCGGGGTGGACCCGACACGACCGGACCTGCACATCGGGCACGCGGTACCCTTGAACAAGCTGAGGCACTTCCAGGAGATGGGCCACCAGGTGGTCCTCATCATCGGTGACTTCACCGCGCTGATCGGCGATCCCAGCGAGCAGGACTCGACAAGGCCGGTCCTCACCTCGGCCGAGGTCGAGGCCAACGCCAGGACCTACGTGGAGCAGGCGCGGAAGGTAATAGACACCAGGCGCGCGCGCCTGGTGCGTAACGGCGAGTGGCTGGCGCCGCTCGATTTCAAGCAGATACTGGAGCTCACCAGCAAGTTCACCGTCGCCCGCATAATGGAGCGGGACGACTTCAGCAAGCGCTTCCGGGAGGAAAAGCCGCTCGGCCTCCACGAGTTCCTCTACCCGGTCATGCAGGCTTACGACTCGGTGGTGCTGGAGGCCGACGTGGAGATCGGCGGAACCGACCAGAAGTTCAACCTGCTTGCTGGACGAAATCTCCAGCGCGCTTTCGGGCAGGAGCCGCAGGTGGTGCTAACCCTCCCACTGCTCGAGGGCACCGACGGGGTGCAGAAGATGAGCAAGAGCCTCGAGAACGACGTGGGGCTGACCGACCCGCCGGGCGAGATGTTCGGTAAGCTGATGTCCATACCTGACGACATCATGTGGAGGTACTTCGAGCTGGTGACGAGGTTCGACTCGGACCGCATCGCGGGAATCCGCCGGGAAGTGAAATCCGGTGAGCTGAACCCGCGCGACGCCAAGGAGATGCTGGCGCGCGAGGTGGTCGAGATATATCACGGGGCGGAGGAGTCCGAGGAAGCGACGGCGGAGTTCAGGCGGGTGTTCAGCGAAAAGAGGATGCCCACGGACATGGCATCATCCGTGCTGAAGGCCGGCGATCACCCCGGTGGGACTATCTGGGTGGTGGACCTCATGCTCGCACTGAGTCTCGCTGACACCAAGGGCGAGGCGCGCAGGCTCATCGCCGGAGGGGGAGTGACCATCGACGGGGAACGGGTGCAAGACGAGGGGCTGGAGCTCCCCCTAGAAAGGCTTGACGGCGCCGTCATTCGCAAGGGAAGGAAAAGTTTCGTCCGGGTTGAAATAATCGACGGCCAATAAGCCTTTTCCGCATTGACACTAATGCGGTCCGGTGCTAGTATCACATCGAACCTTGAAATTGGCCAAAGGAAACAAGCTTGCCTAGTCGATTCACAAGGAAGCGAAGCAGACTCGATCTCAAGACTTAGCGGTAGTTATTGAAGTTCGCCGCTGGACTTGAGTTCAGCGGATTTTTTTTGGACATTTTTTAGTTACGCTGGCTGCAAAGCCTCGGCACCTTGAAAACTGAACAGTGGTTTTGCCTGAGAGCGACCGCTTGCTCAAAAAGCGGTATTTCGGATGACTCAAAGTTTACACGGAGAGTTTGATCCTGGCTCAGGACGAACGCTGGCGGCGTGCTTAACACATGCAAGTCGAACGGGATCTGTCGCCGTAGCTTGCTACATGACGGATCTAGTGGCGAACGGGTGAGTAACACGTGGGCAACCTGCCCCGAAGACCGGGACAACACGGGGAAACCCGTGCTAATACCGGATGACCTGCCTTTCCCTCATGGCATCGGCAGAAAAGGTTGTTTTACTTCCGCTTCGGGATGGGCCCGCGCCCCATTAGCTTGTCGGTGAGGTAAAGGCTCACCGAGGCAACGATGGGTAGCCGGCCTGAGAGGGTGAACGGCCACACTGGGACTGAGATACGGCCCAGACTCCTACGGGAGGCAGCAGTGGGGAATATTGCGCAATGGGCGAAAGCCTGACGCAGCGACGCCGCGTGGGTGAAGAAGGCCTTCGGGTTGTAAAGCCCTGTCAGGGGGGACGAAGGGAAACTGACGGTACCTCCAGAGGAAGCCCCGGCCAACTACGTGCCAGCAGCCGCGGTAATACGTAGGGGGCGAGCGTTGTCCGGAATCATTGGGCGTAAAGAGCACGTAGGCGGCCTGTCAAGTCGGATGTGAAAACCCGCGGCTCAACTGCGGGACTGCATTCGAAACTGGCAGGCTAGAGTCCAGTAGAGGAAAGTGGAATTCCCAGTGTAGCGGTGAAATGCGCAGATATTGGGAAGAACACCGGTGGCGAAGGCGGCTTTCTGGGCTGAGACTGACGCTGAGGTGCGAAAGCTAGGGGAGCGAACAGGATTAGATACCCTGGTAGTCCTAGCCGTAAACGATGGGCACTAGGTGTGGGGAGTGTCAACTCTTTCCGTGCCGAAGCTAACGCATTAAGTGCCCCGCCTGGGGAGTACGGTCGCAAGGCTAAAACTCAAAGGAATTGACGGGGGCCCGCACAAGCGGCGGAGCATGTGGCTTAATTCGACGCAACGCGAAGAACCTTACCA
>JAGUWJ010000055.1 GCA_020062425.1 Actinomycetota bacterium
CCAAGGGCGCCGCGGAGCGGCTGCGCTCATGTGGGGTCACCGCACGGCCGAGTGTAGAGAGGCCGGGTGGGGCCGAGTCCTGCCCGGGGAGCCACTCTTGACTGCCGCTATGGGCGCCGTGAAACGGCCGCCCTCTAAGGAGGTTCTGCATTGGATATTCCAAGGATCTTCAACATCACCGAAAGTGCCCACCGCATCCATAACCCGTTCACACCCGAAAAGCTTGCCACTCTCGGCGAGGCCCTGCGTCTGGAAAGGGGGACCCGACTGCTCGACCTCGGCAGTGGTTCGGGGGAGATGCTGTGCACCTGGGCACGCGACTACGGAGTCATCGGCACCGGCATCGACATGAGCCAGTTATACACTGAGCAAGCGAAACTCCGAGCTGAAGAATTGGGCGTCGCCGATCAAGTCAAGTTCATTCATGGCGATGCCGCTGGCTACGTCTCCGACGAAAAGGTTGGTGTGGCAGCCTGTCTCGGTGCCACGTGGATCGCTGGGGGAGTCGTCGGCACCATCGAGCTTCTGGCGCAGAGCCTCCGCACAGGAGGGATCATCCTCATCGGCGAGCCCTACTGGCGGCAGCTACCGCCGATGGAAGATGTTGCCAGGGGGTGTCTTGCCGGCTCAATCTCCGACTTTCTCATGCTTCCAGAACTACTCGCGTCTTTCGGCCATCTCAACTACGACGTCGTGGAAATGGTTTTGGCAGACCAAGACGACTGGGACAGATACGAGGCGACCAAGTGGCTCACCATGCGCCGATGGCTTGAAGCCAATCCCGACGACAAGTTCGCGAAAGATGTTCGAGCCAGACTAACCTCGGAACCCGAGCGCTACGCCGCTTACACGCGTGAATACCTGGGCTGGGGTGTGTTCGCTCTGATGGCGCGGTGATGAGGGGGTTACCGGGCGACTCAGAAAGTGGGGAATATCCAATCATGCCTAGCACCTATCAAACGGGAAGAACCATTTCACCCATTCCGCGGACCGACAGGCGGCTGTGGCGGTACGCAACGCGCTCCTTCCGGGCTTGAAGGTTGGAGATCAAAGATCGTCAGCGGTCTTGCGAGAGCTTACCCGATGACGGTCGCATAAAGCTTGGAAGAAACAGGCTCCTTACCTCTTTCATAGAAGCGCCGCAGCGATTCCCAAGGTGGATTTGCAGAGTGTTCAGCGTGAGGGTGCCTATGCCAGCAGTTGGTCAACGTCAAGAAAAGGAATATCATCACCGATAACAAGAGTTCGAAATACGTCCACGACGGGGAGCCACTCTTGATGAGTTACGGGTCGTCGGGGGAATGGACTCGAACCCGCTTCCGTTGGTGTCAGGCACTTCAAGGGAAATCTTGCTAAGTTCTGGCAGAATTTCCGGTAAGGTGCCTGACCCCAACGGAAATTTTCGGTTAAGGATCCGTCCCCAATGAAATTTCTGCTAAGTTCTGGCAGAATCTACAGTCGACCGCCGGCAGGAGGATGAAAACCGCGTCGAGACGCGATCGCTAGGGAGGATTGACGTATGAAGCCCAGCAGATTCAGGCCAGACTGGTCGGAGAAGCCCCCCGACCCGGGGACGTACAGGTCCATCGCGAAGTACGGAGACCCCGACAGGTTCAAGCACCCCAGCGACGCCTGGGTCCGCATGATGCAGCAGGAATTCGGCATGACCGACGCCGACTTCAAGGTCAAGCAGGACGAAGGCCACGAGAGGGTTGTCCTGGACCGCCCGCCCGCCCTCGATCCCGCTCAGATAGAGGCGCTCACCGGAATAGCAGGCGAGGAGAACGTGGCCACAGACGATTACAGCCGGGTAAAGTACTCGTCGGCAAAGACCTCGGAAGAGCTGCTCGAACTCCGGCAGGGCATAGTCCGCGAGGTCTGCGACGTGGTGGTACACCCCCGCGACAAGCACGACGTGCAGAAGGTAGTACAGTACTGCGACGCCGAGCGCATACCAGTAACCGTCTTCAGCGGCGGCTCAGGCGTCAACTTCGGATGCCGCCCGTACAGGGGGGGTGTCACCCTCGTGCTCTCCACCCACATGAACCAGCTGCTCGAGGTCAACGAGCTGAACCAGACCGCGCGCGTGCAACCCGGCATGTTCGGGCCCGCCTACGAGGAGGTGCTCAACAACGCTCCCGAGCGGTTCGGATGCGAGCGCCGCTACACCTGCGGACACTTTCCACAGTCGTTCGAATACTCCACGGTGGGGGGCTGGATAGTGACCCTTGGCTCGGGCCAGGCCTCTACCTACTACGGCGACGCCTACGATATAGTCTTCAGCCAGGAGTACGTAACCCCGGTGGGCACCTTCAAGACCCTGGACTACCCCGCTACCGCCACAGGCCCCAAGGTCAACGACATAATGAAGGGCTCGGAGGGCACCTTCGGCATACTGGTAGAGGTCACCATGAAGATCTGGCGGTACATGCCCGAGAACCGCCGGCGCTTCAGTTTCATGTTCCCCACCTGGGAAGCGGCGGTTGACGCGAGCCGCGAGATAATGCAGGGCGAGTTCGGCCTTCCCGCCATCTACCGCATCTCGGACCCGGAGGAGACCGACCGCGGCCTGAAGCTCTACGGGGTGCCCGGCGCTCTCGACAAGGTACTGGCGCCGATGGGATTCAAGCCAGGCCAGAGGTCTCTCTGCCTGGGCAACGTGGAAGGCGACAAGGACTTCACGCCGCTGGTGGCGCGCAAGATAAGGAAGGTGGCACGCCGGCACGGGGCCCTCCCCCTGACGGGTTACGCCGCGCGCATGTGGGAGCACACCCGCTACACCGAGCCGTTCATGCGCGAGGACCTGAACGACTACGGCATACTGCTAGATACGCTAGAGGCAAGCGTCACCTGGGACAACCTGCACCGCCTCCACCAGGGGGTTCGCGCCTTCGTGAAGGCACGCCCCGGCACAATATGCATGACGCACGCCTCGCACTTCTACCCTCAGGGGACCAACCTCTACTTCATCTTCCTGGCGAAGATGGACCTTGAAGAGTACGTAGCCTTCCAGGCGGGCATCATCGAAAAGATACTGGAGCACGGCGGCACCTTGAGTCACCACCACGGGGTGGGCCGGCTGATGGCGCCCTGGATGGAGCCGCATCTGGGCAAAGAGCAGATGGAGGTGCTTCGGGCGCTCAAGCGTCACTTCGACCCGCACCAGATAATGAACCCGGGAGGCCAGCTCGGGCTGGACGAGATACCCAGACGGAGATAAGGGGACGAGCGGAGCTACCGCGCTTAAGATTCTCCGCCGGACCCGCTCAAGTCTTCATCGTGCTTGCGGAGGATCAGCTGACCGCTCCTTAGCAGGCCTTGCAGGGCCGAGAAGTCGCTGCTCTGGTCCACCTCCACCTCACCCTCGAAAGTGCCCGCTACGATCTCTTCAGCCGTTGTGTTGAGCTGATTTATCGGCCCGGCGATAAATCTCTTTATGAGATAACGGAGCCAGAAGAGCAACAGCAACCCGAAGACGACCAGTGCGATAATGGCGGCCACCACCAGCTTGATGATGTTGTCTCTCTTCTGTTCGTTGAAGTAGCTGTCAATCTCCTTGACCTGCTCGGTGATATCGAAAACGGAGGATATGTAGATCTTGGAATCGAGGCCGACGATGCTCAGGTCGATAGGGTAGAAGGCGTAGAGCAGAGTGCCCTCCTTGCCCCCGAATTCCTTGATAATTTTGTAATCGTTTGGTGGCGGGCTGGTAAGAAGCTGCTCGGGCTTGACCGTGACCCCGGACTTCGCGGAATACTTGTAGATGCTGCCGTCTTTGACCAGCGCCACGTACTCCGCCGGGCTTGCCATGACGGAGACGTTCATTATCAGTGCGAACACCGGATCGACATCTCCCCTGGCAAAAGCCTGCAGCATATCGGGACTCAACAGCTTCAGGACTTCGGGGTTGAAATTCATGCTCTGGAAGTTCTCGCCCAACCGCCTGTAGGAGTCTACTATCTGATTTATCAGGAGCTTCTTGGTGAGCTCGGCGTTGTTGTTGGTGCTCATGATGCTGTCCACCAGGAAGAGAGCGAGGATGGCGGCTATCAGTATGAACACAGGGATCGTGAACGACCAGAGGAGCTTGCTCATCTCGCTTTTAGTCTTCATTTTCAAACTTGCTTTCCCCGTGAAAGCTACGACGCTTTGATAGCGCCTCTGTCAACGTGACCTGAGTCGGCGGCCGCTCATCCGCAGGCGGCCTATGACGCCACCTGTACTAAATATTTCGGGACAGTCGCCGGATAGACCTTCGCGGCGCACCTGCCATAGGATGACGGGCGGGGCACTCATTGATATCATGTGTTGGCTTTGTCCTTTACCGATCGCCAGCCGGAGGAAGGCCTGTTTCAATATGAGGGTCCTGTTCGTCCACGCCGAGGAAGACTACTACTCCCCGGAGAAGCCCATAGAGGGCATGGAGCGGATGCAGTTCGGCATCTCCTACATCTCGTCGGTCCTCAAGTCAGCCGGGCACGAGACCCGCATGGTGGTCCCGACACCCCTCACCGAGCAGGTGGTGGATGAGTACATCAGGGAATTCGACCCCGGGCTGGTCTGCTTCACCTCGGTATACACCGTCTATGCGTTCATGGAGCGCATCGCCCACCGTGTGAAAAGCGCGCACCCAGAGCTGTTCCTGCTCATCGGCGGGCCGCACGCCTCGCTCAGACCGGAGGAGTGCCTCACCGCCCCGTTCGACGCGGTGTGCATCGGGGAGGGTGAATACCCGACGCTCGAACTGGTGGAGCAGCTCGAGGCCGGAAAGCGCCCTGCCGGGATCCCCAACCTCTACATAAAGGACGGCTCACGAATAGAGCGAAACGCTCCACGCCCTTTCCTCGAAGACATCGACTCCCTGCCGTTCCCCGACCGGGGGATGTGGCTGCCGTGGCTGGGCAGGGCCCTCTCGCGCCCGTCGGTGCTGGTCGGCAGGGGGTGCCCGTTCCAGTGCACCTACTGCAGCAACCACGCATTGCGGCGCCTCGCCGACGGCAGGTACGTCCGGATGCGCTCACCAGAGAACGTGGTCAGCGAGCTTGTCGAGATGAAACAGGTGCTCCCCCTGCTGGTCGAGGTCTACCTCGAGGTCGAGACGCTGGGCGTCGACCAGGGGTGGGCGCTCGAGCTATGCTCCGCCCTCGAGCGCATGAACGAGGGCTTCGAGGTCCCCATGGTCTTCGGCTCCAACCTGCGTGTCACCCCCAACACTGACTACGGCGACCTGTTCGCCGCTTTCAAGAAAGCCAATTTCAGGTTCATAAACATCGGGCTCGAGTCGGGGAGCGAGCGCGTCAGGCGCGACGTACTCAAGCGCAATTACTCGAACGACGACATCACGCGCGCGGTGCGCGCAGCAAGGGAGCACGGCCTCGAGGTCGGCTTCTACAACCTGATAGGACTCCCCGGTGAGACGAAGGAGGATTTCCGCGATACCATCCGTATGAACCGCCTCTGCCAGCCCGACTGGTACCTGCTGGCGGTCTTCTTCCCTTACCCGGGGACCGCGCTCCACGACACCTGCGAGAGGATGGGCCTGCTGAAGAGCGGCATTGATTCCCGCCTGGAGAGACGGCGGCCGCTGTTCGACCAGCCTCAGTTCAGCAAGCGGCAGATACGCCGGAGACTCACCTGGTCGCCGCTCCTCATATACGGCGGTAACAGGCCGCTCCATGAGGTCTTCTGGCTGGTGACCATGGCGAAGATATACTCCGATCCAAGGTATATAAGCGCCTGGAAACTCTTCAACAAGACCCTTCTCCGAAAGGCGGTCTGAGCGCCAGGAAGGGGGCTGGGGGCCGTGACGTCAGCGCGGAATAAAGACAGCCGCGTCAGTTGACGCCTAATCGTTGTCTCTTTAAATGACAACTCGGTATAATACCTTTTCACAGTGCTGGTATCTCTAGGTTCTCGAGGGGGGTGGCCGACAAGACGTACCCTTCATAACACACGCAGTGCATCCATGCAGCCAATCCATGAAAGAAGGGGGATCAGCTATGGACGACGGCTTCTTTGACAGGGTAGACCAGTACGAGTTCGAGTCGGTAGGCAAAAAGTTCAAGATGCCCATCTTCTACAGGTCCGCGCGGATGTTCACGCTGGTGTTCGCGGCTAACTACGTAGCGCTGCGAAGGATGCTGCCGGACAAGCGCTTCACCCCGGCCCAGATGGCTCCCGGCGTGGGAGCGATTCACCTTACGGCGTTCGAGTACTACGACACCGACGTCGAGCCGTACAACGAGTTCGCCATCGGCATCCTGGTCAATAACCCGCACATGGCGAAGCTCCCCAGCTACAACATCCTGAGACAACTGGTCCAGCTCGACTTCTACACCTACATCCACCACCTGCCAGTCACCACCGAGCTGGCGCTCAGGGCGGGCATCGACTTCTACAACTACCCCAAGCTCATCACCTCCATAGACTTCGATGACACCGCTGACTGGGTGACCTGCGACCTGGCCGAGGGCGGTGAGAAGATCTGCCGCATCAAGGGGCGGAAGGTGAAGACCCCGTTCAAGGGCGTCATGAAGTTCTTCTGCCACCTCTACGACGAGGACCAGCCGCAGATCGCCGAGATGAAGATAAACGCGCGCAAGTTCGCCGTCCTTCCCGGGCCCGGCATGTGCGAGCTGGAGCTGGGGAAGGAGCACCCGTTCGCGCTGGAGCTCAAGAAGGCGCTGATAACAACACTTCCCGCAATATACATGTACCTGCCCGATATGCAGGCGATACTGTACGGTCCGGAGCACCTCTCGCTCACCACCATCGCGAACCTGTACGAGCAGGGCATAGGGCTTGACCTCAAAGAGCTGGCAAAGGTCACGGGCAGGGAGCGCGAGTACGCGGCCAAGGAGTGATGGCGCCATGATAGACAGCGACACCTCCATCGGTACGGTAAGGAAGCAGGTACTCGCCGATTTCCCTATGCTGCAGGAGATCCGCAAGAGGAGGCCCCTGTACGTCAAGGGGCTCATCGACATGGTGCGCGACGTCGCCGAGTACAATAAGCGCTACGTGTACCCGGTGGCGCTCGAGCTCGACCGCCGCATGGAGAAAGACCACGAGTACGAGGCCTGGGACCTCGTCGAAGCCGGCTGTCCGAACCGCTTCCTCTCGCTGATAATCCCGAAGCTGGTGGGAGGCGTGGGCGGCCTCGCGGTGATGTTCTCGCTGGTGATGGAGGAGATGTGCTCCGCCTGCCCCGGAGTGGCGAACATCTTCGGCGCCCACGCGCTCGGCGTGGTGCCGCTGCTGGTGGGAGGAGCGGTCGGCCACTGGGAGACGGTCCTAAGGGAGATAACCGAGAGCGAGATGATGGGCAAGCCTGTCATCATGGCGCTCGCCATAACCGAGCCTTCCGCCGGGACCGACGCGGAAGAGCCGCATTATCTCAAGGAAGCGCGGCTCTCGATGAATGCGAGGCGCGTGGAAGGGGGTTTCGTCCTGAACGGGCGGAAGTGCTTCATCTCCAACGGGTCTATCGCCAAGTACATCTGGGTGACGTCTGCGACGGACCGAGAACACCCGGCCGAAAGCTGGACCGGGTTCCTGGTGGACAAGAACATGGATGGCTTTTCAGTGGCCCGGGTCGAGGAGAAGATGGGCCAGAGGGTCTGCCCCGCGGCGGAGCTCGCTTTCGAGGACTGCTTCGTACCGGACGAGAACGTCATCTCCTTCGAGGGAGACGGCATGCAGCCCGGCACATTGCTGACACTGGCGGCGTCACGCGCGCCGGTTGGAGCTATAGCGACCGGCATCGCCCGCGGGGCTTACGAGTGGTTTCTGCGCTGGGCGGAGCAGAGGCGGAACGGCAGGCGGCCCATGGACGAGCAGAGGGTGCAGATGGCCCTCGCAGACATGCGTACGCGCATACAGCTCGCCCGGTGGGCCTACATGAACGCCTCCCTTGCTTTCGACAACTCCATCGGCAAGGTGATGAACGGGATACTGCTTAAGTCGATGCAGCTCATCCCCTCATTCGTGAGGACTTCCTGGCCGTATCTGAAGCTGTTCAACTCCCACCTGGGCAAGCAGGTGGTGAATACCCTGGTCAACGTCTACACCTCGGACGAGCAGGTGACGCGCGCTATGGCGTTCGCCTCGCTCGCGAAGGCGGTGGGAGGGGACACGGCCATGTACGTGAGCTCGCTTGCGCTGGAGCATATGGGCAGCGAGCCGTCCGAGGAAAAGCTGTGGGTGGAGAAGGCGTTCCGCGACGCCAAGCTTACCCAGATATACGAGGGGACCAACCAGTTGAACAGGCTCACCCTCTATATGTCAGACATCGGCAAGGACCTCACACTGGAGCTCCACAAGATACTGGAGCCGGATTACGCCGGAAGGGGGGTGGTCTAGATGCAGCTCACCCGTGACACGCTGCTGGACGAAGAGTGTCGGATGCTGACGCAGACGGTCTCTGAGTTCAGGGAGCAGGTGCTTACCGAGAAGGCCCGCGACCTCGACGAGGAGGCGTCTTCCGGCGTAGTGGAAGAGGTGTTCAAGCACTCGGCCGCACTGGGCCTTACCGGCGCCCTCTCATGCGAGGCGTCCGGGGGGCAGGGCATGGACTCTTTTGCATTCTGCCTGGCCCTCGAGGAGGTAGCGCAGGGGTCGGCCGGGTTGGCGGCGGTACTGCTCTCACACAACGCGGCTCTGATGTTGCTGGAGAAAGCGGGGGCGCCCGTGGAGGCGAGCATGCTCGAGGGCGACGGGCGGGCTGCGCTCGCGTGGCCGGCCTCCTTCGAAGGGGGAACGGTCAGGGCGGACTACGTGCCCGGGGGAACCGGGGCCTCCCTGCTGGTGGCGGTGGACGAGAAGGCTGACGTCTACTCCGCTTCCGGTGACGCGGCAGCGGTCGAGGAGATAACCCGCCCCATGGGCTGGAGGGCGGCAAGGCCGGCCGGCATAACCTTTGACCTGGGTGCGCCTGTCGGTTCGGTAGGAGCGGAAGGGTTGAAGCAGCTCGAGTGCCGGATTCTCTCAGGTCTCTCGGCCATAGCGCTGGGCATATCCAGGCACGCCTTTGGGGCGGCGAGAGCTTACGCCGAAGAGCGCTGGCAGGGGTGCGATTACATAATCAATCACCAGCAGATGAGGCTGATGCTTGGAGGGATGCTGGTCGGGATAGAGTCAGGCGAGGCCGCGCTGAAGCAGCTCGCGTGGTGCGTCGACGAGGGTAACGGCACCACGGGCGCCCACCGGGCGCTCAAGGTCTTCGCCTGCGATGACGCCATACAGGCCGCTCTGGACGGGGTGCAGATACACGGCGGCTACGGCTACATGCGCGACTACGGCATGGAGGTGCTGATGAGGGACGCCAAGGCCTGCCAGGTGTACCCCAGGACGCCAGCCGAGGAGATGCTGGACCTGCTGGAGTAGCCCAGGCGGCGTTCACTGCTATAATACGGATTGTACCTCCCCGGGATCTACGGTCGGCCAGAGGCGGCCGCGGGATTCCGGGGAGTGTCGTGTTACTGACGGTCAAGGAGAGATGCTTGGACAAGAACGACTTTCAAAGAGACTTCGACCGCCTGTTCGACCCTCGTTCCATAGCGTTCGTAGGGGCGTCGAACCTGCCGGGCAAGTGGGGCTACGTGATGCCGCTCAGCGTCATCGGTGGCGGCTACACGGGAAAGCTGGCAATGATAAACCCCAGGGAGTCGAGCGTGATGGGTTTTCCCACGTACCGTTCGCTTCTGGACGTAAAGCATCCCGTCGACCTCATAGTGGTGACCATCCCTGCCTCCGGGGTCCTCGGCGTCATGCGCGACGCGGCGGCCATCGGTGCCAGGAACGCGGTGGTGGTCTCGTCCGACTTCAGCGAGGTCGGCGAGGAAGGTGCCGCGCTCGAGCGCGAGCTCGCCGCGTTCGCGAACGAGGCCAGCATAACCATCATGGGTCCCAACACGATGGGCATGTACAGCTCGTCCTCCTCGCTCACCGCGCTAGGCGCTCCAGTGACACCGACACCGGGCCAGGTGGGATTCGTGTCGCAGAGCGGGAACCTCGGCGTGCAGCTGCTCGCTTGGGGCAAACGGCGAGGCATCGGGTTCAGCCGTTTCGTTGGATGCGGCAACGCGGCCAACACAGACATCACAGATTACCTGGAGTATCTCGGCAAGGACCCCCTAACCGGGGTGATAGCCCTCTATCTGGAAGGTTTGAAGGAAGGGCGGAGGTTCCTGGAGACCGCCCGGGGGATATCCAGGAACAAACCCATCGTGGTGCTAAAAGGAGGAAGGGGAGCGCAGGGCAGCAAGGCCGCGCAGTCCCATTCAGGTGCCATGGCGGGAGAGCTCAAGCTGTTCGAGGGCATGTTCGAGCAGGCCGGGGTGGTCGAGGCCGAGTCGTCGGAGGAGTTCATAGACCTGGTGGCGGCGTTCGACGCCGTCCCGCGCGCCAGGGGAAAAAGAATAGCCATCATGACCATGGGTGGCGGCTGGGGAGTAGTCGCGGCCGACTCCTGCGACCGGGAGGGGCTCGAGCTCGCGGAGCTCCCCGCAACCGTCATCGAGGAGCTGGACGGGCTGCTGCCCAGGTTCTGGAGCCGGGGCAACCCGGTGGACCTGGTGGGGAACCTCAACAGGTCCAACCTGTTCCGCACCGCGGAAGTGCTTGCGGCGTGCGACGAGGTGGACATACTGGTGGTGATGGGGGCCCTCCTGAGCAGGCAGTTCTTCCTGAAGAGCCTGCCGCTCTCGGTGCTGCGCCCGTTCTACAACATGATCAGGTATAACATAGGCAAACTCCCTATGTACCTGATAACCCAGTACAAGGGGCTCGGCAAGGCGTTCATGAAGACCCCGGGCAGGAGCGGGTCCGGCTCGACGGGGGCCTCCGGCTCGTCCGGCTCGTCAGGCATAAACCCGCGGGAGGTCCTGAAGTGGACCGACGCGGCGCTCATATCGAGGATGGCCGCAATGGTAAGAGAGTACAGCAAGCCGATAATCACGGTGGCCATGGACCAGAAGGAGATGTCCGGCGCGGCCAAGCTCCAAGAGCACGGCATCTTTGTAGCCCACACCCCGGAAAGGGCTATCAAGGCCGCGGGAAAGCTGGCGCGTCACGGCATCTTCGCGAACAGGTCCACCTAGCGCCCCCGCGTCAGGCGCATAGCGCCGACCCCGGGCCACCTCGTTGACTCAGTCTTCTTTCCCGAGCGCCGGGCTGTAAGCCGGGCATTTCGCCACGCACAGGCCGCACCTGAGTCCGCTCTGCCCGGGGATGCCGAGCTTCAGGTAGTACTTGAGGCACGCGGCTTTGTCGGTAGGCTCGCCCGGGGTGAGAGCGCCCGCGGGGCACGCCTTCGCGCAGGTGTTCCCGCAGACGTCCGGCTGGCACATGACCTTCTCGAGAGACCGGCCCGGCGTGAGCTCCACGTCCGTCAGCAGAGCGACGAGCCTTACCCTGGCACCGTGCCCTGGTGTCAGCAGCAGATTGTTGTTGCCAATTTTACCCAGCCCAGCTTCCACGGCCATATGACGGTACGAGAGATTCTCGCCGAGCCTGGCGTTGACAAGCTCGCGCACGCGTGGCAGGGTCGCGGCGCCGCGCGCCAGCTTGAACAGGGCCGCCGATCTCTTTTCGAGATTCCAGGCGGGCATCTCCCTGTAGGGCACCGGGAAGACCCGCGCGCCCCCAGATTGCAGGAAGCGTGAAAGCGTGAAGAGGTTCAGGTTCAACCTCTCGTTGGTCATGTGGAAGTCGGCGGTGTACTCGTAACGGGTGGCCGGTATACCGTCCAGCGGGAGGTCTATCAACCGCTCACCGAGGACCACTATCGAGCGGGCATCGGTCATGAAGTCGGCCGGCCGGTGGCCCGCGGGGGCCTTCTCGGCGTAAGCACGGGCGTCCGCGATGCCGAAGAGGGTGGTGTTCGATTTTTCCTTCAGCTCAAGGGAAAGGTCCAAGAGAGGTTCTCCTTTGTCGCACCCTACGGTTCATGCGGCAAGTTTATACCATCTTCTCGTACGGCGGAGGAAAACAGGTTTTAGAATACAATAGTCCAGTGATGGCTCGTGCAGCCATACCGGGCGAGCGTCCGGCAACGGTGGAGGTGACGATGGAGTACCTCAGTGTAGAGCGCAAGGACGCCACGTGCGTGATATACCTGGACAACCCTCCCGTGAACTCGATCCACCTGGAGCTGCTTCTGGAGGCGGAGGGGGCAATATCGGAGCTGGAAGGTGACGACGAGTGTCGAGCCCTGGTGATGACAGGCCGGGGCGGTTGTTTTTCGGCCGGCCTGGACCTCAAGGTCGTGCCCCGGTACGACGCGCAGGAGCAACACCGGATGATCGAGGCCATCAACAGGGTCGTAAAAGCCGTATACAGCTTTTCGAAACCGACGGTGGCCGCGGTGAACGGGCCTGCCCTGGCCGGGGGTTTCATCATGCTGGTGTGCTGTGACTACAGGCTGGGGATCGACGGGTCGTATCCGCTCGGCCTCACCGAGGCACGGGTAGGTGTCCCCTTCCCGGTAGCGACCATGGAGGCGCTTAAGAACGAGCTTGCGCCGGCGGTGTTGAGGCGTCTGCTGCTCACCGGGAGCCACGTCGACCCCTCCTGGGCGCTCGACTGGAGGATACTGGACGAGCTGCTCCCCCGGCGGCAGTTGATGCCTCGCGCCCTTGACGTTGCGGCGGACCTGGGGTCGGTCGCGCCCGGGGCTTACAGGGTCATCAAGAACCAGCTCAGGGGTGATACGGTTGCCCGGATCGAGGAGACGATGGCAAGCGACCCCATGTTCAAAGGCTGGATGACCAGTGACACGATAGCGGCCGCGGACGACATCCTGGGGCTGTCCGAGGGGTAAGCGGGCTCCGCACCGGTACTTACAGGGCTGCCGCCGTTCCCATCACCATCACGGTGGCCTTCTGATAGAGCTCGACCGCCTGGCCGACGGTCATCTCGTTCACGTCAGTCAGTAGCTCGAGACCCCGTATGTAATAGCGAAGGGCTGTGTACGTGCTGCAGCTCTGCTCCAGGAGCTGCTCGTGGGCGGGACCGGTCGCCTGGGGGATCGCCAGCGCCACCAGAGCGGTATGTCCGTCGAACGCCTCCTCCAGCAGAGACTTGAACCTCGGGAGGTTCAGCCGGGCTACCCGGTTCGCGTAGCGCCATACGTCCTCTGGGTCGTTGGGGGCGTACTTCGAGGATTCCTTCTTTCCGGGTTTCCCGGTATCGTTCACTGACGCCAGCCTGGCGATGTACCCCTGGCAGCGTGCCCCCTGGACGACCTTTGACACCTCCAGTACCCGTGCCTGGACCTGCGGGGCGAGTGCGGCGACCTTGGCCAGCAGCGTCTTGAGGCGTAAGGACCCCAGGGTTATGTTGATCTTCATGAGGTTGCTGTTGATGGTGATGGCGAGATCCTTGAGCGTAGACTCGGAGGCGACCTTCTTCTCGACCTTGGGTTGGACGGCCGCACCGTTTCCGGAACCCGCCGAAACGCCCAGGACGGCGAAGAGGGCGATCACCAGGAGGACGCTCACGTAAACGGCTATCTTGCCGTGTCCGTTGAGTCCGCGCCACCAGCTACCCCGGCCCGCGCCGCGGGAAGGGAGCGAGGGCCCCCCGCGGCGCCGGCTTGAGCTCACGAAAGAGGGAGGGGAGAGGCCGGCCGCTTGAGCCCCCCTTACCGGCGGGCTCACCGCGGGACCTTTCCCCGGCGGTGTATCAAGTAAGTCAAGCTTTTCGCGGCGCCGTTGGCGGCCCCGCTCGTGCGCGTTTCAAGCATGTTGTTCCCCGGCAGAATGACTCGATGAAACTCGTTTCGGCCCCGCGCGGGTTCCCTTACACCCGGGCGAGGGCTCATCATTATATTGCAAGGAGGGGTAACAGTAAACAGGTCATAGACAGGCATTCTGAGGCAAGGAGCTCGGTGCGGGACAGTGCTCCCGGTCGCGCAATTCTCAAGACGGGATAGTGACCTCCGAGACCGGGCCGTCGCCGCGGAGCACTGCCCGCGCGGCCTCGGCTCCGCTCAGCACCGCGGAGGGTACGCCGCCCCAGAAGAGCCAGGAAAAAGCCTGGTAGCCGGCGGCGTAAAGCCCCTTGACCGGCGTGCGGACCAGGGGACGGACGGTGTAGTCCCTCACGTCCTGGTGCCTCTGCGACCAGCCGGCGACGGCCCCGTCATACCGCCCGCCGCGCTCCTCGAAGG
>JAGUWJ010000134.1 GCA_020062425.1 Actinomycetota bacterium
AGCGCTCGGTCGCGGAGGCTTTCCCTAACCTCGCCAGGGGTCTTGACGCGAGGGCCGCGCGCCGGAGCGACGATTTCACCGAGTACGACGGGTACGTCCCCGAAGCGGGAGCCGATTGCGACCTGTCGGCGGAGGACGGCCCGGTCCTGTCGGCTTCGCGCCTGGAGACTCTGGCCAGGTGCCCGCTCGAGTACTTCTTCAGGTACGTGCTCGAGGCTGTGACGCCCGAGGAGTACGTGATGGACCCGGGCCTCTGGCTCGAGCCCGCACAGACTGGGGAACTGCTGCACGCGACTTTCCGCAGGTTCATGAGCGCCCTCAAGGAGCGGGGCCTGGTCCCGGAGTCCGAAAGGGACCGCCCGCTTCTCGCAGGCCTGCTTGAGGAGGAGATCTCCCGCTGGACCAGGTACCGGCCGCCCCCCAACGAGGTGGTCTTCGATGCCGAGAAGCGCGACCTCGAGCTCGCGTCGCGCATCTTCCTCTTGGAGGAGGAGGCCCACTGCCGCGGGCACCTTCCGGAGTACTTCGAGGCATCCATAGGGCTCGCACGCGAAACCGGCCTGACCGCGCTCGACAGCGACCAGCCCGTCTGCGTCGATCTCGGGGGCGGCAGGCGCGTCAGGTTGAGGGGAAGGCTCGACCGGGTGGACAGGGTGCTCCCGGAGGAAAACTGTTTCTCGATCTGGGACTACAAGGCGGGCAGCCCTTACGGGCTCGACCGTAACGACCCGTTCAGCGGCGGGAGGCGCCTGCAGAGCGCGGTGTACATGGAGCTTGCAGGGGCCAGGATAGCGGAAGTTCACCCCGGCGCCCGCATCGCGGAGTTCGGGTACTTCTTCCCGGGAGTGAGGGGGCGCGGCAAGCGCGTCTCGTGGAGTTCAGCCGAGCTGAAAGGGGGGCGGGAGGTCCTGGCCCTGCTCTGCGATCTCATCGAGTCGGGGGCTTTCCCGTTCACCGAAGACCCCGGAGACGTTCTCAACTTCAGCGAATATACTCGCGCCTTCGGCGACGCGCGGACCGCGGCGGACGACGCCGCGAGGAAACTCGCGAACCCGGCGAACCGGGTGCTGAGGCCGTTCGTCGAGCTCAGTGGTATCGTGCTCTGTGAACCGGGGGCGGATGAGCGCACCAGCGGCGACGGAGGCGGCGATGTGTGACTCGAGACCGCCCGCGCCGGACCAGGAGATGAGAGACCTCATCATGACCAGGCTCGACGAGAACATGCTCGTCGAAGCGGCCGCGGGCACCGGGAAGACCACCAGCATTGTGGGACGGATGGTGCGGCTCCTCGCGAGCGGAGCCTGCGCCGACATCCGCGGGATGGTGGCGGTCACCTTCACCAGGAACGCGGCCGCTGAGCTCAAAACCCGTTTCCGAATCGCGCTCGAGCGCTCCGTCCGTGAAAAGGAAGGGATCGAAGGAGAGCGGCTCGCAGAGGCCCTCGCGCACGTCGATCAGTGCTTCGTGGGGACCATCCACTCTTTCTGCGGCCGCCTGCTCCGTGAGCGCCCCGTCGAGGCGGGGGTGGACATAGCCTTCGAGGAGATAGACGACGAGACCGACTCGTTCATCCGTGAGGAGTGCTGGCGCGAATACTGCGCCGGCCTGACCGCGGGCGCGGGCGGAACAGTCCTGTCAGACCTTGCCGCTGTGGGCGTGCGGGCCGGGCAGCTCGAACGCGGCTTCAAAGAGTTCGCGATGTATCCGGACGTCGATGACTGGCCCCTGCCCGAGGCGGGCACGGCGCTGGAAGGAGGCTACTCGCGAGATGACCTTGCAGCATACATCTCATACTCCTCGGGCGTTGAACTCGACGGCGCCGTGGCACTCCTCGAGGAGTACGTCGGCCGCATGCGCGAGACCGCACCGGGGCTCCCCGACGACAGCGGGAACGACCGGCTGATACCGGCATTCAAGGAGATACCGCGCGTGGCGTCCCACTACGAGGACCTGAGCGAACCGCGCCAGCTCATGGAGCTCCTCGAGGAACAGTTCGACCGCGGCCTGAAGGTCGTGCAGAAGGTGTGGGTGGCGGCAGGGTTCTCGCGGGAGGCGGCAAAGGCAGAGCAGGCGCGCTGGGACGAGTTCCGCGAGACGGTGGTCCTGCCGATGCTCGGCGCTTGGCGCGAGGCCAGGTACGGCCCCGCGATGAGGGTCTTCCTCGAGGCGCGGAGCCTTTACGACGCGCGCCGCGCCGAGCTGGGGGTGCTCAACTTCCAGGACCTGCTCATGAAGTCGGCGGAGCTCCTGAAGGACAACCCGCACGTCAGGCGTTACTTCGCTCACCGCTTCACGCACCTTCTGGTCGACGAGTTCCAGGATACCGATCCCATCCAGGCGGAGGTGATAATGCTCATCACCGCCACCGACCCGGACGAGACGGACTGGCGCCGGTGCAGGCCGCGCCCCGGCTCGCTCTTCGTGGTGGGGGATCCCAAGCAGTCCATCTACCGCTTCAGGAGAGCGGACATCGTCACCTACAACGAGGTGAAAGAGATGATCCTCTCGGGCGGGATGGACACCGCGCCCGGCGTGCTGGTGAACCTGTCGGCGAACTTCCGCTCGACCGGGCCGCTGATCGACTGGGTCAACGGCGTCTTCCAGCCGGGAAGCGACGGTGAGGAGGACGTTGAAGGTCCCCTGCTCAGGTTCCCGGCATCCTCGACGGAAGAGTCGCCCGCCTACGTTGCGCTCGCCAGAGGGCGCGATGACGCGGCTCAACCCGGCACATGCCTGAGCGGCATCCATGCGCTGGTGATAGAAGATGAAGTCGGGAACAGAGAAGATGCGTTCCGCTACGAGGCTGACCTCATAGCGAGGTTCATCCGCTACGCTGTCGACTCGGGTCTTACCATCCCCCGCAGGGCCGGGCAGCTCGAACGCGGTCGCTCGGAGGCGGCCGAGCCCGGCGACTTCATGGTCATCTCAAGGAACAGGGCCCACCTGAGCGCTTATGCCGCGGCGCTCCAGCGGTACGGTGTCCCGCACCAGGTGACGGGCGGCACGGTCCTGAACGAGGTGGAGGAGCTGGGGTTCCTGCTTGCCTGCGTGGAGGCGGTGCTCCGGCCGGACGACCCGGTGGCGCTGCTCGGCGCCCTCCGGAGCGAGGCGTTCGGGGTGAGCGACGCCTCTCTCTACAGATATAAAAAGGCAGGCGGCCGCTTCGACTACCGGACCGTCGTCCCGAAGACGCTTGGCGGTGACGACCGGGACGCCTTCGCGGGAGCGTTCGAGAAGCTGGGCCGTTACGCGGGCTGGTTCGCGGGCATCCCCCCCGTAAGCGCCGTGGAGGCGATGTTAGAGGACCTGGGCCTTACCGCGCTGGCGGGAGCCCGTCCGGGCGGCGAGTTCCAGGCTGGCGGCCTGGGGAAGACGGTCGAGTTGCTGCGCGGTATCCAGCATGAGCAGTGGAGTGGCCTCCAGCTCGCCGAGTACCTCTCGGAGATCGTTTCCTCTGAGAGACAGTACGACGCCGTCAGCGCGCGGCCGCAGGAGGCGCCGCCCGTACGGGTCATGAACCTGCACAAGGTGAAAGGCCTGGAGGCGCCGGTGGTCTTCCTGGCGAGCGCTTACGGCGATTCCGACCATCCGGTCGACCTGTTCGTCGACCGCTCGGGAGACCGGGTGCTGGGGTACATGGCCGTTCGTGCCCCTGATCGCGGGCGCAGGAAAGGCGGGGTGCTGGCCCAGCCTCGCGGCTGGGAAACCCTCGCGGAGAGGGAGCGCCGCTTCCAGACCGCAGAGGAACTTCGGCTCCGCTACGTCGCGGCCACACGCTGCTCTGAAGCGCTGGTCGTCACCCAACGGTCCTCTCAAGGCAGAAACAGGAACAACGCATGGCGGCACTTCAAGGAGTGCCTGCCGCCCGAGATCCTCAACGATCCCGGTCCCGCCGGGCCGCCGCTCGAACAGTTCGAACCTGTGACGCTCGAGGAGTCGACCACGGCGGCCGAAAAGATAGAGTCAAGGCTCGAGGGCGCTCGTCTTCCAACTTATCGTGTAAGTGCCGCCAAGGAGCACGCCCTTGCCCGGGCGGGTGGACCTATCTCCCAGACGCCGAGCGAAGAGGGCGGGCCGGAGGGTGCCACCGGGACGGCGCCTGACGGAGAGCACGGCGTGGAATGGGGGCAGGTGATTCACGGACTGCTCGAGCTCGCCATGGGTGGCGGGCAGGTCGAACTGCTCCCCTGGGCCCGCACGCTCCTCGAGGAGAACGGACTGGAGAGGTCGAGCGCGAAGGCCGCGGTGGAGACGGCCGAGTCGGTCATCGCCTCTCCCGTCTGGGCGCGTGCTGCGGCTTCAGGGTCGACGATGACCGAGGTCCCGTTCGAGGTGGCGCTTCCCGGCGAAGACCGGCTCACTCTGGTGCGCGGCGTCATCGACCTGGTTTTCCGCGAAGAGGGCGGTTGGGTCATCGTCGATTACAAGACGGACGAGGTGCGTTCACCTGGACACCTGGACGAGCTCACCTCGAAGTACGCCCCGCAACTCATCCTCTACAGCCAGGCCTGGGAGATGGCAACCGGAGAACCGGTGGTGGAGACGGGCCTCTTCTTCGTGGGGGTCGGCGAGTTCAGGCCCGTCCCGACAGGTCCCGGCGCGCCGCCTCCCCTCGAGTCCGCCTGAGAGGCGCACCCGGTTGCCCGCTACTTGATTTAAGCAGACCGCCCCTACAAGGTGGCTCAAAGGGAGCAAAACCCGGCGGAAACGGGGGGAGGAAGTTCCCGCAGGGTGTGAGGACGAGGTATCCGGGGGAAGGTGATGGGTAAGATCAAACTGTGTGAAGAGTGCGGGGTTCCGCTGCTTCTCACGCGCGGCTACGTCTGGCACGACAACGGCGTCATCACCCCGGCGAACGACCCGGACAACAGGATGGTCTTCGCCGAGTCCGAGACCATCGACGCTCTCTTCCGGGGCATCGAAGACATAATAGGTCTTTCCATAGAGAAGATAGTCGTCGAGAGCAAGCGGCGTGAGGTGAACCAGTACGTAGAGAAAATGCTCTCTCCACTGGAGCGGAAGGCCGCCAGGCGCCTGGGCACCGGGAAGGTCATCGAGAGGCTCTCCATGAACGGCAGGGCGTTCGGCTACGGCGACATCAGCCTGGCAGGGCGCAGGAGGACCGGCGACTCTGACGATTTCATAACCATGTCAGTGATGAACTCTCACTCACTGCTGCTGATCTGCGGCGAGGTGCTGGGCGCGTGGGAGGCAATCGACGGCAGGGACCACTACCTGGAATATGAGAAGGTATCGGATGATACCTACCACGTGACTTGTCACGTCGGCGAGCATCCGATAGAGCTGAAAGAGCGTCTCCAGTTCGAGAGCTTTCCCGTGAAGCAGGGCGATCTCTTGTTCGAGCGCTGTTCCACGTGCGGGGTGCCGCTCGAGATCACGCAGTGTGACTGGAACCTGGACGATGGCACCATCATCCATTCCGAGACGGGCAGAAGGATGTCGCTCTTCGGGCCACGAGGCATCGAGGCCATCTTGAGGGACCTGGAAGCCGAGCTCGGCGACACCATCCCATCCGTGGTGGTCGATGCCCTCAGGCTTTACATGAAGGAGCTCATGCAGGTTATGAGCTGGCTGGGTGACCTGGAGAGCTACCGCAGGATGATAGCCTACCGGGGGCTGGGGATAGTCTCACGGTACGAGCCTGACGGGATCAGCGCCAGGGTGACGCTGGAGAATCCCTGCATGGTACTGCTCCTGGTAGGGCTGATGCAGGCCCTCTTCGAGCTGAACCGGAGGGTCGATTCCTCGAAGTGTGAATACGAGCGCTCCCCCGACGGGGACCACGGTCACTCTGACCAGGCTCTAGGCTGTCGTGCCGCTCGAGATTATCTTGCGGCGGTGCAACCTGTAGTAGAGACTCCCGTGGACGTTCTGGTAATGCCAGACCAGCCTGATGAGTGCCGGCAGCCTCGCTATCCAGAAGCCCTCCGGAGGCTCCTCCGCCGGAGTCGCCGGCCGACCGACCTCGATCTCCGCGATGGCAAGCCCTTCACCATCCTCCCTCTGGAGGCGTGCCAGCACCCGGCCGGAAGCGTCCACGACCTGGGCTTCTCCGAGAAAGTGCGAGCGGTAAGGCAGGCCCGGCAGCAGCGGCATGCGCGCGCGGAAAGTGCCCGCGTGGGCGGAGTGGATCACGGGAGCCCCCAGCAATCGGGCCATCCGAGCGGGAGTGTCGATCATTATCTGGAGGTTGCGCCTGCCGGCGCCGGCCTTGCCCGGGATGGGGATGACACGGTCCGGAACGGACCACCAGCACGAGCCCCCCACCAGCAGTCCCACGCGCCCCTTCATCCTGTGCACGGTGCGCGTCCTTACCAGCTCCCAGCAGACCGCCGCCCCGACGCCCCCCAGAGGGGTGTCGAGAACGCCGTCGTCCGAACCCCCCAGGTACCAGCAGTTCTCCCACATGGTGGGCTGGTCTTTGTCGTGGGTCTCGTAGCTTCCGTCGGGGTTGACCAGCACGAACGTGTTGTAGTTGTCCCCGCCCCTGGTGCAGATGAACGAGCCGCCCACGTAGGCGCCGTTGCGGCGCGCCGCCTCGACCATCAGCTCAAGAGCGGGCCCCTCGAAAGGCTGCGCCACGTCGCGCATATCTGGGTGAAAAGCGACGGCGGACGTGAAGAATTCGGGAAGGATGACCATCTCGCAGTCTTGAGCTAGCGCCTGCCCCAGAAGAGCCTCGGCGCGCTCGAGGTTATAGTCGACGTCCGCCAGCCGGGCGGTCATCTGGACTGCTGCGACCTTCATCCGTAACCAGCTCCTTTGAGTCACTATCAACCGCTCTTCGCACCGGTGCTGACTTTCGGTTGGACTTCCTCTTGACTGGTTTAATTTGACCTCGGCTTTGTGATAGCATATCAATCCCTGGGGGGTTTGACGAGCATTCATCGCGGCTCCCCTTCCGAATGCGGACCTGTTATGGAGGTGGTAGCGGAGCGACCTCGCACGGGGCGCCCCTGAGCGGACTTTCGAAGGCAACGATCCCGGTTTGGCTTGGGAAAAGGAGGGTGACCATGGCGATCGAGTTCATGAGTGACGAGTGGAAGAAGGAGTACGCGGCGGAGCTGGAGAAGCGCAAAGCGGCGCCCCCACCGTACATCTACTTCACCCCCGAATGGGTGGATCTTTTCGAGAAGAAGATCCAGGGAGACGCGACGTACAAGGAAGTCGCCAAGGACTGGGAGGGGAGCGTCTGCCTGCACGTGGAGCCGAACCCGGACATGGGCCTAGACATCGACCTCTACGTCCTGCTCGACCTCTGGCACGGAGACTGCAACTGGGCGCAGATAGTGCCCACCGATGTCGGCGAGGCCGGGGACTTCGTCATCACCGGCTCGTTCGAGCGCTGGATCCAGGTCGGCAAGAAGCAGCTCGACCCGGTCAAGGGCATGATGCAGGGAAAGCTCAAGCTGAAGGGCGACCTGCCGGCAATCGTGAGGGCGGTCAGGGCGGCGACCAGGCTGGTGGAGCTCAGCAGCGAGGTCGGCGGCAAGATGCCCGACGAGCTCACCCCGGAGGAGACCCAGGAGCTCAGGGACGTCGTCACCGAACTGTCGAATAAGTTCCTGAACTGAGATCAGGTCGACTGTTCCCGGGATGGCAGAGGTAATCCCGAGAGCGCTTGTGAGAGAGAATTCTGCTGGATGGCCGTGCAGAGCGCGCCCGCGCCTCTGTGACGGCTCTTGGTTAACGTGTGACATGGTCCGGCGAGGAGGTTGAAATGGCCTACGACGAAGATCTTTCATTCATCTACCGTAATCCCACCAAGATCGTTTTCGGCAACAACGCGGTTGGAGAAGCATCCATGGAAGTCGACGAGCTCGGGTGCAGCAAAGCGTTCGTCGTTACCGACCCGGGGGTCGTCGAGGTCGGCCTGGCCGAGCGCGTCGTCAAGGCGCTGGGCAGTAGATATGTGGGTATCTATGACGGGTGCTGCCAGGATTCCGGCCACCACATAGTCGACGAGGCCGCGGGGCTGGCGAAGGAGGCCGGCGCCGACTGCCTGGTGAGCGTGGGCGGCGGTAGCGTCATCGACACCGCGAAGGCGATGGCGATCGTAGTGAAATCAGGGGGATCCATATGCGACTACACGGGTTTTCAGATGCTGAACGAGCCTCAAACCCCCCAGGTCGCTATTCCCACCACCGCCGGCACGGGAGCTGAAGCGACCAATGTCGCGGTCATCAAGGACTGGAAGAGGAACCAGAAACAGCTCCTGGGGAGCAACTTCATCACACCGAACACGGCCATCCTCGACCCCGCTCTCACGGTCGGTCTCCCGCCGGGGCTCACGGCCACCACGGGGATGGATGCCATGACCCATGCCGTCGAAGCCATAGTGGACATTCCGCGTACTCCGATCGCGGACGCGATGGGGCTCCACGCTATAAGGCTCATCAACCAGTACCTTCCCACCTGTATCGAGAACGGCAGCGATTTACTCGCGCGTGGACAGCAGCTCATTGCGGCTACCATGGCCGGTATATCGTTCGCCAACTCGCAGGTCGGGATGGTCCACGCGATTGCGCACACGCTGGGCGGGTTGTTCGAGATACCGCACGGGCTGGGCAACAGCATCATGCTCCCGCACGTAATACTGTTCAATCGCGAGGAAGCCGGCGACGGCTACAAGACTATCGCGCAGGCCATAGGCATCGACACAAAGGGGATGAGCGATATCGAAGCGGGAGAAGCCCTGGCGGACGCGATGTGGGAGTTCACAAAGAAGCTGGGCATTCCACAGAAACTGAGCGAGGTCGGGGTGCCTGAGGACCGTCTCGAGGAAGCCGCGGAGATGGCGATATCGGACGGCGGGATCGTGTACAACATCAGGACGGTGTTCGAGTCATCTGAGATACTCGAGATCATGAAAAAAGCCATGTAAATTCAGCAAGAGGGGCAGTAGGTCTAGAGCGGGGGGTAGGAAATGAGCAGCAGTACAGGTATCGGTGGGGGTCCCGAGATCAAGCTTGCTCCGGGGGCAGACGAGGTGGGCCTCGCGGTTATACTCGCTGACATGATCAAGAGCAACCTGGAGAGCAAGCCAAAGCGCATCAAGGATTTCAATGCGCTGAAAGGGCCCATCTACATCTTTGCCGACGACGCGGACGTGGACATGACCATGGCGTTCGGAAAGGGCAGCCTGACCGTATTCGGCGGACGGGCGGGTAAGCCCATCCTCGAGATAGTCACAGACTCTGAGACCCTTCTCGACCTCGCGAACATAAGCATCAAGTTCGGCATGCCGTTCTTCTTCAACAAGGAGGGAATGGAAGTCCCGATCAAGCTCCTTAAGCGCCAGCTCAAGATCAAGGGGATGTTCTTCCACCCGTTCGCGCTCATGAGGCTGACGAAGGTCATGTCAGTCAACTGATCTCACACCCGGGCCGGAACATATAGAGAGTGAGGGGGACACCGAATGTATGGCAATGCGGGTATATTCCTGGAGGTCGACCTTTCGACCGGACAGACGGAGGAGATAGCGGTCGAGGAAGAGCTTTACCGGCTCTATATCGGCGGGGCCGGCCTGGCGGCCAAACTCCTATTCGACCGCGGTGACCTCGAGGCGGAGCCCCTTGACCCTGAATCCCTCCTCATATTCGCCGCAGGGCCATTTGCCGACACCGGCATGTACGGGACCAGCAGGTTCTCCGTTTGCGGGCGTTCACCGCTGACGGGCGTCTGGGGCCAGTCAAGCTGCGGGGGCAACTTCGGGCCCGAGATGCGGCGCTGCGGCTACGACGGGATAATCTTCAAGGGCAAGGCCGAGAAGCCGGTCTGCCTCCTCCTGGGAAACAACTCCGCCGAGCTGGTCGATGCCTCCGACCTCTGGGGAAAAGACGTCTACGAGGTCACCGACGCCCTCAAAGAAAAGTACACGAAGCGTCACAAGGTCTGCACCATAGGTCCGGCCAGTGAGAATGGGGTTCTGTACGGCAGCATCACCAACGATTACGGTCACCACGCGGGCCGGGCGGGTTTGGGCACGGTGATGGGCTCCAAGAACCTCAAGGCGATTGTGGCCAAGGGGGACAGGAGGGCGGAGTTCGCCGACCCGGAGGGCTTCAAGGAACTGTGGCAGAACACCATCCGCCCGGCCATCGACGAGAGCATATTCTGCCAGACCATCGGGGCGTTCGGTACCGGTGCCAACATGGAGATGTGGATGTTCGAGGGCCACACGCCCACCAAGAACTGGTCGCGGGGCCTCTGGGAAGAGGGGCCGGAGACGCTCTCGGGCATTGCCATGTCCGACACCATCCTCACCGAAAGAGATACCTGCAGGGGTTGCGGGGTGAGGTGCAAACGGGTGGTCAAGGTGGAAGACGGCCCCTACCAGATGGAGGAAGGTCCCGGCCCTGAGTACGAGACCCTGGGGACTTTCGGGACCATGCTCATGAACCCCAGCCTGGAGGCCGTATCGAAAGCAAACGAGATATGCAACCGCCTGGGGATGGACACCATAACCTGCGGCGCGACCTTCGCCTGGGCCATGAGCTGCTACGAGCACGGGATCATGAAGCCCGAGGATTACGACGGCGTGAAACTGGAGTGGGGAGACATCGACACGGTGATCGAGATGCTTCCCAAGATCGCAGGCAGGGAAGGGAAGCTGGGTGAGCTCCTGGCCAAAGGCTCCCGAAAGGCTTCCGAGGAGACAGGAGGCGGGAGCGAGGCTTACCTGACCGACAGCAAAGGTCTCGAGAGCCCGATGCACGACCCGCGCTGCCACTGGGGCAACGCGCTCGCTTACGTCATGTCCGTGCGCGGCGCCTGCCACGTGTCGAACCAGATGTATGTGCTCGAGATGGGTGCTGCGGAGTACCCGGAGATAGGCCTGGACATGATCCTGGAGGGCATGTCCACCGAGTACAAGGCGGATGCCGCCGCCAAGACACTCGCCCTGGGAAGCCTCACCAACTCGGCCTGCTGGTGCCAGTTCGCCCAGGTCTCGGTGACCCTCCCCATGTGGGTTGACGCGTTCAACAAGGTCGCCGGATACGACTACGACCTTGATTTGATGATGAAGACCGGCGTGCGGGTCTGGTACCTGCAGCGGTGCCTGGGCCATATATGGGGTGCGGCCGCCGAGGACGACACGCTCGGTCTGGGAGCGATGACCCCCGTCGAGGACGGCGCGACCGCAGGTTCCGTGCCGGACCTGGACACCATGATAAAGGAGTTCCGGGAGATAAGGGGCCTCGACGAGGACAACAAGCCCACGCGCGAGACCCTGGAGGCCCACGACCTGGGTTACCTGGCGGACAGGATCTGAGCTGCCGTGACCCCTTCAGTCAGTTGAGGTGAGCCGCCATGGATGTGCTCGTTGAGAAGAGCGGTAGGGTATACACGGTAATCATCAACAGGCCCGGCGTCAGGAACGCGGTGAACCGGCCGACGGCCGAGCAGCTCTTCAACGCCTTCCGCGACTTCGATGCCGATGACGAGTTATACTGCGCCGTGCTTTGCGGTGCGGACGGGACGTTCTGCGCGGGAGCCGATCTGAAGGCGCTCGCCAGCGGTGACCTGGAGCAGATAAACCCCCTGAACGAGGACATGAGCCTATGCGCCCCCATGGGCCCCACCAGGCTCCAGCTCTCGAAGCCGGTGATAGCCGCGGTGGCGGGATATGCCGTGGCGGGCGGCCTCGAGCTGGCCTGCTGGTGCGACTTGCGCGTCGCGGAGGAGGATGCCGTCTTAGGCGTGTTCGACAGGCGTTTCGGCGTGCCGTTGATCGACGGCGGCACCCAGCGCCTGCCCCGCCTCATCGGCATGAGCAGGGCCATGGACATGATACTGACCGGTCGGGCGGTCGACGCGCGGGAGGCCCTTTCCTTCGGTCTGGTGAACATGGTCGTGCCCACGGGCGCCGCCCGCGAGGAGGCTGAAAAGCTGGCCGCTCAACTTGCGGAGTTCCCCCAGTCGGGCCTGCGCGGGGACCGGCGCGCGGCGCTGGAGGGGTTCAATCTCGAGTTCGACCGTGCCATGGAGCTTGAGTACCGCATCGGGCTTGAGGCGCTTTCGAGCGGGGAGGCCCTGACCGGCGCGACCGAGTTCCGTGACGGAAAAGGCAAACACGGGCAGTTCGCCTCTAAGTAGATTTCTATCCTGGTATCAGGCATTCAACTAAAGGTATTGCTAAGTCCTGGCAGAATTTCCGGTAAAGTGCCTGACACCAGGAGCACCAGGAGTAAATCTAGCTGGCTGCTTCCGGCGTCGCGGCCATAAGCGTGCGGTACACGTATGCCACAGAGACCATCTCCACCGGCACGGCGAAGAGCAGACCGACGCAGCAGGCAAGAAAACCCAGGAGCCTTACCCCGAACATCGCCAGCCAGAACACGAATAGGTGCCACCAGACACCGCGGGTCATCCGGCCGCTCGCTTTGATCGCTTCCACGGGTTTCATGTCCCTGTCGAGTATGTAGTACCCGAAGAAGCGATAACGCACGCTCCAGTATATCCCCGGTATTATCAGCAGGATAAAGCCCGCCAGTACTATCAGCCCGAAAAGAATGCTGCCGACGAGAAAGTCGCCGAACCGCGGGTAACTGTTGACGAGGTCCGGGAAATCGGCCTTCTCACCGCTGCAGTAGCGCAGGCCGATGCGTATCTGGGCCATGCTCAGGAAGATGCCCACAAGCAGGCTGAGGATGGCCAGAAAGATATAAAAGGCTACCGCCACTGCGCTGTCGGAGAGGCCCACCACCCACTGGAAGCTCGACGGCGCCGCGTTGATCCCCCAGATTATGAGCACCGCTGGGATGAAGAACCCCAGGTTCGTCTTCATGGTATACCAGCCGAAGTTCACGGCGTCGCCGATCGAGAAGTCTTTTTCCGGCATCTCGCGCTCCCTTCCTCGCCGGGCGCCCGCCAGAGCGGGCCGCCGCTCTACTCTGACCACAAAGGTACTTTCTCCCTGGCGGGGCGCGTTACCTTCGCGCATATGAGGTGCGGGCGCATATCCTTTAACCCCGGTCAAAACGTCCCCACTGAAACCCGCCGTGCCCCCTTTTGAGATATAATCTCTCACGGCTTGACACCGACGGAGGGAGCGTCTGATGAAGACCCGTATCACGGAATTGCTGGGAATCGAGCATCCGATATTCCTCTCGGGCATGAGCTGGATAAGTACGCCCGAGATGGTCGCCGCGGTCTCCAATGCCGGGGGTCTCGGCATCCTCGCCACCGGCGTGCTGGACGAAAAACAGACCAGGGCCGCCATCAAGAAGATACGCGAGCTCACCGACAAGCCGTTCGGTGCGAACGTGTCGCTGCTCTTCCCCGGCGCCGCGCAGAACGCGCTCGTCTGCCTTGAGGAGAAGATACCCTTCATCAACTTCTCACTGGGCAAGGGAGACTGGATAGTACAGATGGCGAACGAGTACGGCGGGAAGGTGTTCGCCACCGTCACAAACAGCCGGCATGCCAAGAGGGCCCAGGACTACGGCTGCCACGGGGTCATAGCCACCGGCAACGAGGCTGCGGCACACGGCGAGCCTCCTACCACCTTCTGCCTGGTTCCCAGCATGGCGGACGAAGTAGATATCCCCATAGTCGCGGCGGGAGGAGTAGGTGACGGACGCGGCCTGGCCGCGGCCATGGCGCTGGGAGCGGACGGCGTTGCCATGGGCACACGTCTCATGACCACCATCGAGAGCCCACTGCACGAGAACTTCAAGAAGCTCTCAATCGAGAAGGACGTCTACGACACCCTCTACAGCAAGAAGTTCGACGGCCTTTGGTGCCGCATACTCGATACTCCGGCGGCCCGCAAGTCCGTAAAGCGGGGTCTCTTCCCCTGGGGCTACCTTGCCGCCATCCCGAACTCGAAGTTCATCGCCGACATGCTGAAACTGCCGTATTGGAAGTTGTTCATCGGCGTGCTGGCTTCCGGATGGAGCAACGCCAAGCAGCTTGCCTACATGGCGAACGCGTTCAAGAAGATCAAGGTGGCGACCGAGGAGGGCGACACCGAATGCGGCGTCCTGCCGGTCGGGCAGGTCACCGGGTTGCTTCACGACATCCCCACCGTGCAGGAAGTGATAGAGCGCACGGTGCGGGAGGCCGAGCAGCTCATAGACGGCCGCCTGGCCGACATGACCTGAACCGCGACGCGAGAATCAAAGAATTCACATTCCGGGGTCCGACCCCGGAATGTGAATTTTCAACTCCGGGGTCTGACCCCGCGGTTGAATAACCCGAATTGACCACTAAAGACTCACCCGTTTAGTGCCGAAGCAATCCACGTAGGGGCCTTCGTAGGTCGTTCCGCGTGAAAGGGGGCAGGTCGGGTGAGATGCAAGAACTGTGGTAAGACCAGCAGGGGGTACAGACGGTGCCCGTTCTGTGGAAGCCGCGGGGGGAAGAGGCGGCATGTGCACAGGGTCCTCACCGGGAACCCCGGCATATCCATGCCCATCTGCTTCATCACCAGGCGGGAGATGCACATAGGCGGCATGACCTGACAATAACAATCAGCTCAAAACTCAGAGCTTGAAGGAAAGGGCGCGCAACTGCGCGCCATTTCTATTACAGAACCCTCAGCAGGTTAGTCAGCTCATGCCGCCTTCCCCCTCGGCACATAGAACGTGAGCACGATGTCCCTGAGCCCATCCACGATGAGGAAGACCGCGATAATTATCACGGCTGAGTATACGGTCGCCAGCGGGATCGCCAGCAGCAGTATGCCCAGCAATATCAGTACCGCGCCGCCGAGGCCGATGGCCCGCGCCCCGTTCCCGGCTCCATCTCGAAGGCGTGGATGAGCTCCACGAAACCGAGGACCACCGCCCAGACGGCGATGAACACCAGCACAACCTCCAGGGTGAAGGTCCGCGTGTTCTGGTTCGCGAGCAGGAGGGCCCCGACCAGCACGCTTACCAGGCCCTGCACCAGCAGGAGCGCGAAATTCTCCTTCCGTGTTGCGAGGTAGATAGCCCAGAAGACAATGAACAGACCGAAGACAACGGCGAAGATGCCGAACCCCAGGATCAGCGACTTCAGGGTAGAGTCCGTCCATACCAGCAGCAGTACCCCGAGAGCTAGGGCCAACAGCCCCCTTATCAGGTACGACCACCAACCCTTCAGCTCGATACCCGTCTCATCCATAGTGCCCCCTTTCGCGCACATCCCGACCTGACCTCCGCTACCCGCCGTTACTCCTATTCCGTCGTTTCACTACCTCCGTGCGGGGCGGTAAAATATATGGCTACCCCCGGGCGACACCGACCCGATATGATAGATGACGGCAGCCGGAAAGACCCGACCAGGAGTGGAGGCGTCATGAACTCAGGAATGAGTGTCCAGATAATCGGGGCCGGGCTCTCGGGACTGACGGCCGCCATCACCCTCGCCAGGCGGGGCTTCTCGGTTACCGTCCTCGAGGCTAGGAAGAAGGTCGGCGGGACCTTCTCATGGGCGGACAGCACACTTCTATCCCCTGCCTGGATCCAGAAAGAGATGGGCATCGACATCGAGCCCTCCGTGGAGCCGTGGACCACCACCAGGGCGTGGGCTTACGATCGTCGCTTCGACTTCCCTTCGCCTGATGGCCTCGCAGCGTTCACCGTGGAGCGCGGCCGGGGAGAGGAGTCCCTCGACAACGTGCTCTACCGGCAGGCCCTTGAAGCCGGGGTGGAGGTGGAGTTCTCGAAGAGGGTGTCCAAGCAGGAACTAATGGAGCTGCCTCCCGGGACTGTCGTAGCGACAGGGCTCGACCGCGAGACGTTCGAGGCGCTCGACATACCGTGCCGACCGTTCTTCTGCACCATCGCCAAGGGGCGCCCGGACCCGGACCGCCCCGGAGTCATAGTCTACTTCGACCGCTTCACGCGGGAGTTCGGCTACTACTGCCAGGCGAACCGCGCCGCCGACGCCCTGGTCTTCAGCGTTCAGCGGCCCCTGACCGACGGTGAGAAAGGGGAGTTCCGCCGCAAGCTGGAGGAGAACGACGGCATAACCTTCAAGACCTGGGACGACAGGCTGGCTACCTGGGCGGCGTGGCCGATAGGGGGCTGGAGGAACATGCGCCTCATCCACGGTGACAGGATACTGGCCGGCACCGCGGCCGGCGCGGTGAGCCCCATTCTGCTCTTCGGCGTGAACGGCGCCATCATCTCGGGGAAGATCGCGGCCGACGCGGTCACCGACCGCGACCTGGCTCTTACGGAGTTCAAGAAGCTCGCGCCGCTGTACCTGCCGCAGTTCCTCATGAGAAAGACCCGGGAGTACCTGCCACACGCCGTACTGAAGTACGTTGTCTGGGGGGTGCTATCGACATATGACCCGGTGCGATTCCCGTACGTGATGGACTTCATGCTCTGGCCGCCGGGCTACAGGAAAGGATGAGTCCGCCACGGTTACCCGTGAGAGACCTGGATTGCCCGGCCGGCCGCGTCCCCTTCGTGCACGGCATCCAGAAGGCGCCTGGGGTCCGAGGCGTCGCCCACTACCTTGAACGGCACGCCCTCGCGCTCTAGCACGCCCGCCAGCCCCGCGTTGGGCTTCGCGCCCAGCGCCACCACGACGGTCGTTCCTGCTGACCCGACAGACTTCTTCTCTCCGTCCTGCCGGTAGATCACCGCGTCCGGTTCTACGGCAAGGACCTCGGCCCCTAATAGGAGCTTCCCCCCCGAGTCGGCGAGCCTCTTTGAGAGCCAGTACCCATGGGCCGTCATCCGGTTGATCGGCGGATTGCTGCGCGCCTCGAGGAGCGTGACGTCGGAGCCCCGCGCGATGAGGAAGTCTGCGGTCTCCATGCCCACGTAGCCGGAGCCGAGAATGATCGCCTCATCACCGGTTTCCGCGCGGCCTAGCAGGACATCCCTCGCTTCCACCACGTTGTCGCCTTCGATGCCGGGGATGGATGGTGCGGCGGGCAGGGCGCCCGTCGCGACGATGACGAAGTCAGGCCTTTCCTCATCTTCAGGAACTGAATCGACCCGCGCACCACTATGGAGCACCACCCCACGCCTCTCGAGCTCGCGCGCCGCCCACTCAACCCAGCCCTCCAGTGAGCGCTTGGCGGGGGGCTTGCAGGCCATGCGCAGTTGGCCGCCCG